>DASYWC010000183.1:0-7141 GCA_035936615.1 Allosphingosinicella sp. | reverse complement strand
GCCTTCGACTGGCCCGGGACGATCCTTCGACAGCCCCGGGATGAGCGGAGGGGGGAAAGGGCAGTCCTTCGACAGGCTCAGGACGGGCGGAAGGGGAAAGGAGCGGGCAGGGCGGCCTGCCCGCGTCGGACGGGTTCGGCTGGTCGTCCAGCCGCCCCGCCGTCCGGGCTGGGCCGACTCCGTAGGCTGCTCACGTGACGCTGCGCGCCAGGCTCGCTGCCTACGGGCGGCTGAGCCTTACGCCGTGATCTCCGCGGCGTCGATCTTGATTCCGGGGCCCATGGTCGAGGTGATCGCCACCTTCTTGACGTACTTGCCCTTGGCTCCGGCGGGCTTGGCCTTGACGATCGCGTCGACGAACGCGTCGAAGTTGGCTCGAAGGTCGGCTTCGGTGAAGCTCGCCTTGCCGATTCCGGAGTGGATGATCCCCGCCTTTTCGACGCGGAACTCGACCTGGCCGCCCTTGGCCGCTTTGACGGCCTCGGCGACGTTCGGAGTGACGGTGCCGAGCTTCGGGTTCGGCATCAGGCCCTTGGGGCCCAGAACCTTGCCCAGCCGCCCGACGATGCCCATCATGTCGGGCGTGGCGATGACCCGGTCGAAATCGATGGTGCCGCCCTGGATGGTCTCCATCAGGTCCTCGGCTCCGACCACGTCCGCACCGGCGGCAGTCGCCTGTTCGGCCTTGTCGCCGCGGGCGAACACCGCGACCCGCACGTCCTTGCCGGTTCCGGCGGGGAGGGTGACGACTCCGCGGACCATCTGGTCGGCGTGCCGAGGATCGACGCCCAGGTTCAGGGCGACTTCGATCGTCTCGTCGAACTTGGCGGTCGCGTTGGCCTTGGCGGTGCTGATCGCCTCGTCGACTCCGTAGAGGCGGTTGCGGTCGACGGCCTGGCTCAATGCCTTTTGCTTCTTGGTCTGCTTTGCCATGTCCTTAGCCCTCCACCACTTCAAGGCCCATCGCGCGTGCGGAGCCTTCGATGATCTTGGTCGCGGCATCGAGATCGTTGGCGTTCAGGTCCTTCATCTTCGTCTCGGCGATGTCGCGAAGCTGCGAGCGCTTGATCCGGCCAGCGCTCACCTTGCCAGGCTCCTTGGAGCCCGACTTGAGGTTCGCGGCCTTCTTGATGAGGAAGGTCGCCGGCGGAGTCTTCGTCTCGAACGAGAAGCTCCTGTCCGCATAGACGGTGATGATCGTCGGGATCGGCATGCCCTTCTCGACGTCGGCGGTGGCTGCGTTGAAGGCCTTGCAGAATTCCATGATGTTGACCCCGCGCTGGCCCAAGGCGGGGCCGATCGGAGGCGAGGGATTGGCGGCGCCCGCGGGCACCTGGAGCTTGATGAAGCCCGTTACTTTCTTTGCCATGTGTCACTCACTCTGTAGATCGGATGAAAGTGGTACTTTCGTCCGGGTTCAAGTTTAGCGGTTCGAACGACACCCCGAGGAGCATCTCCCGCGAATTTCCAGCATGTCTGTTGGAAGCGGCGCCTTTAGCTTAAACGGAAGGCTTTTGGAAGTGCGATCCCATTGCGGACATCCTTTGCTTGTGTGAAGTTGCTCAACCAGGAGAGGTCGATGCGAAATACGAGTGCTGTTCCTGCTGTTCGGTTCTTGCTCGTGCTCGCGTTGAGCATTGGGAGCCTCCTGCACGTACCAGCGGCTCGTGCCCAGGAGGTACTCCTCGTCCGCGCCGGGCGGCTCTTCGACAGCGAACGAGCGGCATTGCTGCCGGCTCGCGACATCCTCATCGAGAATGGCCGGGTGAAGCAAGTCGGCGCACACATAGCTCCTCCGCCCGGAGCCCGAATACTCGACCTCAGCCGTTATGTGGTTCTGCCCGGCCTTGTCGAGGCCCATGCCCACCTGCTGATGGAGCACCCGGGAGACGAAGGATCCGGCGAGACCAGCGTTCGCGAAGTGGTGCGGGAGGGGGATGCACTGAGAGTGCTGCGAGGAGCCGCCCGGGCGGGCACATACCTCGACGCCGGCTTCACTACGGTGCGCGACCTTGGAAATGCGGGGCGGTTCGCGGACGTGGCCCTTCGCCGCGCAATCGCGGAAGGGACAATTCGAGGACCGCGCCTGTTCGTGGCTGGCCCCGGACTTTCTCCCGCGGGGGGGCAGCTGGACGGCGTGCTGGAGGAGCACCAGAATATCGTTCGCCACGAATACAGGATCGTGCGCGGGGCTGATGATGCGCGCGCTGCGGTCCGTGAAATAGCGGTCCAAGGCGCTGATCACGTGAAGCTCTACTCCAACGCCTCACCCAACCCGGCCTATCTATCAATCGAGGAGATGCGGGCGATCGTCGAGGAGGCAAACCTGATGGGCCTTAAGGTCACAGCACATGCCACAAACGACAGGGCAATCAACCGGGCCCTGGATGCCGGCGTGCGCGCCATCGAACATGGCCGGGGCGCCACCCCCGCAACCCTTGCGCGGATGAAGCAGCTCGGGGCCGTTCTCGTGCTGACCGAAGCCGGACGATCACTGCTCGCTGTCGATGTGGCGAGGACCCCTGCCGAGCGGCGGCCGGATCGAGCCCGAATTGAAGCCATTCTCGGCCTGAGCAGGGACCGGATCGAAAAGGCTCGCGATGCCGGAGTGGAGGTGGCGTTCGGTTCGGACGTTTACATCGATTTCGGCCTACCTCGCGGTGAGGCAGCGCGCATGGCCATCAACGCTTACGTGGACGGAGGCGCAAGTCCGGCGCAAGCGCTGCGCTCCGCAACATGGGTTGCAGGAAACCTCGTTGCCCCCGGCGAACTCGGTACGTTGCGCGAAGGTGCGCACGCGGACCTTATTGCTGTGGAGGGTGATCCGACCATAAGCTTGGAGGCTCTGCGCAACGTGCGTTGCATAGTTCTGGCGGGGCGAACCAAGGATCGCCTCGGCTCAACCTGCTGACCTTCGGGTGCGTGCGCCCGAGTTCGACGCAGTGCGATCTAGGGGTACCCCGTCGCCAGCAATGCGCATGGTCGGCCGCAGCCGCCTCCAACATCGGCTTCGGATTGCGGAGCAGGTAGGCGTCGGATCGAGACCGGCCGCATATGTTATTCAGCTGTCACTCCCTCAGCTTTTCGCCTTCGCTCTTGCCTCGGCGAAGGCCGGTGTCCTGGTTGAGGCCAAGCCGCTCCTGCTCGGCGGGCGAGGAGCCGGCGGGCGCTATTCCAAGGCGCATCCTCCAGTCGCGGACCATCAGCTTGGCGTCCGCAATCCGAGCCGACGGAGCCTGGTAGCCGAATGCGCGGTACTCGCCCGGCTCCACCTTTCCCTTTGCGCCCACGAAGCGGATGAACCTGGCGGTCCAGGAATTGAACGCGGTCATGATCTCGTCCTCATGGATCATGTCCTCGGCCTGGTTTTCGCTGTAGGGGAGGTTGAGGCCGGTGTCCGCATAGGTCCAAAGATCGTCCGGAACTTCGATGCCGCTGTACCGGCACTGCCAGACGAGCGGCGCGTAGGCATCGCGCATCGCCTCGAAGGGTTCCGAGGCGGGATCGAACCACTGCTTGTGGCGAAGCTTCCTCGGGCGCCCGTCCTCGCCGATTTCGTTCGCTCCGTCGTCGCCGTAGCAGAAGAAGGCCGCAGTCCGCCCTTCCAGATGGTTGCGGCTGAGCTCCTCCCACTCGGGCTGCTTCTCGAGCTTCATCGCCAGCTCGGGATTCTTGTGATCGATCAGGTCTTCACGCGGATTGCCTCCGCTCATGCAGACCAGCCGGTCGAACATCAGCTTGAGGTTGGAGGTCGGGGCGTACCAGTTGACCGGACCGATGACCGCCCAGGCGTCCGCCAGGTCGAGCCGGGCGTAGAGATCGAGGTCCCACATAAGGTCGGGCTCGGCCTTGCCGTTCTTCTCGTAGCAGTTGCACGGCCAGACGCAGAGCGCCATCGATGTGGAGACGCAGGCGTTGCAGCTCTGGATCCGCGCCCGCGAGTAGACGTTGCCGAGGTCCTCGTAGTCCACCTCCCACTCATCCGGCATCGCATCGGCCATCCGGAGCATCAGGGTCCGGGCCTTGGAATCGACGCCCGGGCAATTGTGCTGCCGGCGGTCGGACCCGGCGATGATCAGGACCCGGAAGGGCCGCTGCGAAGTGGGCAAGTTCCCATTGCTGTCGTCAGGGCGCATGGTTCACCGGCGGTTCGGCTGCGGCATCGGAGCCCGTGCCGCTCCGCGCCCGTTCCCTGAAGCTCTTGGGATCTTCGCCGTAGGCTGCACGAAAGGCCCGGGAGAAGTAGCTCCGGCTCGAGTAGCCCACCGCGAGCCCGATCACCTGCACCGGAAGCTGGGTCGATCGAAGCATGTTCGCCGCTCGTCGGAGCCGCACCTGCCGGAGCAAATCCATCGGCGGGCGCTCGAATGCTTCCGCGAACCGCTCGGCGAACAGGGACCTGCTCATTCCGCTGAGCTTCGCCAGTTCATCGAGGCTGTGGTCTTCCGCCGGCCGCTCGACGATTGCGAGGAGGGCTCTCAGCAGGCGGGAGTCCCGCACCGCCCCCAGCGGAAGGAGAGTCAGGTCTCCCCGCTGCATCTGCGCCCGCACCGCGAGCACCATGCACTGCTTCATCAGCGCTTCGCAAAGCGGCCGGGTCCCGAACCGCGGCTCTTCCAGCTCCCTGAGCATGAGCTGAAAGGCCGATCCCACCAGCGGGTCTCGAGAGACGTCCTCGCAGAGCGGCTCGCGAAAATGCTCGAACAGGTCGAGCCCCCCGCAATCTGCCGAGATCGTGCCGCAGGCCGTGCTTATCGCCGATCCGCTTCCACTTTCCGCGAACTTCATCATCCCGTCGCCCAGGGGAGAGGCTCCCTGGCTCCAGACCTGCGTCTCCTGCTCCTCGCCCGTCTGCGAGAGTTCGTGAGAGCAGTTCCGAGGCACGAACACCAATGTGCCGGGGCCGAAGGCCGCGGTGCTGCCGTCGCTCATCCTGAGCATTCCGCTGCCTTGGAGGATGTAATGGACGATGATGTTCTCGGCCGCCGGCAGCAGCAGTCGCTTGCCCCGCGCCACTTCGCACAGCGCCATCGCGTTCAGGCGCACCTCCAGCAGACACAGAAGCTTGTCGAGTGATTCCGAACTCATTGCACGCCTTTCAGCGGGTAGAGCGAACCGGCTTCGGGCAGGTTCCTTTTATCTGGATGATAGGGCACGCCTTTCGGAGCATCGGTCACCGGCCGCGCGGAACATGCCCTCCGGACCCGGGTTAACCTATGTGAGGAATGGCGGGTAAGCCGCCTTAGCTCAGCCTGGGCGCGCCCATCGGTGCGCCCAGGGTAGCGCACCAGCGCCCAGCCGGCGAATGCCTGCCCGCACGACACGTAAGGCACCGCCCGGCCGGCCCAACGGAGAAGAGAAGATGGAACCACACAAGCTCAAAGCAGCAGCGGCAGGGGTGCTGGCACTCGCCGCCGCCGGATCGATGACCGCATGCACCACCGCGGTTGGAGCCCCGATGCAGCCCGCCGGACGGATGAACATGGGGAGGGACATGGGGAGCGTCCAATCAATGGTCGCCGCCTGGCCCGAACCCTCCCGAATGGCCGCGATGGACATGATGAAGAAGTACGGGCCACCGCAGGAAGTCACCGCCTCGATGCTGATGTGGAAGAACAACGGCCCCTGGAAGTGGACCAGGGTCTTCCGGGAGACGGTCCCGCACAACTTCCCGATGCCTCACCCGGACCTTCTGGAGCAGGCGATCGACTATCAGGTCCCGGTGGACAGGTTTGACGATCTGGCGCGCTATGACGGAAGCGTCATCGTCGAGCGCACCAAGGGGCAGATGTCCGCCCGCTGCGATAAGGAGCCCGCGAACTTCCTGGCTCTGAACCTGGCGCATGACGTCGCCACCGGGCGCAAGACCGTTGAAGCGGCGCGTGCCTATTATGCAGCGGCCATCAAGCGCTTCATGGCGACCAAGCAGATGGACCCGTACATGCAAGGCCTCCAGTTCCAGATGGCGCCGCAAAATGCGCGGGATCCGGACAGGGCGGTGATCTAGGTTCGAGTAGCGGCAAGCTTTCTTGAGAAGGCCTCGTCCGGCAGCGGACGGGGCCTTTTCCTTGTGGAAAATGCCGCCCCCGCTTTCGGGCGAGTGACATCGCCCCCCAGGATGAACGCAAAATGAGTATTGTGTAGGCGCGGCGGGGCGAATTCCGGGCGTGCGGAATTCCGGGGACACGCGCAGCAATTCCGGGCAGCAATTCCGGGGACACGCACAATTCCGGGGGACACACAATTCCGGGGGACACAATACCTAATTGACCGCCGCTCCGCCCGCTCCTAGGAGGAAGCATGGCCCGACTCGCACGAATCGTCGTCCCCGATGTCCCGCACCATGTCACGCAGCGGGGCAACCGGCGGCAGAAGGTGTTCTTTAAAGAGGAGGACTATGCCGCCTACAAGGACCTGATCGCGCAAGCCTGCGCCGCCGAAGGGGTGAGCTGCGCCGCCTGGTGCCTGATGCCGAACCACGTCCATCTGATCCTTACCCCGCCCTCGCCCGACGCTCTGCGAGCGGCGCTTGCGAACGCCCACAGGCGCTATTCGCGGCGGATCAACTTCGCCAAAGGCTGGACGGGCTATCTGTGGCAGGGGCGGTTCGCGTCCTATCCGATGGACGAGGCGCATCTGCTGACTGCGGTGCGGTATGTGGAGCTCAACCCTGTGAAGGCGAAGCTGGCGGCTCGGGCGGAGGACTGGCGCTGGTCCTCGGCTCGGGCGCACGTGGAGGGGAAGGCGGACGGGCTGACGGATCTTCGAGCGCTCGCCGGAACGCACCGCAACTGGCGGTCGATGCTTCGGCGCGGGCTTGAGGCGGGAGACCTCGATCCTGAAGACGAAGCCGCGATCGAGGCGCACCAGCGGACCGGACGGCCGTGGGGGGACGCGGATTTCGTGGAGGTTCTCGAGGAGCAGACGGGGCGGAGACTGGCAAAGCAGAAGCCGGGGCGAAAGCCGAAGCTGAAATAAATATAGTGTCCCCTAAATTGTGTGTCCCCTACATTGTCGAGATTGGAATAGTGTCCCCAGATTGGAAATCGAAATAAATATAGTGTCCCCCAAATTGTCCCAAATTGTCCGAAATATAGTGTCCCCCAAGTTGCCCCCAATTTGAGTGTCCCCCAAATTGAAT
>DASYWC010000182.1:0-4482 GCA_035936615.1 Allosphingosinicella sp. | reverse complement strand
CCAGTATACCGGCCACACCCTGGTTATTTGGCTTGGCACCGGGAGCACTGCTTCAAGCAATGATCACTGGCCGCGTAGCGCTTGCCCGGACCAGAGCCTCCGCTCAATGCTTTCGGGCGCGCTCCCGTGGGTGCCCCGTTGCGACACCCCCGCTCAGTCGTGCGACGTGCGGCCAACGCTCCGCCACCTCGGGTGTATAGCCGAGGTTGAAGACGGTCGGGCTCTTCTCCGGGCGCTCCGGGCGGTCGTAATGGGTGCCGAAAAGCTTGTCCCAGAAGAAGGTGGTGATCCCGAAATTGCCCGTCTCGTCATGGAAGTGATGGGCCATGTGCCGCTTCTTCATCTCGGCCAGCCACTTCGACTTGGGCTTGTAGGCGAGATGCTGGATGCAGTGGCAGAATTCATAGAAGCAGGTGGTGAGAAGGCCTGTCGCCAAGGCCGCGCAGGCGCCGCCGAAGCCCGCACCCCAATAGCTGCCGATGGCATAGCCGAGCGGCACCGTCGCGAGGGCGATGGTCGGAAGGGTGGTGTGGAGCGCTCCGAACAGCACTTCCAGATGATTGGGATCCTGGTGGTGATCGTAATGGATCCGCTTCCAGGTGGAGGCGAGCGGCCCGATCTTGAACATCCAGCGGCCGTGCAGGACCCAGCGGTGGAGGATGTACCATACCAGCGGATAGACCAGCGCCGAGATCGCTACCGCGGCGAGCGCAGCCGGCCAAGGGGCCGGGCGCCAGGCGAACAGGGCTATGGCTCCCATCGCGAGCACGAAATAGGCGATGATCGCCGGATACTGCACGTAGGCGACGACGAGCTCCTTGAGGCTCATCTTGTCGAGATGGTGCGAACGGTTCCAGAAGGCCGGGCGCGCTGACGGAGCGATTTTCAATTCATTATCCCACATAGTTACAGCTACGCTTAGTGATGGCTTATAGCTTCAAATATGTGACTGTGTGCTGAATTGACAATAAGGCGTTTTTGGGACGGCGACGTAACAGTCCGCGTAAAGCGGCTATTCCTCGGTCCGGATCAGCACGGTTTCGCCGATCAGGAGGAACAGCGCGAAGGGGCCCCAGGCCGCAAGCAGGGGCGGATAGGCCCCGAAATCGCCCATAGCCAGAGCGAAGTTGTCGGCCACGAAATAGGTGAAGCCGAGGCCCATTCCGATGATCGCACGAACGAACAGCTGGCCGGAGCGGGCGAGGCCGAACGCCGCGACGCCGGCCAGGAGCGGCATCAAAAGGGCGGACATGGGCCCCGAAATCTTGTGCCACAAAGCGGCCTCGAGCGCCGCTGTGGGGCGGCCGGCGACCTTCAGCTCCTCGATCGATTTTCGCAAACTCCAGAAATCCTGCTCGTCGGCATTGACTTTGGCAAGCGTGAACTGATCGGTCGAGACTCCCTGAAGCGCGATCATCGAAGGCCGCTTCTCGACTGCGTTGGCTTCGACGTCGAACACCTTGGCGTTCACAAGCCGCCAGCCGCCCTCGAACGGAGTAGCGCTTTCGGCGGTGATCGTGGATTCGAGCGTGCTTCCCTTGCGCTGGTAGATGGTGAGCCCCTGCAGACGGGTCTTCTCGCGCTTCCCGCTCACCTGGCGCACGATGATCAAGTCGTTGCCGGCCCTGACCCAGACGTTGCTCGAAACTCCGGTGCTCGGCGGCACCTTGCCATATTCCACCGCTTCCCATGCACTGAGCGTGGCGGCCGCGCGGGTGACGACCCGCTCGTTGAAGATGAAGGAGATCGCGGCGACTCCGACGCTTGCGAGCACTAGTGGAGCGATGATCTGGTGGGCAGAGATGCCCGCCGCCTTCATGCTGACGATCTCGCTGTTCTGGTTCAGGGTGGCGAGCGTGATCAGGGTCCCCAGCAGGACCGAGAAGGGGAGGAAGCGCGACACCAGCATCGGGATCCGAAGCGAGACATATTTCCAAAGCTGCTCGTCGCCGTTGCCCGGCTGGGCCAGGATCTTGCCCGATTCCCCAAGCAAATCGAGGGTCATCAAGATGAGGACCAGCCCTGCAAGCACCGCGAGACTGCGAAGCACAAAGGTCTTCGCCATGTAGAGGGCGATCTGCTTGGAGGGGAAGACGTGCAGGCTGATCATGCGCGTGCCCGGCGGCCGATCCGAAGCACCGAACCGACGGCTTTGCCGGCCTTGGCGAACGCCCGCTCCAGGGCTCCGATCGGCTGGCCGCCCGGTTTATGAGCGAGCGTCCAGTACATCCAGATGATCAAGGCGGAGAACAACACGAACGGAGTCCACAGCGCGATCACCGGATCGATCCGCCCCTGGGCGCCCATCTGCTCGGCATATTGGTTGATCTTGTGATAGGTGACGATCATCACGATGCCGATGAAGATGCCGAGGCCCGAAGTGCTTCGCTTCGGCGGCACCGCCAACGCTACCGAAAGCAGCGGCACCAGAAGCATCATGATCACTTCCACGATCCTGAAGTGGAAGTTCGCCCGGCTCCTGTCGCGCTGCTTATCGCTGACGTCGTCGGCGCTGGCGATCTTCACGAGCTCGGGAATCGTCAGTTCCTGATTGCCGTCGCCACGGGTGCGGAAGCGGTCGATCGCCGGAACGTCGATCGGGACGTCGTGGTTCTCGAAGGTGAGCACCCGGGGCACCAGGAAGCCGGGTGCATCGTGGACCAGGCGCCCCTTGGTCAGCCGAAGGATGATCGTATCGGGATCATCGGTCGCAAGGAAAGCTCCAAGGTCGGCCGTGGCCGCGAGAGTCTTGCCGTCCTTGGTCTCGGCTCGAACGAAGACCCCGTGGAGATGCCTACCTTCATCGTCGCTCCGGTCGACGCGCAGGGTCATTCGCTTGCCGAGCTTGTTGAACTCGCCGACCTTGATCGAGGCTCCGAGAGCGCCCGAGCGCAGTTCGAAGCGAAGCCCTTCATAGGCGTAGCGGGCATGGGGCTGGATGAAGCCCACGATCCCCAGATTGATGATCATCAGCGCGATCGCGTACGTGTACGGCACGCGCAGGAGACGGCCGTAGCTGAGGCCGACCGCCCGCAAGGTGTCCAGCTCCGAAGACAAGGCGAGCTTGCGGAACGCGAGGAGGATTCCGAGCATCAGGCCGATCGGTATTCCGAGCGACAGATATTCCGGAATGAGATTGGCGAGCATCTGCCACACCACGCTGACCGGCCCGCCCTGGGTGACGACGAAGTCGAACAGCCGGAGCATCTTGTCGAGCAGCAGCAGCATGGCGGCGAGCACCAGCGTCGCCATCAGCGGGACGAAGATCAGCCTTGCCAGATACCGGTCGATGCTGCTGCCGATGCCCAACTTTTAGACGCTCCATGACCACAATTTGGCCGCAACATCGTGCCAATGTCAGAACCTAAGGCGCGTCCTGTAGCCGCGCCACGCTTCGCAGTCTTGCTATAGCGACCTGGAGTAGATTGGTCATGTTCAAATCCGTTCGGGCTTCCTCGGCCCTCATGTGCGCAGCTCCGGCAGCTCTGCTGCTTGCGGCGGTGCCCACCGCCGCGGCTCCTGTCGGGCCCCACGCATCCCTCTGCGCCGCCGGCAAGCCCGCCGTTCTGGCGCGGGTCTCAGGCTTCAAGGCTCCTCGGGGCGTTCTCACCGTGAAGCTCTACGCCAGCAATCAATCCACCTTCCTTGAAAAGGGCGCCTATCTGAGGAAGGTCGAGGTTCCAGTGAACCGTTCCGGGCCGATCGACGTGTGCGTGCCGGTACCGGCTGCGCAGGGCCGATATGCCCTCTCCGTCCGGCACGAGGTCACGGGCGACAAGTCGCGCCTGGACGGTGGCGGGTTCTCAGGCAATCCGAACGTTTCCCTGGTGGACGTGGCATTGAAGCGGAAGCCGAGCATGAACGCGGTGTCGTTCCAGGTAAACGGCACTACCCGGGTGGTTCCGGTGGTCCTGAACTACATCCAGGGCGGCTCGCTGAGGCCGGTCTCCTAAAGCGGCGATGGCGCGCCTCGCACTCCTCTCCAACCCGTGTTCGACCGGAAATCGGGCTCTGCTTCCGCAGGTGAGGGCCTATTGCGCGGCGCACCAGGACATCTTTCACTACGAAGTGGAACATGCCGATCAGATTGCCGCGGCGCTCAAGACCATCGCCCGGGTAAGACCCAAGGTCCTGGTAATCAACGGCGGGGACGGAACGGTCCAGGCGACTCTTACCGAGCTGTACAACGGCGGGCATTTCGGCAGCAATCCGCCCCCGGTCGCGGTCCTTCCCAACGGCAAGACCAACCTCATCGCGCTGGATCTGGGCGCCGACGGGGATCCGCTGGCGATGCTGAAGCGGGTGCTCGAGATCGCCAAGGGCGATATGCAGGGCCACATCGTCACTCGGGAGCTGATTTCTTTGTCGGACGGAAGCGCCGGTGGAAAAGCGGTACTTGGAATGTTCCTGGGCGGTGCGGGGCTCGCCGATACGATGCTCTATTGCAGGCACAAGATTTATCCGCTTGGGCTTCCCAACGGT
>DASYWC010000181.1:0-3963 GCA_035936615.1 Allosphingosinicella sp. | reverse complement strand
GCGCCAAGCTGGGCGAGGCCTCATCGCGGCGGCAAGAACTCCAAGCCGGTGGAAGTGACGCAGCCTTATTACAGCGTTCCGGCCGCAGGCGGCGTCAATTCATCGATCAAGGATCTGGCGGTCTGGATGCAGGCGCAGATGGGGCTCGACCCCGCCGTCGTCCCTCCAAGGGTGCTCCAGGCGGTTCAGACGCCTCTCATCGCCACGCCGGGAGAGCGCCGGCGGATGCGCAATTTCACCGAGCGGCTTACCAGCACCAGCTATGGGCTCGGCTGGCGGATCTACGAATATGCCGGGCACCGGGTCATCTCCCATCGCGGCGGAGTGACCGGCTACCGGGCAGTCATCATGTTCGATCCGGTGAAGAAGAGCGGAGTCGTAGCCTTGTGGAATTCGTCGACCAACAAGCCGGCCGGGCTGGAGTTCGAGGTGATGGACATGATCTACCAGCTGCCGCTCCGCGACTGGATGAAGCTGGGGCAAGTCGCCGCTCCCGCTCCCGATCCTGAGCCGATTTTGGAGGAAGATCCGGAGCAGGCGAACTCGGCCGCCGCCAGCGCCAACTCCTAGGCGGGCTTGATCCTCGCCCAGATCGGAAGATGATCCGAGGCCTTGCGCGCGGTGGCGCTGTGGTGGGCGCCGCTTTCCACCACTTCCAGGCCGTCGCCGACCATGATCCGGTCGAGCTGGGCCACCGGCCTTCGGGCGTGGAAGCTTCGGCCGCAGTCGGCGAAGCGGTGGTGGTGGGCGAAATCGCGCAGGCACCCGCCGTGGGCGCTCCATTCGTTAAGGTCCCCCATCAAGACGTTTGGGGCGCTTCCGTCCCGCGCCGCGAGATGAGCGAGGATCGCATGAGCCTGCCTCCTTCGCCAGAGGCCTGAGAGATCGAGGTGCATCCCGACCACCCGAAGCTTCACTCCGCCCACCCGGAGTTCGGCGAGGACGGCCCCGCGCGGCTCCAGGGAGGGGAGGTGGACCAGCTCGCGGTCGAGTATCTCGACGTCCTTCTTCACCAGCAGAGCATTGCCGTGCCAGCCCAGGCTCCCGCTTCGGGTCTCGAAGGGCACCGGCTTGTAGTCGCTATGCTCCTCGATCATGTGGGGCGGGATTGCGCTTGCCCTGGCCCCGAAGCGGCGGTCCGCCTCCTGGAGGGCGATGACGTCCGCTCCCACCTCCTTCAGCACTTCGAGCGTGCGCTCGGGCCTGCGCCGGCGGTCGCTGCCGATCGCCTTTCGCATGTTGTAGCTTGCTACGAGGATCATCTCGGCTTGTATGGAAGGGCTTGCCGCACGGGCGCAACGGTCAGGGGATCAATGTCCCTTCCGGTCGGTGAGCTTGCCAAATGTATGGTCCAGCACGCGCGCGACCTTGGTCGCGGCGCTGGAAACGGCGGCATCGACGCTGTTCGCGTCGGCGACGGCTGCTACCGGGGCGAGCCCGGTCGGGCGCGCCTCGACGCTCGCCCGCTTGTCGTCCCCGCCGCCGCGCGGTCCGTCCACGTCGGAGATGTGCACTTCGACACGGGTAAGCCGCTCCTCGAAGCGCTTCAGCTTGTCGCGAACTCGGCCTTCGAGCCGCTCGTTCACGTCCGCGCCGCTGTGAATCTGGTTGTCGGTATTGATCTGGATGAACAATGCAGGTCTCCGTTTCTGTCCCAAGGATAATGCCGGGCGAGGCGAAGGCGTTCCGTCCGGGCGGCTCTGAATTTCTCTGGCTGTCCGGGAACCGGAGCGCTAGCTTTTGAGCCATGGCGAAACCGCGCAAGAGATATGTCTGCCAGGCCTGCGGGTCGGTGAGCAGCCGCTGGCAAGGCCAGTGCGGCGACTGTTCCGAATGGAACAGCCTGGTGGAGGATTCGGGCGGGGTGGTGACGCCCTTTTCGGCCCGGCACGACCTTCGAAGCGGCGGCCGGGCGGTGGAGCTCGTCGGCCTGGATTCGGAGATGGCGCTGCCGGAGCGGATGGGCAGCGGGATCAGCGAGTTCGACCGGGCGATCGGGGGCGGATTCGTCGCCGGCTCCGCGACACTGATCGGCGGGGACCCCGGCATCGGCAAGTCGACCTTGCTGCTTCAGGCGGCTGCCAACATCGCGTCCAGCGGCCTTCCGGTCGCCTATATCTCCGGCGAGGAAGCGGCGGACCAGGTGCGGCTGAGGGCCCGGCGGCTTGGGCTCGGCAATGCGCCGGTGAAGCTTGCCGCGGCGACCTCCGTCAGGGACATCCTCACCACACTTGGAGAGGGGCCGCCGCCCGCCTTGGTGGTGATCGATTCCATCCAGACCATGCATTCCGACCTGATCGAGGGCGCTCCGGGGACGGTCAGCCAGGTAAGGGCTTCGGCTCAGGAGCTGATCCGCTTCGCCAAGGAGGTGGGGACGGCTTTGGTGCTGGTCGGTCATGTCACCAAGGACGGGTCGATCGCAGGGCCGCGCGTGCTCGAGCATATGGTGGACACGGTGCTGAGCTTCGAGGGCGAGCGGAGCCACCAGTACCGGATCCTTAGAGCGGCCAAGAACCGGTTCGGAGGAACCGACGAGATCGGAGTCTTCTCGATGCAGGAGGAGGGGCTGGCGGAGGTGGCGAACCCGTCGGCCTTGTTCCTGACCGATCGCGGAGAGGAAGTTTCGGGAGCAACGGTCTTTCCGGCGCTTGAAGGGACCCGGCCGGTGCTGGTGGAGATACAGGCGCTGGTGGTGCGTCTCGCCAGCGGAGCGACGCCCAGGCGGGCGGTGGTCGGATGGGATTCGGGTAGGCTCGCGATGATCCTTGCGGTTCTGGAGGCCCGGTGCGGGCTGAGCTTCTCGACCGCCGAAGTGTATTTGAACGTCGCCGGCGGCTACCGGGTCAGCGATCCTGCGGCGGACATGGCCGTGGCGGCCGCGTTGGTGTCCGCCTTGTCCGAGCGGCCCGTGCCCGCGGAGACTGTGGCCTTCGGCGAAGTGGCGCTTTCGGGCGAGCTCCGTCCGGTGGCTCACGGCGCCCTGCGGCTCAAGGAGGCGGCGAAGCTCGGCTTTGAAAAGGCTCTGGTTCCTGCCTCGCTCGCCGGGGAGAAGGGCCCGATCGGCCTCACCGGCTTTCGCACCCTCGGGCAGCTCGTTGACCATCTGCTCGCCCGTCACTAGCGCGTCGCCATGGGATCGCTGACCGCTCTCGACATCATCGTGCTTCTGCTTGTCGGCGGAGGGATCGTGCTCGGCTTCATGCGCGGGTTCGTGGGCGAAGTGCTCTCCCTCATGGCCTGGGTGGCGGGGGTCGTCGCTCTGAAGGTGTTTCACGAGTCCGCGACCGCGATTCTGCTTCAGCCGGTCGGCACTCCAGCGGGAGCGGCCGTGCTCGCCTTTATCCTCGTCTTCGGGATCGGATTCCTGGTGGTGAAGCTGATCGCCCGGAGGATCGGCAAGGCGACCAAGAAGTCCGTTGTCGGCCCCGTCGACCGGGTGCTCGGAGGCGGCTTCGGAGCGCTCAAGGGGCTGATCGCTGCGACCCTCATCTATCTGGCCGCCAACCTCTTCTACGACACCGTCCACGGGCGGTTCGCGGAGAGGCCGGAGTGGATGCGTAATTCGCGGACATTCCCGCTGCTCTACGCGAGCGGCAATGCGGTGGTGGAGTTCGTGGAGCGGCGCCGCGGGGCTCAGTCTACTCAGGCGCCGCGATGACGGAGGTTCGGCTGCACGACACGATGGCTCGGGAGAAGCGGGTCTTCGAGCCTGCCCACCCGGAGCGGGTGACCATGTATGTGTGCGGGCCGACCGTCTACAACCGCGCCCATATCGGCAACGCCCGTCCTGCGGTGGTGTTCGACGTCCTGGCACGCCTGCTTCGGCACACATATGGCGAGCAGAGCCTCGTCTATGCCCGCAACGTCACCGACGTCGACGACAAGATCATCGAGGCGGCTCGAGCTGAGGGCGTCGACCCGGCGGTGATCACGGAGCGGTACGAGCGGCATTATCTGGAGGAC
>DASYWC010000180.1:0-14029 GCA_035936615.1 Allosphingosinicella sp. | reverse complement strand
CCGGCAGGTGAGCGGGGCCGTGCGAACCGACTTCATCCTGTCCGCGGAGATCATGGCGATCGCGCTGTCGGACCTTCCGGAGCAGTCGATTGCGATGCAGGCGGTGATCCTTGCCGCCGTTGGAATCGCGATCACCGTCGGAGTCTACGGAGTCGTCGCTCTGATCGTGAAGATGGACGATATCGGCCTCCACATGGCGGCTCGCCGCAATTCGGGCGTTCAGTCCGTCGGCCGCGGCCTCGTCGCCGCGATGCCGGTCCTCCTCAAGGGTCTCTCCGTGCTCGGAACCGCGGCGATGATCTGGGTCGGCGGCGGAATCATGGTACACGGCCTGGAGGAATTCCACTTCACCCCTATCCCGCACTGGGTGCACGGCGCGGCCGAGGCCGCCGCTCACGCCGTTCCCTTCGCCCACGGCGTGGTGGAATGGCTGGTTGCTGCGGTGGGCTCTGCAATAGTGGGGATCATTGTCGGCGGAGCGATCGTAGCCGTCCTGCACCAGATCCACCGCAAGAAGGCTGCCCACTGAACGACTGAGATGGCCTAGCGGGAGCTGGCTGGGGCGGCAGATCCATCCCGAGGATCTGGGAACCGGAAGCGTGATCGTGGGTCTTTCAGCAATGATCATTTCGGCGCTGTATCCCGCGCGGGCGCGCACCTGATGGAACATCTCGCGCTCGTCATCGCGGTCATTGGCCTGATCGGAATCGGCGCCCAATGGATTGCCTGGCGAACGGGACTGCCGGCGATCGCACTCATGCTGCTAGCGGGGATCATCGCCGGCCCCGTGACCGGTTTCATCGATCCGGAGCACGACTTCGGAGAAATGCTCGAGCCGATCGTCTCGATCGCGGTGGCGATCATATTGTTCGAGGGCGGCCTAAGCCTCAATTTCCGCGAGCTGCACCAATCGGGAGGCGCGGTTCAGCGCCTCGTCCTGCTCGGGATCCCGATAGGATGGGTGCTCGGCGCCATTGCCTGCTATTTTGTGGCGGGCCTGGTCTGGCCCGTGGCGATCCTCTTCGCCGGAATCCTGGTCGTGACCGGCCCCACCGTAATCCTGCCGCTTCTGCGCCAGACGAGCATCGCCGCTCGGCCGCGCGCGATCCTCAAATGGGAAGCGATCGTCAACGACCCGCTCGGCGCCCTCTTGGCGGTGCTGACCTACGAATATCTTCGCCAGGCGCAAGCCGGAAGCTCGATCCCCGAGAACATCGCGCTGGTGGTTGTCGCAAGCATCGTCGCGGGGCTGATCGGCTACGGCGCCGCCCGAGCGATCGCCTGGGCGCTGCCACGCGGCTACGTTCCGGAATTCCTCAAGGCTCCCGTGCTCCTAGTCCTCGTGGTCGGCACCTTCGTTGCGTCCAACACCATCCAGCAGGAAAGCGGGCTGCTGGCGGTCACGGTGATGGGGATTACGCTCGGCAACGTCGGCCTCGCCAGCGTGCGCGAGCTGCTGTCGTTCAAGGAGAATATCACCGTCCTTCTCGTCTCCGGCGTCTTCGTCATCCTCTCCGCGTCCTTGGACCTGGAGGTGCTGCGCCAGTTCGAATGGCGTTTCGGGCTTTTCCTGTTGGCGCTGCTGTTCGTCGTGCGTCCGCTGACAGTGCTGCTCAGCCTGGCATTCAGCCGAATCCCCTGGCGCGAGCGACTGTTCGTCGCCTGGATTGCTCCTCGCGGCATCGTTGCGGTCGCCATCTCCGGCCTGTTCGCTCTGCGGCTCGACGATCTGGGCTATGGCGACGGCGGAATCCTTGTCGCGCTGTCCTTTGCGGTGGTTGCCGCAACCATCATCGCGCATGGATTCACCATCGCTCCGCTTGCCCGGCTGCTGGGGCTTACTGCCAAGGAACGGCCGGGGATTCTGATCGTCGGAGCGACCCGGTGGAGCCTTGCCCTCGCGGAGCATCTGAGCCGGCTAGGGGTCCCGGTCGTCGTCAGCGACAGGAGCTGGCAGCGCCTGGCCGGAGCACGGGAGCGCGGGGTGCCCTGGTATCACGGAGAGATCCTTGCCGAAGCGACCCGCGAAGACCTGGATTTCCACCTCTTCGACGTGCTCGTAGCCGTAACGGATAATGAAGCCTATAACGCGCTCGTGTGCAGCGAATTCGCTCCTGAGCTTGGCCGGGATTCGGTCTATCAGCTTGGCGACGCGGGAGGTGACGATCCGCACAGCCTCCCGCCGTCGCTTCGTGGGCGGGCGCTGTTCGCCTCCGGACTGGGGGTCGAGGATATCAACGCCCGCTCGAACTGGGTCTTTCGAAGCACCGTGGTGGGGCAAGGGCAGGAGTTCGCCGAGCTGCTCGATCGCCTGCCGGACGGAGCCGAGCCTCTGATCTTGCTTCGCCGAAGCGGCGACATTCAGCTATTCTCCCATGCCTCACGGCCTGCTCCGGAACCCGGGGACACTGTGATCGCCTTTTGCCCCGATGTCGTTCTCGACGATGAGGTTGGCTGGATCGCCGAGCCCGCGTCCAAGCCAGCGCCGCTCCCGAATGGCGGCCAGATCAGCCAGAGTGCTGGAGTAGCGGCATGAAGGTCCCGCTGCCCATCCTGGCGTTGCTCATCATCCCGCTCGCGTCGTGCGAACCTCCGGCCGAACATCGCGGGGCGGCCGGCAATGTTGTCGAGCCGCCGCCGGCGACCGCCCCGAAAGCCAATTCCGCGGCGACATCCATCATGCGCCCCGAAGTAGCCGAGGAAGCGGGAGCGCAATCGGCACCTCCTCCGGCCGAACGCCTGCGCGCGACTGTCCAGTTCGGAGATTCCGGGGTTGCCCTGGACGGCGCTGCCAAGGCTGCCATCGACGCGCTTCTGGTCCATGAGAGGTTCGCGGAAGGGGGGCCGATCACCGTCTCGGGGCACAGCGATTCAGCGGGAAGCGATGCGCAAAACATCGCTGCCTCGCGCCGCCGCGCCGAGGCAGTCCGGGACTATCTGGTTTCGAAGGGAGTCGCACCGGAGCGAATCACGGTGATCGCGCTCGGCGAGCGGCGTCCGCTTGCACCCAACGCGCAACCCGACGGCAGCGACTTTCCGGAAGGCCGCCAGCGCAACCGGCGCGTGGAGATCACCGTCGAACCGCCGCCTGTCGCAGATCCAACACCGGCTTCGCCGACCAAAGCGGCTCCCTCGGGAGCCTAGGCGCGTCCCTCTCACTGCCCGCTGCTAGAGGCATTCAACACTGGATCCAGCAGGTTGATCAACAGCAGCGACGCCACGATGCCGATACTGATGTTGCGGCTTCGGACGAAAATGCCCGTTGCGCACAACGCTGCGAAGGCGCCGACCCCAAGCGGCACGATCGAGGAAAGAGCCGCGAAGGATTGGGCGCCCATCAGCGCGTAGCGGGCGGCATAGGCGATAACGTTTGCCGCCAGGAGGCAGCCGAGCACCTTCCCCTTCTGTGCCATGAAGTGGGAATCCAGTTCGCTGCGGCCGGCGATCTTTCGCGGAAACACCATCACCGCCGCAAAGTAATACAATCCGCTGATGATGAGAGTGACGAAAAGCGCGGTGCTCGTATCGGGCATGTCGCCGCGGGCTTCCCAGACTACCCGCCAGAAGAGCGTCAGGTCGGCCATTACCACCAGCGCCAGCAGGAATGTCGGCCAGCCGATCCGGATCCGAGCACCCGCCTCAACTACGTCGGCGAATCCGCGAAGTACCTGCGCCAGCGCGAGCCCAAGCAGGATCGAGAACAGGGAGAAGACAAACTCGAAAGAAGTCATCGTTCGCTCCCCCGGAAAAAAGAAAGCCTAGCTGGTGGGGAATGGCAGACCAAGGGAGATCAGAACATGACCGCCGCCGCCAGCCCGTAGAGGATCAGAATTGAAATGCCCTCGAATCCGATGCCCGCCGGTCCGTTTTTCTGGCGGCGCAGCAGACCCAGCAGGAGTATGCCGGTCATCAGAAGCGCAACCGAAATCACGAAAACATGCTGTGCATTGAACTGGTGGTAGATGGAGCCTTCACGGTAGGCCACATCGCTGAAAGCCAGGAAGAGCGTGTCGAAGGCGTTCCCGCCAATGATCCCGCTGACCGCCAAGGTGAGCGCCCCTTGCCGGACGGCGGCCACGGCCGTCACCAGCTCCGGAAGCGAGGTCACGACTCCGGTGAGGAGCCCCCCCACCGCAGTCTCGTCCAGATCAGTTCGGTCGGCAACCTCGATCCCCAGCTTGCTGAGCAGGTAGCCCGAGCCGCCGAGCAGGATCGCAAGCAAGCCGAACTCCAGCCAGAGACGCAGGTCGGAGCTGTCCGATCGCGCCTCTTGGGGCAATGCAGAGCTGCTCTCGCTCTCGTTTTGGTCCCTGCGGGTCAGGCTTGTGCGGCGCGGGAGCCACATTGGATGGTCCTTGGCATGGTGCAGCAGGCGCAAGCCCCCGAGATAAGACGCGACCAGCAGCGGCGTTGCGGGATGGATTCCGCCAAACGTCACCTCGGGACCAGCTGAGGCCGCGAGCGGGATCGCCAGCAGGATCATGAGCAGTGCGCTTTCGCTCAAAGCCGGAGCGGAAGCTGCGGCATGTTCGAGGTTGGCCTTGCGGTAGAAGATGTCGGCGACCGCGAGGAACGCGGTCTGGACCGCGATCCCGCCAAGCGCGTTCGAGATCGACAGCGCTGCATAGCCGCTCCAGGCGGCGGAAACGGACGTAACGATGCCTGGCAGCGACGTCGTTCCGCCGAGAAGCACCGCCCCAATGAGCGCTTCGCCGAGCCCAGTGCGGTCCGCGATCGCGTCCGCTCTCCTGGTGATCGCGACGCCAGCCACTGCGATTACGGCAGCGGCAGCGAGGAAGGCGCCGCCGAGGACCGGGTTGCTGAAGGAGGAAGCGGAAATCGCCACTTAGAGCGGTCTCAAAGCTCAGCCAGGCCCAACCCGTGCGGGGAGGGCAGGCGGCGTCACCGCCTGCCCTCCCCGGTCACTCGTGCTCGCGGTGCATGCGTCCTCGCGACAAGGCATCGTGCGGCGCTCCCAGAGCTGAGCCTACCAGAGCCGCGATCAACGAAATCAGCGATGCGATGAACGCTCCCCATGCGGCTTTCGACAAGCCGTCGAGGGCGCTGGCGGAGATCTCCCCAGCACGCTGGCGCGCTTGCTCCGCGGTGCGGGTCACCTCGTTCGTTGCGGTACTTGCCTGCTGCTGCCAGCGGTTGGCGATCTGCTCCGCCTGCTGAGGGCTGATCCCGGCGCGGCTGGAGATTTCCTGCACCAAGCGCTGCCGCTCCTGGTCGGAGATGACGGCGCCCGGACCGCCGAATAGCCGGTCGATAAGCTGGTTGATGTCCTCGCCGGCATCGCCTGGCGTAGTAACGATATCCCTGGCGGCCTTGCCGAGGGCGTTCTGCGCCGCCTGCGCATCCTGCTGCGTGAGCCCAGCCGCCCGGGTGATCTCGGCCGCTTCACGGCGCACCTGTTCGCGCGTAAGACCTTGCTGCCTGAGCGCCTCTCGAAGCTGCGCGTCGTCAGGCATGGCAGCACCTCCGGCATCAACGGCAACACCACCGATCGTAGAGGCGGCGCTTACCGCCGTCTGCGCGGCGGTGACTACCACACTGGCCGCCATGTTGACGATCTTGCCGATCGCGCTGGTAGCGAGCCAGAGCGAGAGGATGGCCACGAGTGCCCAGATTGCCAGGCCATGCAGCATTCCGCTGAGCCCGCGAGGTATCCCGGCGAGGCGCCCTCCAGTGAAGCCGCCCACCGCCAGCGCTACGATACTGGTAACTACCCACCAGACTATGGTGCCGGTGCCGATCCCGCTAAGGGGGCTGGAGTCCATTGGATCAATCGCGCCGAGCCCGAGCGCCAGCCCGAGCAGCCCGAAAAGAACGTATATACCAATCGCAACGACGGTTCCGGCGAGGATTGCTCCCCAGGAAACGCGTCGGAGCAACGCCGGCGGCGGAATGGCAATGTCCTCGTCGACGACCTCGTGCTTTCGTACTGCGGGTATCTCCACCATGCTTCTCCTCCTGTTGTCGCCGGTTTAACGATGGGCGCCCCCGCATCGTCAGCTCGGCTATTTCTGGGCGTTACAGGCGCGAGGGATCATTCCTCGCGCTCGACGCCTCCCTCACCGATGACGGCTTCGCCTTCCCGGCCCTCTCCTGCCATGAGGCCCTCCTGACCGAGCTCGCCTTCTTCCCGGGCAAGCTCGCCTTCGCCGACGGGCGCGATAGCCTCGCGCTCGCCGAGCCGTTCTTCAGCAACCACCGGCTCTTCCACCTCTGGCTCGCCTCCGCAGCCTGCCAGGCCGATGAGTGCTATCGCGCTGAGGGCGCGGCTGATTTTCATCTGATCTTCTCCTCAATCTGGGGACACCGCACCCTTGCGACGACGCCGGTGCCTCGGGTTAGCGCCTTCGCGAGCGCTTCATCGGCTTTTTGCCCATCGATTTGCCCGCCTTCACGTAAGTCTGCTCGCAACGGTCCGTGTTCTGGGCGGAGCAGGGAGGATAGCTTCCGCCGATCATGCCGGCGGGCGCCGCCGCCATGGGCGCGTAGGCGGGTGCTGCGACTCCCATGTTGAACCCCGGGGGCGTGAACGCCTGGCCGTCCGGGTTATGGCCGTGAATGTCTCGTCCATCCGGATTCATTCGGGCGCCGGTCTGAGCGGCCGCCGGTGCGGCGAGACCAAGGGCGGCGAGTGCGACGATGATGGGCTTCATGTTGTTCTCCTACGATTGGTGGCAGCAACTCAATGCCGGGTGAAGCGGACGGCCGCCGCGCGTGCGGTTGCGGCGTCCATGCCTGCAGGAAACTACGAACCAGGACCGGCGCGTTTCCCGCTTCTGGAGCGTCAACGCCCATGCCCCGTTACATATGTTATTCCTGGCGGCGTTTCCTTGCGGCATAGCGCTGCCGGACTTCGCAACAGCTTCCGAAGGCTTCGGACGCACGGCTCCCGTCTTGCGGGTGGGCATCAGGAAGGGAAGCCGGCCCTCTCGATGCGCGCGAGAGGCAAGTGCGCTACTGAGTCGCACGCAAGGGATGTTCCTCCCTTTGGGCCGGGCGGGTCAATCCGCACGAAGCGCTTCAGCCGGGACTTTGCGGCCTCGGTATAACATATGTTCGCCTGAGCGCGATTGTCTCGCCCCCGCGAGCCGCTCCCCGCGCGTACTCATCACAGGGCAGCCGCCCCCCATGTCTGCGATCGCCGCCGCAGCCGAGGCGGCTTCATGTCACCAGCTCCTCCTCGCCGTGGCGACGACGGGGCTGTGCTACCAAAGGAGAAAGACGAAATGGAAATACCTGTCGAAAAAAAGTCGAGCATGAGCTGGCTGTGGATTCTGCTTGCTCTGCTGTTGGCCGCGCTGCTGCTTTGGTGGCTTCTGGACGATGATGACGAGGCCGCCGAGCCTGTGGCAGTTGGCACGGTCGCTACCGCGCCCGCCGACCTGGAAGCGGGGCAAGTCGCGCCGTTGCCGGAACCTGTTGCTCAAGTCTCCGGCCGCTCGATCGGCGACATCCTGGGCAATCCTTCCGCTTTCGTCGGCCAACCCTTTTCGCAGGACTCCGTTGAGGTTGCGTCGGTCCCCACCGACCGCGGCTTTTGGATCCGGGACAACGGGCAGCAGATGTTCGCAATTATGACGGGCGAGGGCGAAAGCAAGCTGGACATCAATCCCGGCCAGAGGGTGAGGATCAAGGAGGGTATGCTGAGGGACGCTACATTCCTGCAGCAAGGGCAAATCCCGGGCAACCTCGACAAGGACACCCGAAGCGTCATCGAAGGACAGAAGGTCTTCCTCGCGCTTGAGGCGGGAGACGTAGAGATTCTCTCCCGGCCTGGTTCGGACGGAAAGGCGCCAGCCCAATAACGCTGCCTTCGAAGGTATCACCACATTCACATACAAGGAGAAATTTCATGGACAGGAACGATGACTACAATCGGGATGAAGAACATCTTCGAACGCTCGACGCGCTCGACAAGTGGGAGCTCGAGGACGAAGACCAGGACGTTCGCGGCTGCATGCTGGTCGAGCGGGACGGCGCGCCG
This sequence comes from Allosphingosinicella sp., assembly GCA_035936615.1. GTDB lineage: Bacteria > Pseudomonadota > Alphaproteobacteria > Sphingomonadales > Sphingomonadaceae > Allosphingosinicella. Next base: position 6,027 of record DASYWC010000180.1, on the reverse strand, counting down.
ATCGGAAGGATCGAGGACATGCTCGTCGACCGCGAGCGGGAACGGGTCGCCGGCGTTCGGTTAGACGACGGCCGGGTGTTCCCGGTCGAGCCCCTGACCCGCCGCGACGATGTCGTGATCTATGGCGAAGACCTGCGCACTGGTGCCGAGCGGCGTGAGGGCGCCGTCGAGAGGGAGGAGACGATCCCGATCGTCGAGGAGGAGCTGCACGTGGGCAAGCGCCTGGTCGAGCATGGAGGCGTACGAGTGCGCAGCCGAGTGGTCGAGGAGCCGGTAACGAAGACCGTCACTCTTCGCGATGAGGAGATCAACATCGAGCGGCGTCCAGTCAACGGTCGCGTCGAGAACGCGGAGGGCCTCTTCGAGGAGCGGGACATCCGCATGACGGAAACCGACGAAAAGGCCGTGGTCGAGAAGGAAGCCAGGGTGAAGGAGGAAGTGGTGGTCCGTAAGGACACCGATGAGCGGGTCGAGCGGGTCTCCGACACCGTCCGAAGCACCGAGGTCGACGTAGATCGAGACCCCGGCCGTCGCTAACAGTGAAGGAAGGCTCCGTGAACCGGGGCCTTCCCCGCACCCGGGCGATGGTATGATTGTCGGCCGGCTAGAGCAACGATACGAGCAGATCAGTTTCTCCGGCGGTGGGCTGCGCTGTTTCTGGCAGGGCGGCGCTGTCGACGAGCTTCGGACAGTGCTGCCCCTCGAGCCCAAACGCATCACCGCCGCGAGCGGGGGCGCGCTGGCCGCCGCGTGCTTCATATCCAAGCAGGGCCCGGCGCTGATGGAAGCGTTCCACGAGCGCTTGAAGGAGCAGGATGACAACTTTCACCTCGAGCCTGCTGCCAATTTGAAGCAGATGACGCCGCATCAGCAGCTCTACCGCGATGTTGTCGAGGATGTCCTGGGCGCCAAGGCATGCGACCGGATCGCTCAAGGCCCTGAGTTCCAAGTCCTGCTGGCTCGCCCGCCCAGGTTTCTGCCCAAGCGCGTTGGTGCCGCCCTCACCATGGCCCTGTACGAGGTGGACAAGCTGATCCGCTCAACGCCCCACGGCCGCTATCCTCAGGCGGCAGGAGCGAGCGAAATGCGCGTCGATGGGCGTGAAGCCGCAAGGGAGGGGAGACTCTCGGACCTCGTCTGCATCGCCGCCACCATTCCGCCCGTGTTCCGAATCAAAAGGTGGAATGGGCAACCTGTGATCGACGCCGCGACGATCGACAATGCGCCGTTGCCGCGGCAGCACAGCGGGCGCACCCTCGTCCTGCTGACACGAAGCTACAGGAACCTGCCGCTGGAGGAGGGGCGAACCTACCTTGCACCCTCAAGCGCGACCCCCGCCGACAAGATCGATTTCACCGACGCCGCGTCACTCCAGGCAACCTACGACCAGGGAAGGCGGGACATCCGGAGTATCTTGGGGACCGAACACAGACACATCCGGCCACAGGCAGCCAGCACCTTAGACCGGCCTCAGTACAACAAATGTTAGAGCTGGTGCCTTTGCAGGGGCGAAATGGGGGACGGCTCCCGTTACCATTTGGACTGGCACGCTCCGCCGCACCGGAGGGATTTGGACCGTGTGGCAAGCACTAACAGGAGAAAAAGTATGAGAAGGGCACTATTCGCATCGATCGCGTCCCTGGCGCTGATAACCGCCTGCACCGAGGAGCCCGAGGTTACAGAGGCCGAAGCTCCCGTGGTGACGGACGCGGCTGACACGGGAACCGAGATGGTCACGGCTGACCCGCCGGCCGGCACCAGCGCCGGGTGGGACACCAACAACGATGGCAACTTCGACAGGAACGAGTTCACCGGGTACGGCGACCGCGGCTTCCTTGGCTGGGACAACGACAAGGATCAGCGCCTGAGCCGCGCCGAGTTCGACGCAGGCTGGTCGCAGGCCGGCTGGCGCGATTCCGGCACGGCATTCACCGCCTTCGACGATAACAACGATACGTTCCTCTCGAACGATGAGTTCTTCGCTGAAGACGAGTTCTCCGAGTGGGACAAGAACCGCAGCGGCATGCTTGAGCGGGATGAATGGGTGTTCGGAGGAGCCTAAGCGAATCGGGAGCAGCTCACGAGCATTCACGGGCAGATGAGCAGCTTCCCTGGCCCTCGGCGAAAGCCGGGGGCCTTCTTTTTCACCCCTCCGCTTGCTCTGGGCTGGGTTCTAGTCAATCCGACTCGTTTGCTTACGATGCCTGCCCGCATCCTAATCAGCTGCGCCGCTGCTTGAAGGCGAGCACTGCTGCGCCTCGCGGACTGCCGAGAGAAGTTGCCGCCGCAGCAGGGGGCAATATTGCAGATGCTCCTCGACTTCCACATAGCCTTCGCTTCGGAGCCGCTCCGAAATCTCCGAGAGGCCTTCACAGTCTCCGCTTCCAGCAAGCTGAAAAGCTCGTTCGACGATCGGGACCGCGCTGGGCATGAGCATTGCAGAAGCCATTCGAATGTCCTCAAGCTCGATCTTCGCAGGATCTCCTAGCGCCACTGCGATTTCGAGGGAGTCGAAAATCCGAGGCTTTGCAACATTTGTTGCTCTTGCCGAAGGCGGAACGCAGCCGTGCCTCAGGAGCCGGTAGCGAGACCCTCCTGCCGAGGTTCGCACGTGCCGTACCATTCGGGGAACTTCCGCGGATACGAAGGCAGCGCCGAATTCGTGACGGGTTCGAACTTCACCCACCTCGCGGGGTCGGTGGCGGCGATGAAGCGGCGCGGAACGACCTTCGTGCCGTCGGCACGAGTGCCGGCAACAGTGCCGCAAACCACCAGATCTCCATCGACGGGACGACCGACGAAGGTTTCGGTGAACAGAGTCGCTTCGGGAGCGAGGCCCAGTTGCTCACGCACTCTCTCCTTGGCTGCTACCTGGACATCGGCGGTGCTGAGGCCCTCCTCGCTTTCACAGCCGGCGAGGGCGAGCGCAGCCAGCAGGGCCGGCACGCAAAGCTTCTTTCGTGATGACATATCCGTTTCTCCTCCTTTCCAGGAGAGCGCGTCAGAGCAGCGGCCGTTCCGTCACCCGGGGCGGCATGCAGGCAATCTCGCGCAGCTTCGAGATGTCGTGAATCTTGATCCGGTGCCCGTCCTGCGCGAGGATTCCCTTGCCGCGCAGCTTCACGAGCACGCGGTGCAGGTGCACCGTCGTAACTCCGACCGCATCCGCGATCTGGCGGTTGGTCAGCGGAAGGCTGAACGAGTCTTCGTGACACAAGCGCCGAGCCCACAGCCGGTCGTACAGACTGATCAGGAAGTGTGCCAAGGCGCCTTCGCCGGTACACGCGCTCACTACCGCCAGCCGATCCTCCAGATCCCGCTGGTCCAGCACCAGGGTCTCGCAAACGCGGCTCGCGAGGCTCGGGCTTCTCAGAAGCTCCGGCCACCGCTCTGGGGCGAACTTGCAGAAGGTGATGTCCGTCACTGCCTGCACGCTGCTCCACGCCACCCCTGAATAGATGAAGTCCAGGCCGACCAAATCGCCCGGCAACACCACGGAGACCACGTGGGTCTTCCCAGGGCGCACCTCCCGGCATTTGATTGCCATTCCGGAGTAGAGCGTGAATAAAAGAGGTTCGGTCTGCCCCTGCTGGATGATGACGTCGTGATTCCAAGCAACCTCGTGCGACAGCTTGAGGTCGCTCATCTGCGACAGGCCCGCAGGCGAATGATCGCGGAAGCCCGCGCAGCTCCGATGCCTGCAGTCCGGGCAGGCAATAATCGGCCGCGGGGACGCGGCTGAAGCCATTAAAAGTTCTTCCATGCGGCGAAGCTCATTCATAGCTGTTAGCAACAACAGCCCACACCACCCTTACGGCTCCGTTAATTCGGTGTCACTAATCAAGCAAAACAGGAGAAAACCATGGCTCGAGCCGCTCTGATCGCCGGACTCCTGATTCTTGCGAACTGCGGGGAGGCAGAAGAACCTCGTGAAATCGCTTCACGGGAAACCGCTTTTCAGCCGCCATTCCCGCCCACCACACAGGCCCCAGCGGAAGCCGAAAGCATGTGGACGAGCGGCGCTATCGGAGGCGAGGCAGCTGCCGTGTTCATATCTGCGGCTAAAGAGCCTCTGTTCAGCGTCGTCTGCGGTGACGGACGCACAATCGTCCTGCAACGCCACCTCAAACCCGGGTCTCCCTCGCTGACCACGATGGAGCTGAAGTCGGGTGGCGATACCCGCAGGGTCGACGCTGACAAGGTCGAGTCCGACCCTGCCCTCTTGCGTGCGGCCCTTCCTTACAACGACAGCTTCATCGCCAGCCTTACGGATCTGAGCGAGCCCGTCCTGGTATCGGCCGGTGGAGCGCCAACCCTGGTCCTCCCGCCCCACAGGATGATCGGAGAGTTCATCCACGACTGCGCAGCATAAGCGAAGCCGGCTGCGCGGCGCGGATCGCAGCCGCGCTCTATTCGCCCACTCCCAGCGAGCGTAGCGCAACCCTCTTGCCGAGCATCTCTGCCGCCAGCATCAGCGATCGGTGCATCTCTTCGCCGCGGGTGAAGTCGGGCGGCGCCAGGTTCTCGACATGCGCGGAGCTGAACATGTGGTCGCTAGCCTGCCATTTCTCCCCGCCGTCGGAGTGGTCCACCGCGATCGCCACTCCGCCATTTTCGTGCATCAGCTTGAAGGCGTCGATGTCGCTTGCTCCGTCTCCGACGTAGATCATCTGGTCGAGGGGGACATGCCACTTCGCAGACGGCAGGTCCTGGTGAACGTCCTGGGGTTCGTTGGCGCCGACGATGTCGAGACCCTTTGCGAAGGCGAGCAGATAGCGCGCCTTCTCGGAGTGGATGACGGTTCGTTTCACCCCGAGCAGTTCGCCTTCGTCGGACCAGTGAAGCGAGGAGCCCCAGACACCGTCGAAGCAGCGCGCGACAGGCGCCTGCGCCATGATGTCCACGAAGCCGGAAGAAAGCACGTAGAGCTCGACCTCCGCCCCCTCTCCGGCTTCGGCGCCCGTTTTGCGCAGCTCGTCGAGCGTTTCCTCCACGCCGGGATAGGATTCCAGGCCGCGGCCGACCTCTTCCACCAGGTCGCGGGTCAGGGCACAGCCTTGCTCCTCGGCGGTCCGCGCGAGAAGATGCGCCTTGGCCAGGATCTCGTCCCAGCCCTCCTCGATCATCGGCTGCAGGCGCTGCTCGCGCCAGCCATCCTTGTCGTCGAGTCCGATGCGATCCAGAAGCGCGTCCACCGTCCCGGCGGAAAGCGTCCGGTCGAAGTCGAAAACGACGGCTATCCTGTTGTGGAAGCCCCGAGTAGCGCTCCCTTGTCCGTCTCCCATCGCCGATCCTCCTCCAGATCAAGCGAGCTTGAGGTCCGAACGGTTCCCAGCGCCTATCTCCGAGCCGCCGCGCGGCCGGCCCAGACGCAGAACAGCCCCGCGGCCACCGCGCCGACCATGTCCATGGCGAGATCGAGCAGGGTGTCGCCCCAGTCACCGACGATTCCGATCGCCCACTCGAACAGCTCCCACGCTATGCCGAGGACGAGCCCGATCGCAGCAACGACGGCCACTATCCGCAGCGGTCGGGGAAGGCTGGATCGAGAGCGCAGATACCACCACCCGATCGCTGCGCAGACCGTGAAGGTGGTGAACGCATGCACGCCTTCGTCGAACACGTAGGGCTGCTTCCACAATGTGTAGATATAGCCCGCGGCGTTCACGGTGCCCGCAAGCAGGAACAGCAGGCTGAATACGCTGGGAAGGCGCGGGTCGATGTAGATGAACGCGGCGCCGCCGGCCGCGACCACGACCAGTGCCCCTGCCTCCATCCAATTGCCTCTCCATCCCAGCCAAAGCGCAGCCGCGAGAAGCAGAAGGATCAGGAGCTTGGAGGCCTGTCTGAAGAACGGCCTGTCGAGTTGAGTCGACCTCACGAGCAGCGGATCAGGTCGACGTCCACCCGCTCCCGGCCGGTGTCGCGCCGAACCCTCATCCTGTCCGCTCCTTCGGGGAAAAGGACCCACTCCTCGTTGCTCTTCGTCCCTTCCGCGGAGCAGGACATCCTCAGAGTCACCTGCTG
>DASYWC010000179.1:0-5205 GCA_035936615.1 Allosphingosinicella sp. | reverse complement strand
AGGCTGCCTTCCTCCCGCCGACCCCCGAGCCTGTCCGGATTTCGGTTCTCAAGCACGGGCAGCTTCAAGGCCGCTTCGCATTCCTGATGGTGACGACTCTCCAGCGGTTGCTGCTTGGCGGGCATCTCTCACCGGAAGCTGCCACCGGCGGAGCATTGCAGCTGATGGTGATCGAGCGGCGCCCGCTTGCCTTGCTCAGAGCCCTCGTCGCGGCGATCAGGGGCAGGCTCGGCACCGAGCGCATGTCCGGAGTCCATCTCGAGCGCGGAGCGGAAATCCGGATCGAGGGAGAGTGTTCGAGCGTCCTCCTCGACGGCGAGCTGTTCGTCGCGAACGACGGTCATCCGATCGTCCTCAAGCCCTCCACCCCCGTACCGTTCCTGCGCCTCGCGGCGTAGCAGAGCGGATCGAGGCAGCCCTTTAATCCCGCCGGCATGACCCAGGAACTTCGGGACCTCGTCGCCGCTGAGCTCGCAGAGCCGGTGGACCCCCGCGTCGGCCAGATGGCGGAGGCGCTGGCGGCGCGATATCCGGGTGCGGCGAGGGCGGTGCTCTTCTACGGATCCTGCCTTCGCGGCGGCGCCGTGGAAGGGCAGATGCTGGATTTCTACCTGATCGTCTCGGATTACCGCTCCGCCTATGGCAGAAGCTGGATGGCGCCGGCCAATCGTCTCATTCCTCCCAATGTCTTCCCGTTCCAGCACAATGGCCTCACCGCCAAATATGCGGTGCTCAGCGTGGAAGACTTCCATCGCCTCAACGGAAGCGACACCTCTTCCGTCTCCGTCTGGGCCCGGTTCGCGCAGCCGTCGCGCCTGGTCTGGTCGGACGACGATCGCGCTGCCGCCGAGTGCAGCGCTGCGATCTCGCAAGCGGCGCCTACGCTGCTTTCCGCTGCCTGGCCGATGCTGGAGGAGGAGAGTCCGGACCCGCTTCAGCTCTGGCGGGAAGCCTTTGCTCTAACCTATTCCGCAGAACTTCGGGCCGAACGGGGTGGACGGGCCGCATCGGTCGTCGGCGAGGACCGGGACCGCTACTTGCGCTTCACCGCTCCGGCGCTCGAGGCGGCGGGGCTAAACCCCTGGAAGCGGCCAAGTCCCGCGCAGCGCCGGAGTGCCGTTCGCCAGTGGGCGAAGAAACGGCGCACCGGGAAGATCCTGTCGGTGCTTCGCCTAGCCAAGGCCAGCGGCACCTATGCAGGCGGGATCGACTACCTTGCCTGGAAGATCAACCGGCATGCGGGCACGAAGATCAGCATAGCGCCGTGGCAGCGGCGCTGGCCTCTCCTGGCCGCGATCACCCTGCTGCCGCAGCTTCTGAAGCAGCGGGCGATCCGCTAGAGCGCCGGCTCAGCGCTGCTGAGACCGCCTGGGCCAGAGCGGAAACCGTGAAGGGCTTCCTCAGCATGTCGTAGCCGCCGAGATCGGCCGCCTCTCCAGCCTCCCCGACGTAGCCGGTGACGAACAGCACCGCGACGTGGGGGAACCGCTGGGCCATTATCCGCACCAGCTCCGGTCCGGTGGTACCGGGCATCATGACGTCGGTGACCACCACGTCCACCGGCTCCTGGGCAAGGATCTGAAGCGCTTCCGAACCGCTCTCGCAGGCGAGCACCCGATAGCCAAGCTCCTCGAGGGCGCTGACTGTGGAGCGGCTGACCCGCGGATCGTCCTCGACCACCAGCACGACCACCCCTTCGGCCGCCTGTTCCCCTTCCGGGCCCTCGGCGTCGTCCCTGGTGACGTGAACCGGCGCCTGTTCCGAAGTGTCGCCGGCGCGGGGCAGGAAGATCGAGACCGTCGTTCCTGCTCCGACCTTGGAATCGATCGTCACGTCTCCGCCCGACTGGCGGGCGAAGCCGAAGATCTGGCTGAGGCCCAGGCCCGTGCCCTTGCCGACCGGCTTGGTCGTGTAGAACGGCTCGAACACCTTCTCCAGATGCTCGGGCGGGATTCCGGTGCCGGTGTCGGACACGGCGATCCGAACGTAATCTCCCGGCGCGAGCTGGCCCGCTTGCCCTCTGCCGAGCGTCAGGTTTTCGATCGCTATCCTGATCGTTCCCTCGCCGTCCATCGCGTCGCGCGCGTTGACCGCCAGGTTGAGTATGGCGTTCTCAAGCTGATTGGAGTCCGCCCAGACCGGCCAAGGTTCCTCCGGGAAATGCGTCTCCACCTTTATCCGCTCGCCGATCGTGCGGTCGACGAGGTCGCGCATTCCTTCGACGAGCTCGCCCGGGGCCACGGCCTCGGGGAGCAGGGCTTCGGCCCTTGCAAAGGCAAGCAGCCGGCGGGTGAGGGCCGCGGCTCGAGTGGCGCCCTCAAGGGCCCGGTCGAGGTGGAACTCCACGTCCTTCTTCGGTCCGTCGAGCTTGCGCCTGGCGATATCCAAGCCTCCAACGACCACCGCGAGCATGTTGTTGAAGTCGTGGGCGATGCCGCCGGTCAGCTGTCCCACGGCCTCCATCTTCTGGGCCTGCCGCAGCTGCGCCTCGGCCACCGCGCGCTCGGCAGCTTCGGCCCGAAGCCGCTCGTTCGCTTCGCTCAGCTCGCGGGTCCGCTCCTGGACCGCGTGGTCGAGCGCCATTGCGCGGCTTGCTTCCGTTTCGGCTTCCTGCCGGGCGATCAGGCGGTCGGTGAGGGCTCGGTAGGCGGCAAGGCCGAGGAGGATCGCTCCGATTCCGACCAGCACTCCAAGCCAGCCTAGCCATTCGGTGAGGTTGCTCGCCCGCTCGTCGAACATTCGGGTCTCGGCCATGCGCTGGCGAAGCTCGTCCCGCTCGGCGGCGGCGATCTTGTCCAGCGTCGAGCGCAGCTCAGGCCCCGTCTCCGACCGGCCAGCCTGGTAGAACAAGGCGGGGCCTTCGCTGCCGCGCTTGGCGACCGCCGCAGCTGCCGCTCGCGCAAGCTCGGCCCCTCGCTGCCTGTAGAGCTCCTGCAACTTGTCGACTTGGGCCCGCTGCGCCTGGTCTCGGCGCACCAGCCGCCGAAGCTGGCCGATCTGCCGTCCTGCCCGGCGCCACTCGTCATAGTAGAGCGAGCCGGACGTCTTCACCTCTTCATCCAGAACGAAGCGGCCCAAAGCCGCTTCGGAGCGAGCGATGGTGGCATCGACGGTTCGGGTAAGCAGCATGACGTCGTAGGTGTGCCGTTCCCAGGCGAGTGCATCGTCGCGCGCCCGGCTCGACAGGGTCACCATTACGACAAGGGCGACGAGGATGATGGTGGCGATGAGCGCTCCCGCGCTTGCCCATCCCCTGCGCCATGAGCCCGAAGAGGACTCCTCCTCCTCATTCCGGGTCCAGGCGTTCATCTCTTCGTACGCCATACCGCAATTACCCTAGAGCAAGCCGCGCCAGGTTGAAAGGCGCCTCGCCTGTTACTGGATGCAGCCGGTCGCTCGGCCCGCAGCAGCGAACATCTCGAGGATCCGCCCGACCTGCTCACTGCTATGGTCGGCGCAAAGCGAGCAGCGAAGCAGGTACATTCCGGCCGGAGTCGCCGGCGGACGGGCCATGTTCACGTAGACGCCCTGTTCGAGCAGCGCCTGCCACATCCGGACAGTCACTTCCTGGTCCGGAAGCAGGATGGCGATGATCGCCGACTCCGCTTCCTTGGTGGCGATATCGAAGCCGAGGTCGCGAAGTCCCTGGTGCAGGCGGCGGCTGTTCTCCCACAGGTGCGCGCGCTTGTTGCCGGCGTACATCAGCTTCCGGATGGACGTCGTGGCGGTTGCGACGACCGAAGGCGGGAGCGAGGCGGTGAAGACATAGGGCCTGCAGACCAGGCGCAGAACTTCGAACTTGGGGTGGTTGGAGACGATGAAGCCGCCCACAGTACCCACGGATTTGGAGAAGGTGCCGACGACGAAATCCACGTCGTCCTCGACTCCCGCCTCCTCGAACACGCCTCGGCCATGCTCGCCGAAGAAGCCCATTCCGTGCGCCTCGTCGACGACGATCATCGCTCCGTGCCGCCTGGAGACTTCCACCATCTCCTTCAAGGGAGCGATGTCGCCGAGCATCGAGTAGACGCCTTCCAGCACCACCAGCCGGCCGCCCTCGGCCGGCAGCCGGCCCAGGCGCCGGTCCAGGTCCTCGACGCTGTTGTGCCTGAAGCGGACGATCTGGGCGTTGCCGAGCGCACAGCCGTCGTAGATCGACGCGTGGCTGTCGGCGTCGAGGATGATGTAATCCTCCTTGCCCGCTATCGTCGACATGAGGCCGAGATTGGCCTGGTAGCCGGTCGAGAAGACCATCGCGTACTTGGTTCCGTAGAACTCCTTCAGCGCCTCCTCGCACTCGCGGTGGCCCTGATAGGTGCCGTTCAGCACCCGGCTGCCGGTGGTTCCGGAGCCGAATTCGTCGAGCGCACGCTTGCCCGCTTCGATCACGTCCGGGTCGAAGGTCATGCCCATGTAATTGTAGGTGCCGAGCAGGATCGTCTCCTTGCCCTTGATGACGGCGCAGGTCGGGGAGAGGACCTTCTCCATCACCAGCCCGAACGGGTCGCGCACCCCCGTGTCGAGGAGCGCCTGGCGCTCCGCGATCAGCGGATCGAACTTGGAGAAGAGATCGCGGCTGCCGGTCGGCTCCACGGCGGTCTCGTCGGCGGGGTCCATCGGGGTTCGGACTGCTTCGGTCATCTTAGCCGTCGCTCCGCAGGTTCTCGACCGAGTCGACGAGTTGTCCGACAGTCTCGATCTCGGCCTGCATGTTCATGGTGATGAGGATGTCGAACTCGTCTTCGACCGAGGCCACGAAATCCATGACGATCAGGCTGTCCCATTCGAGATCGCCCGCGAACGTCGTCGCTTCGGTCAGGGCAACGCCTTTCTTGTTGAACGGCGCAATCAGCCCGGTCACCTTGGCGAAAGTCTCTTCTCTGTCGGTCATGGTTCGTCCTTAGTGTCTGCTTGCAGCCTCTGCCAAGCTATTGGGGCAGGATTGGGACCCTCCCAAGGCGCGGAGCGCTCAGCGGAGCCAGCCCTGCGCCAGGTACCATTCCGCGGTCTGCTTGAGGCCGGTGGGGGTTCGGACCTGCGGAGTCCACAGCCAGGGCGGTGGGCGGTGCTTGGCAGTAACGACCCAGTCGGGGTGGCAGAAATAGCTTACCCTGTCGGCCGTCAGCTTGGCCTTGTCCCTGCGCAGGAGCCGCTCCACGCCCGAGGCCGCCCGCATGACCAGCTTGGGGGTGGACAGCGTGCTCG
>DASYWC010000178.1:0-1949 GCA_035936615.1 Allosphingosinicella sp. | reverse complement strand
ATCTCGGTGCAGCTTCCCGACACGATCGAGGCGACGATCGTCGAGGCCGACGCGGTGGTGAAGGGCCAGACCGCCTCCTCCAGCTTCAAGCCCGCGATCCTGGACAATGGGGTGCGCGTGATGGTGCCCCCGCACATTGCCAGCGGAACCCGGATCGTCGTCGACGTTTACGAACAGACCTACGTAAGGCGAGCTGATTAGGCTTGTGAAGGAAAACCGTTCGTCCCGAGCGAAGTCGAGGGGCGCTTCCGAGCGAAGTCGAGGAACCTGCGTCTCGGCTGCGCTCGACGGGATGTCTCGACTTCGCTGGACACGAACGGATGGATTGTGGTTTCGCATTCTGGATTGATCACCATCATGCAGCGGGCCGCGCGCAAGGCGGCGCCGCGGATCCGGCGCGACTTCGGCGAGGTCGAGCAGCTGCAGGTCAGCCGCAAGGGGCCGGCCGACTTCGTCTCGATGGCCGACAAGCGCGCAGAGCAGACGGTGGTGGAGGAACTGCGCCATGCCCGGCCGGACTGGGGCTTCTATATGGAGGAGGGCGGCACCATCGAAGGCGACCCCTCCAAACCGCGCTGGGTGATCGACCCGATCGACGGCACCGCCAATTTCCTCCACGGAATTCCCCATTTCGCAGTCTCAATCGCGGTCCAGGAGCCGAAATATAGCGGCGGCTGGGGCGAGGTGACTCAGGGGCTGGTCTACCAGCCGCTCACCGACGAGAGCTTCTGGGCGGAAAAGGGCAGGGGCGCCTGGCACAATGAGCGGCGCCTCCGGGTTTCCTCGCGACGTGATCTTGCGGACGCGCTGATCGCCACGGGAATCCCGTATAGGGGCCATGGCGACCTGGATCGCTTTACTCGGGTGCTCGCTGCGGTCTCCCCCGCCGTGGCCGGGATCCGCCGCTTCGGCTCGGCCGCGCTGGACCTCGCCTGGGTCGCAGCCGGCCGCTACGACGGCTTCTGGGAGGACGACCTCCAGCAATGGGACGTGGCGGCCGGCATATTGCTGGTGAGGGAAGCGGGCGGCTTCGTCACCGACTTCAGGGGCGGCGACAGGGCGCTCGAGACGGGCCAGATCCTGGCCGGTAACGACCAGCTCCATTCCAAGCTCCACAAGCTTGTCGCGGGGGCTCTGCGGGCTTGATTCCCGCTATTTGCGGCTTGCCGCGTCTCTACCACCGTTCATGGCAGGTTTAGGAACGATAAGGCGCCGCATTCACTGGTTAAGCATGGCGGACGAACTCAAATCCCGGCCCCGCCGCCGCAGACATCTGAAGCGGCTGAAGCGGCTGAAGCCTTCGCGCCGGCACGTACGGAGCGCCCTGATGGCTACCGCGCCGACCACGGCCCTTATCGGCCTCGGCGCGATGCAGGCGCCGGCCCGCGCCCCAGCGGCGGTCTCCATCTCCGCCGGAATGACCAGCAGCGACCTCCAACAGCAACCGCAGCAGCCGGAGCCGCCCGCGATCCCTGCAAAGCCTCAGCCGGAGGTGGTTGAGGCGAGCTATTACGGCGATGAATTCGCTGGTCGGCCTACTGCGAACGGCGAGACCTTCGATCCCAACCTCCTGACGGCCGCCCACAAGACGCTGCCGTTCGGAAGCCTGGTCCAGGTGTCGGACGAGTTCAGCGGCCGAAGCGTGATCGTTCGGATCAACGACCGCGGACCGTTTCATGGAGACCGGGCGATCGACCTGTCCGAAGCGGCTGCCAAGAAGATCGGCCTGGCGGACGCCGGAACCGGGCGCGTCAGCCTGAATGTCGTTCGGTCGGCTTGACGGCCCTCAAGTCGTTCAATTCCCTTCCTATCTCACGATCCCGGGCAACCTGCGACCGCTGGCCCGTGCCTCCCTATCCTAGGCTGTTGCGGTAGCGGGTGCGCTGGCCTAGAAGCCGCCTCAACTTTGCACCTGGAGAGTCTCGATGGCGTCCTCCGCCGCCGAATAT
>DASYWC010000177.1:0-12786 GCA_035936615.1 Allosphingosinicella sp. | reverse complement strand
CCCAAGCACGGTGTCGGCCGGGTGATCGAGCTGCAGAGCACGGACATCGCCGGTATGCAGCTGGAGCTCTACGTGCTCCGCTTCGAGAAGGAGCGGATGACTCTCCGGGTCCCGACGAACAAGGCCGAGAGCGTCGGAATGCGCAAGCTCTCCTCCGACAAGACCATGCAGGAGGCGCTCGCGACGCTGAAGGGCAAGCCCAAGGTGAAGCGCACCATGTGGTCCAGGCGGGCGCAGGAATATGAAACGAAGATCAATTCGGGCGACCTGGTGTCGATCGCCGAAGTGACCCGCGATCTGTTCCGTGCCGACGACCAGCCCGAGCAGAGCTATTCGGAGCGGCAGATCTTCGAGGCCGCCTCGAGCCGGCTCGCTCGCGAGCTTGCGGCGATGGAGCAGGTGGACGAGCCTGCGGCGCTCGACAAGATCCTCGACATCCTCAACAAGGCCGCCGCGATCTACAACAAGGACAAGGCGGTCGAGAAGTAAGCTTCGGCAGAGAGTCGATCCAGAAGGGGACCGCCCTTTTTCGTGCCGCCGCCGAAATCGCTTGTGCTACACTTGTAGCTTGAGTAGGAACGTTCGCGTCTATCGGGGAGAGCCAACATGATATCCGGATTCCTATTGCGTTGCGCCGGCGCCGCCCTGGCGGCGTGCAGCGTCGCGGCCTTTGCGCAGCAGGGCGGTGCCTCGGGCACGACTCAGCGCAGCTACCCTGTGGGCACGTTCGATTCGGTAAGCGCAGCGGGGCCGCACAACGTCGTCGTCACCGTCGGCGGCTCCCCCTCCGTCCGCGCTCAGGGTTCGGCCGACCTGCTCGACAGGATGGAGGTCGTCGTGGAGGATGGCGATCTCGAGATCCGGCCCAAGCGCGAGTACCGCAACAATTTCCGCTGGGGCAACCAGCCCCGATCGACCTTCTATGTGACCGCGCCGGCTCTCAAAGCGGCCTCGGTCGCGGGATCCGGGGACATGAAGATCGATCGGATCCAGGGCGACCGCTTCTCCGGCGCGGTGGCAGGCTCGGGCAAGCTCGACGTTGCTTCCCTGCGCGTCTCCAGGGCCAGCTTCTCCATAGCCGGCTCGGGGGACGTCAGCGCTCGCGGTAGCGCAGGCGATCTGGACCTTTCGGTGGCGGGATCGGGCAACCTTCGGCTGCGTGAAGTCGCTTCCCAACGTGCTTCCGTCAGCATTGCAGGTTCCGGCAATGTAGATCTCAACGCGGCCGACACCGCGAAGGTGTCCATTATCGGATCGGGCGACGTTTCGGTCGCCGGAACCGCCAGGTGCACCGTGTCGAAAATAGGCGCCGGAAGGGTCAACTGCGCCAGATAGACAATGCGTGTTGCGCTCTCGCTCCATGTTGTGTATTAGGCGCACAATACAGCGGGAGAAACATCATGCGGTCTCTGATCATCCTGGCTTCCACGGCGGCCCTCACAGCCTGCGGCATGACCGCAGACGCCCAGGAGGGCGGGTCCGGCAGGACGGGCCAGCGAAGCTTCAGCGTCGGGGCGTTCGACAGCGTCGGCCTCGCCGGATCGCATGACGTCGTGGTTGCAGTGGGCGGGGCGCCCTCCGTCCGCGCGGAAGGCGATCCGGACATCCTGGAAAAGCTCGACGTGCGGGTTGACGGAAGCACGCTCAGGATCGGCACCCAGAAGGGTTTCAGCTGGTCGCCTGGCTTCATGCGCAATCGCAAGCCGGTGACGGTCTATGTGACGGTCCCAAGCCTCAGGGGCGCGGCCGTTGCGGGATCGGGCGACATGAAGGTAGACAAGGTGGAGGGCGACCGGTTCAAGGGCGCGGTTGCCGGGTCCGGAGACCTCCGAGTCGCTGCCCTTCGCGTAGGCGAGGCGGAATTCGCGGTGGCTGGCTCCGGCGACGTCAGGGCCGCGGGCTCGGCCCAGCGCCTAAGGGCGAAGGTCGCGGGGTCCGGCGACCTGGATTTGTCGGGGCTCGAGGCCAGGGACGCGGAGGTGTCCGTTGCCGGCTCCGGCGGCGTCCGCGCCCGAGCTACCGGCACGGCCGACGTCTCGATCATGGGGTCCGGAGACGTCACGATGGCGGGCGGCGCGCAGTGCTCGGTGAAGAAGCGCGGCTCCGGCTCCGTCAACTGCCAAGGCTGAGCCCAGCCTTATCGCAGCCTTAACCATTCGGCGTCATGGTCCGGTCGCATGAACCGGATCATGACCGCCGCCCTGATGCTCTCCCTCGCCGCGCCCGCTCTGGCGGCGGACCGGCGCTATACCGTGACCGAGTTCGACCGGGTCCAGGTGGAGGGGCCGTCCGAAGTGGTGCTGACGACCGGCAAGGGGCCGTCTGCCCGGGCGACAGGATCGCCGGAAGCGCTCGAAGGCGTGTCGATCGGGGTCGAGGGGCGTACCCTCAAGGTGCGGCCGAACCGCTCGGCCTGGGGAGGCTATCCCGGCAGGGGCTCCAAAGCCGCCACGATTCACCTCACCACCCACGATCTTCGCGGCGCATCGGTTGCGGGCTCCGGCAGCCTGAGCATCGACAAGGCGAAGGCCATGCGACTGGACCTTACGCTCTCCGGCAGCGGACTGCTTTCGGTCGAGCGAGTGGAAGCGGACAATCTGGTGGCCGGTCTCGTCGGCTCCGGCAAGATGAGCGTCGGCGGCAAGGTGAAGGGATTGAAGGCGACGGTCCAGGGCTCCGGCGACTTCGACGGCTCCGCCTTGGCGGTGGAGGATTCGGAGCTCAGGGCCGACACCTCCGGCACAATAGCGCTCAACGCGAGCCGGACGTCGAACGTCGTCTCGACCGGGCAGGGCGACACCGTCGTGACGGGAAAGGCTGCCTGCACCGTCAAAGCGCTCGGCTCAGGCCGGGTCCGCTGCGGCAAGTGACGAAGCCGCCCGTCGGGCAGCTTCGTCGACTTACGGTTACCTGGCCGATTTAGCCTCGGCGTCCGCAGCGGCCGCAGCAGCCTTACGCTCGGCAGCGGTCAGGACTCCGGTGCCGTCGGCATCGGACTTGTCGAACGCGTCGAGTTGCATCTTTACCATCTGCTCGACATTGACCTTGTCCTCGACAGCGAACCTGGCGAACATCGCCTTCAACCGGTCGCCCGCGGCGGCTGGGGCGCCCATTTCCGCGATCATCTTCACCATGGAATCGACCTCGTTGCGGGTGATGGTGCCGTCGCTGTTGGAGTCGAGCCGACCCGCACCCATCTTCGCGAACTGCTCCACCTGCGCACGCGTCATGTCGCCGTCGAGACCGCCCATCTGTGCGGCGGCGGGCGTTGCAACGAAAGCGGCGGCGGCGAGGCCGGCCAGAAGAACCTTTTTCATGTCTAAGCTCCGGTGGAAGAAGAAAAAGGGGCCCCCACTGCCCCCCCAAATAGGGCCTTATGCGGATCGGCGATGAGTCTCAAATGAACATCGCCGCCGCCCTGAGGCGAGCCGGGGCAGAGCTCCTACCGGAACGGGGCCGCGCAGCCGAAACTGCTTATCCGCCCTGAAGCACGATGTCCCATTGGAAAGCTGCCGCACCCCTGTCGTCCTCGAGGGGGCGGACGGCCCTGGCGATCAACCGGTCGCGAAGCGGCCCGCGCGGAATTCGGCTCAGGACGCCGTCTTCGTGATTGCCCGCCTCTCCAGGGAAGTACATCTGCGTTGTCACTCGCCGCGACGCTCCTGAAATCGCCAAATGGAGATGAGGCACACGGCCGGGATAGCGCCCCGGCTTGATCGTTCGAAAGCGGTAGAAGCCGTTGGCGTCGGCCTTGAGCCTGGCCGAACCCTGAAAATCCGGATCGAGAGGAGCGGGATTGGAATCGGCTGGATGGGCGTAGCGCCTACCGCATTGGCCTGCCAAAGGTCGAGGGATGCGAACGGCACCGGGCGGCCGTCGGGGTTCAGCACCCGTCCCACGACGTTGATGATCTGGCCCCGCGCCCGGCCTCGGCGGCCCCGAACGATCGTGAGGTCGGAGTCCTGGTCCAGTGGCCGCCGGACCGGATAGAAGGGCCCCACTGTCTGGTGCACCGTCGGGGCGAGCCTCGCCGCCAAGGCCAGCGCCTGCGACGATGCTCCCCCGACCAGGGTAAGAGCGCCGGACCGTATCAGCGAACGTCTCGACACCAGCATGCCGGCTCTCCCGATGCCTCGCCTACTTCAGAGCCGCGTCGAGGTTCATCTCGGCGTTGAGCAGCTTGGAGATCGGGCAATTCGCCTTGGCTCCTTCGGCGAGCTCCCGGAACTTCGCCTCGCCGAGCCCCGGGAGCGAAGCGGTAAGGCTGAGGTCGGACCTGCTCACCCGGAAGCCGTCGCCTTCCTTCTCCAGCTTTACCTGGGCCGTGGTTTCGAGCGTCCCCTCGCTGAACCCTTCGGCAGCGAGAGCGAAGGAAAGCGCCATCGTGAAGCAGCCGGCGTGCGCCGCGGCGACCAGTTCCTCCGGGTTCGTGCCGGGCTCGTTCTCGAAGCGGGTTCCAAAGCCGTACGGCTGCTCCGAAAGCACGCCCGACTCCGTGGAGACCCAGCCCTTGCCGGACTTTCCCATGCCTTCGTACCGGGCCCGTGCCGTCCGCGTGATTATAATCCGTCCTTCCAAAACCCCCTTGCCGAATGATCGCTCGCCCGACTTCGTTCCCGGCGCTCCGGCAGCAAACGCGCCTTTGCGTCCGCAATGGGTCCAAAGCAGACCTTGCGATGGTACTGGCAGGCGGACACGCCTATCCGACCCCTCGCAAGAGGGTGGCGAAGATCGCCATCAGCGATCTCTCTCGGGAATACGCCAGCCGTTGAGCACCAATCCGAGCAGGAGCAGCCATGGCGCGTATAGAAGCAGAAAGGCACTTAGATCGCCCGGGCCAGGTGGCCCATCATCATCGAATGCAAAGACCATCATCCACCACCCTAATGACAGGGCCAGCCAGATTGCCAGACCGATATTGAATGCGCTCCTCACCCGCGCAGCATGCTGATGGATGCCAATGTGCGCAACGGGTCCGGAGCAGACACTGGCGCAGGGGTGGGGAACGTCCACTTGCCCTGCATGTTGACGTCCCGCATTTCAGAACAAGGACCGCAGGATGAAAGCATCGATCGTAGCGGCAGCCGCCGTGCTTCTCTCTTTGGCTGCTTGCGGCGGCAAGGGCGACGACGCTCTGGGAGACAACGCCGCCGACGCAGCCGAGGCGAAGGCGGATCAACTCGACGCCATGGCCGACACCGCTTCCGGTGCCGAGGAGGACGCCCTTGAGGCTCGAGCCGACGTGACCCGTGAGGTCGGCGAAGCCAGGGAAGAAGCCATCGACGATTCGGATGTGAACGCCGACGCCATGTCGAACGCGCAAAAGGAGGCGATCGTAAAGGGCCAGTAACCGTCAGCGGTGCTGCAAGCCGGCGAGGCGCAGCTAGGGCCGAGGCGGCAGGCAGGGATTACCGTGCAACTTCCTCAAACTCTGCATCGACAATGTCAGGGGGAAGCATGCGGTTCGGCGGTGGAGGAGTTTCACAAGGCGCCGCGCGGTACCGGCTCGTCAGAAGCCCAGGGGTAAACCGCGCTGCTAGTAGAAGTACCGTGGGCAAAATCATAGCGATCAAAATCTCGATTGCCGATGTCGCGAGATCTTCGTCAGTCACGAATCTGTCCGACCCGATGGCGATGATTTCGTTGGCTGTGAGCAGGCCAAGTACTCCCGCCCACGGTAGCAGGGCCGAAGCGGAGCGCCTTAGAAGGCACGACAAGATTAGCTGAACAAGGACAGCTCCAATGACCCTGAGTGAGTGGGGGCTCACGCCGATCCAGGATACTAATGAGTCTTTGCTCGCTAAAATATCGGCAAGGTGGCTCAACTCTCTCCCCCAATTGAGCGGGCACCACAAGCTGCTGCACGGCCGGAGGCCATGGAGGCAACGCTGACGTGCGCCGCCGCGCTCTTAGAGTCGGATCTTTTGCTTCTTACGGCGTGCGAGCATTCGCTCCCGCTTAAGCCGGCGGTGTTCAATGGAGGTGATGATAGCGACAGCTGAAGCTGGGACCGTTACCAGCACCGCGATAGCAATCCAGATGGGGGTCATCGGGTGGTTTTATGATCGGGCCCGCCCGCTCGCAAGCCACAAAAGCACAACACTGTAAATGAAGCTGCTTGCCACGCGCCGACCCTGGTGGAAGCCGATCCTCAGCCATCTTCCTTTATGAGCGTTGCGGCGCCTCCGACGCTGAATTTCCTAGACTTCCGAGCCTTGGCCGAGGCGAACTGCCCTAAATGAGAGCGAGCGCGGAGAGCTTGAGGACCAGCGCGGGCGGCATTTCCGCCAGATCGGACTCCCCGTCGAAGTCTTGCGGGGCGTCGGCCGGGTCCAGGTAGCGCCAGCCTTGGTGGGCGCGCTTCGGCAGGGCCCTTACCGGCACCAGCTTGGGATCGAGGCGGATAACCGTTCGGCGGTCCTCGGCCTCGGCGAAGCCGAGGATCGCCTGGCGCGCGGCGATGCAGTGCTTGATGATCCAGTAGATCGAGCCTCCGACCAGCTCGTCCGCGCGCTTCGGCCTGAAGCGGGTGACGATCGGCACGATCCCGTCGGTGAGCCGCTTCTCCTGGCGCCGCTTGAGCGTATCGAAGCTTGCGCAGCCGACCGCGACCTTGCTGATGTTGAGGGATGACATGTGACAGCCGATCTGCCGCATTTGCAGCGGCGGATCAACCGCTTAGCCGACCAATCCTGAAGCCACGGCAAGGCCCAAAAAGGCGAAGAAGCCCATCGAGTCGGTGATCATCGTCAGGAAAACCGAGGAGGAGACCGCCGGGTCCTGGCCAAGGCGCTCGAGCGCGACGGGCACGAACACTCCGGCAAGGCCGGCTATGGCGATGTTGATCAGCATGGCGAGGGCAATCACCGCGCCCAATGCCGGATTGGAAAAGGCGATCCAGGCTCCAAGCCCGATCAGGATCGCGATGGTGAGGCCGTTCAGAAGCGCCAGCCTGATCTCGCGCCAGATCGTCCGCACCGTGTTGGAGCGTGTAAGCTGGTTCATCGCGAGCGCCCGGACCGCGACCGCCATGGTCTGAGTACCCGCATTGCCGCCGATCGAGGCGACGATGGGCATCAGAACCGCAAGCGCAACCATCTCCTCTATCGCCGCTCCGAACAGAGCGATCACCGAGGAAGCGACGAGCGCGGTAAAGAGGTTGGCAATCAGCCAGCGCACCCGTGCCTTGTAGCTGTCGCGGATCGGCTGGTTGATGTCGCCCTCGTCGCCCGCTCCGGACATGAGCAGGACGTCCTCGCTCGCCTCCTCCTGGATGATGTGGACGATGTCGTCGACGGTGATCATTCCGACCAGCCGCCCGCTCTGGTCCACCACGGCCGCGGAGATGAGGCCGTATTTCTGGAAACGGAGCGCCACCTCCTCCTGGTCCATGTCCACCGGGATCAGCGTCTGCTCACGCTGCATCAGGTCGGCCATCCTGAAGCTTCGCGGGGTGCGCAGGATCCAGCTCAGAAGCACCGTCCCAACCGGGTGATGCTGCGGATCGACAACATAGACTTCCCAGAAGTCGGTGGTGAGGTGCTCGGCGGCTCGCAGATAGTCGATCACCTGGCCGACCGTCCAATGCTCGGGCACAGCGACCAGGTCGCGCTGCATCAGGCGCCCGGCGGATTCCTCGGGGAAGGAGAGGGCCTCCTCGATCGCCGCCCGGTCGTCCGGGGCGAGGGCTCGAAGGACCGCGCGCTGCTCGTCCTCCTCCATGTCCTCGATGATTGCGACCGCGTCGTCGGTCTCGAGCTCGCCGGCGATCTCGGCCACCTGGCGCGGCTCCAGAGCGCCGAGCAGCTCCTCGCGGACCCAGTCGTTCATCTCCGCGAACACGTCGCCGTCGAGCAGGCCTGCCACGGCCGCCGCGAGCGCCCGGCGGTCGTCGCGGTCGACGAGTTCGAACAGGTCGGCGACGTCGGCGGGGTGAAGCGGCTCGACGAGCGCTCGGGCGCCTTCGCTGTCGCCGTCCTCGACCCGCTCCATGACGCGGCGGACGAACTCCGGCTTCAGCCTGTCGTCCTCGTCCATCCGGTCGCCGGCTGCGGGCAGGGTCTCCTGGGGAGCCTCGAACGTGCTCTCGCTCATCGCCCCCCCTCCCATGAATGTGTGCGGCAGGCCTCTCCCTAGGGGCAGAGCGCGCCGCTGTCGATATTTCTGAAGCGGCGGGCTGGCTAATCGCCCGCCCTCTGCCTAAGTCGCAGCCGACCTAAACGGGAGACGCTCCATGGCCGACGAACAGAACACGCTGGTACTTACCCTCGATACGGGAGGCGGCAAGGGCGGCGACGTGGTGATCCGGCTCCGCCCCGACCTGGCGCCCGGGCACGTCGAGCGGATCAAGGAGCTTGCGAGCGAAGGCTTCTACGACGGAGTCATCTTCCACCGGGTGATCCCCGGCTTCATGGCCCAGGGCGGCGATCCGACGGGCACCGGAATGGGCGGCTCGGACCGGCCGGACCTAAAGGCGGAGTTCAGCCGGGAGCCGCATGTCCGCGGCACCTGCTCCATGGCGCGGGCTCAGACGCCGAACAGCGCCAACAGCCAGTTCTTCATCTGCTTCGGTGACTCAGGCTTCCTCGACAACCAGTACACGGTCTGGGGCCAAGTCGTCGAAGGAATGGAGCACGTCGATGCTCTGCCCAAGGGGGAGCCCCCGCGGGAGCCAGGCAAGATCGTAAAGGCGACCTTGCGCGATTAGGTGGCTCGGCCGGTCACACTCGTCACCGGCGCCTCCGGGGGGCTGGGGGCGGAGTTCGCCCGCCAGTGTGCACGTCGCGGGGACGAGCTGGTGCTGGTGGCCCGGCGCAGGGAGCGGCTTCAGGCGCTCGCCGCCGAGATCGGCAACGCCCATGTCATTGCCGCCGACCTTTCAGCGCCCGGTTCCGCGCGCCGGCTGTTGGACGAGGTCGAAGCTCTGGGCCTCTCGGTCGATGCCTTGATCAACAATGCAGGCTTCGGCCTGATCGGGAGGTTCGCGGAGCTTCCGATGGGCGGGCAGAGCGAGATGATCGACCTCAACGTGCGGACTCTGGCTGAGCTGGCCCACCTCGTGCTTCCAGGCATGATCCAGCGGAGGCGGGGCGGAATTCTCAACATCGCCTCTACCGCGGCCTTCCAGCCCGGCCCCGGCTTCGCCGTCTATTTCGCCACCAAGGCCTACGTGCTCTCCTTCAGCGAGGCCCTGCACCAGGAGCTGAAGGGAACCGGTGTAAAGGTGTCGGCTCTATGCCCCGGTCCGACCCGCACCGAGTTCGGTGCAGTCGCCGGGATGACGGTTAGAAGGTTCGATCGAATCTCCGCCGACGCGGCAGGCGTTGTCGCGGCGGGCCTCCATGGGCTCGACAGGAACAAGGCGGTGGTGATCCCCGGCCTCACCAACAAGATCAGCGCCCAGTCCAGCCGCCTTATACCTCGATCGGCGATGCGGCGGATCGTGGCGTCGCTGAAGATGTAGCGGCGGCTGCTGCCCCCTCCTGGCTCAACCGGGAACGCTCTCGAACAGCCAGTCGTGGAAGATCTTCACCGGCCTGCGCGCAAGCGAGGACCGGCGGCAGGCGAACCAGTAGCTGTAGGGGCTTTCCACCGCGAGGCCGAACAGCTGGACGAGCCGCTCGTCGTGCGACTCCTTCAAGTGGCTCTCGAGCATGAAGGCGACTCCCAGCCCCTGCGCGGCGGCATCCAGGATCAGCTGTCCTGAATCGAAATGATCGACAGCGGCGGGCTGCAGTTCCGGCATTCCGATGGCTTCCTTCCAGTAGTCGAACGTCTGCGGAAGGTCCCGGTGGAGGAAGATCGTTGCTCCGCCCAGTTGCGCGGGATGAGTGAGCGCCTGGAGGCCCTCGGTCAGCGACCGGGAGCCGATCGCTATCACCCGGTTGGTATCGATTCGCCGGGAGTAGAGATTGGGATCGACGTCGGTGGCGATTACGATCGCAGCGTCCAGGCCCTCGTCCAGCCGCGACAGGCCGTGGGCGCCGGTATCGATGTCGATGTGGAGTTGCGGGTAGCGGCCTCGAAGCTCCGCCAGGTGCGGCATCAGCCGCTGCGATGCGAACAGCGGAAGCACCGAGAGCCTGAGGCGCATCAGCTCCCCGTCGCCGACCGCCCGCTCCATCGCCAGCGAAAGCGAATCGAGCGACGGCCCGATCTCGGCCAGTAGGCGCTCCCCGTCGCTGTTGAGGTGAACCGCCTGGTGCCGCCGCTCGAACAGCGGGTGGCCGACATAGCGCTCAAGCGACTGGATCCGGCGGCTGAGCGCGGGCGATGAGAGCGCAAGCGCTTCGGCCGCGGCCTTGACCGAGCCAAGCCGAGCCACCTGGACGAAGGCTTCGATCGCCGTCAACGGAGGGAGCCTGCGCAAGTTGTTTCATCCTTTGGCTCAGGTACAATACCGCAACACCGCTCGCGAAAGCAGACGAATGCACGCATTGCACTTGTACCATTTTTCTTCGCACTTGCACAATGGACCCGGCTGGCCGAAATCGACCCTGCCTTTCAGGCATCCTCTCCTAAAAACTTTTCGGCCAGTCCTTCGGGGCTGGCCTTTTTTTGGCGCCGCCATGGGCGGTGTCAGAGCGCTGGACGCTCTTACCGCCTTGCGCCCAGCCGTTCGAGGACCTGCGGGTCGTTGATCCGGCGGTAACGGGCCTCCACCAGGCTGAAGATGCCGAACAGGGCGAGGCCTACCGCCACCGCGGCCTGCATCGTCGGCGGGAGGGATCCCAAGGCCTCCCCCGTCCCCTCCGCCTGTTGAGCGCTGTCCTGCCGCGCTGCCGTCCAGAGGGAATAGGCGACGATCAGAAACACCGCGCCGCGAGCCGCGTAGCCGAGCCGGCCGACCCACCGCACCCAGGCGGCGCGGCATGCCCGCTCATCAAGGTGCCGCAGGAACCCCAGCTTGGCCGCTTTGACGAACTGATAGAGCCCGGCCCCGAGCAGGATGGCCGCGGCAACCATCAAAAGGGTCTGCCCTCCAGGGAGAGCCAAAGTCGTTGCCGCTCCTTGCTCGGCACCGTTCGGGGCTCCGCTGCTCCCGCCCGCGCCGCCAAGCCCCAGTCGGAGCGCGTAGAGCGCGAGCCCGAGATGGACGACGCCGCTTACCAGGCCCGCTGCCCTGATCACCTTGCCCTTGGTGTCGTCGCCATGCCCTTCGGTGTCGATAACGGCTTCCGAAAGTCGCCAAAGCCCATAGGCGAGGAATCCGAGCGCCATCGCCAGGAGGAGGGCCTGGCCTGCTCCGCTGCCGAGGTACTCGAGCGCTCCGCCGCTGCCTTGGGTCCGCCCGAACTTCAGAGCGAGAAAGCCGATGAGGATGTACATGATTCCCCGCGCGGCGAAGCCGACGCGGGTGAAAGCTTGGAACTTGCTTGCCTGCACGTGCACACTCCCGCTGCCTCGTCCAACAACCCTTCTCAGGGCGCACCGTTCCGTATTCGTAACCTTTGGGCGGCACCGCCAGTAGCCGGTTCCTCGAATGCTAGCCGGACGCGGCCTGTCCAACGCAGGTAATCTTCGCCAGCCGCCGGTCGTCTCGCCAGATCTCGATCTTGCCGCCTTCCTCGCAAGGCGGAGCCGCATTGACTGCGGCTAGGTCGTCCGGGGCCTCGATGGTGTCCCAGCGCACGAGCTGATTGGCGCTCAACGCAAAAAAGGGGCCGCCGACGGCGACCCCTTTAGGAGAAATGAGATATTGAGCTGCGTTAGCGGCGGTTGATTACTCTAACCACCTGGCCTGTGCGGCGGTCGATCTGGAGAATCCGGTTTCCGTCCTGCCGGAAGATGAACCGGTCGTTGTCCCGGAAGCCCCGATCCGACCACATGTCGCCGAACTGCCCGTTCGAACGATCGCCCTTCTTGGCCTGCCCCGGAGGCATGCAGCCGTTGTTCTTCTTCGCAAGGCCCGGAGGACAATCGTTGCGCCCGAAGCGTCGGCCATCGTCGTTCCGCCCGAAGCGGCCGTCGTCGTTCCGGCCGAAGCGACGGTCGTCGTCAAAGCGGCCGCCTCGGCCGAGCCGCGCCTCCTGAATTCGACCTTCAAGCATCTGCAGGCGCTGCTGCAGCTCAAAGCGCTCGGACCTGCTGAGGCCGTCGGCCCTGAACGAGCGCTCCAATTGCCTCAACTGGATCAGCTCGCCTTGCAGACGGGACGCCTCATTCTGCGAGATCTCCCCGCGCTGGAACGAAATCCTGATCTGGCTCTCCAGAGTGGCCAGGCGATTATTGAGGCCTCCTCCTCCAAAGATGCCTTGAAGGCCCTGCTGAATGATGTCGCCGACTTGCGCCGAAGCCGGGGCCGCCGAGCCGATCGCTGCAACAGCAGCCGCGGCGAGAAGATACTTTTTCATGCGTTTAACTCCACTAGCTTTTACCAAGCAGTTGTTCGGTTAAACCATTGGAGAGACTTCACAGTTCCTGGACGCTTCGGGTGTGTGGCCCGAATAAAGGGCAATACAACGGGACGTTTATTTGGGGTTCATCAGCGGGAGCAGCCATGACAGCGGGACTACGGCCGCTTTACAGCCCGGTTCTTGTTCCAGATCGCGATGATGATCAGCACGAACGCCGCCAGCCGGATCAGGTAGAACAGGCTGCGTTCCTCCGCCGATATGTCGGCCAGCGCCAGCAGGGCCTGCATGAGCCCAAGCAGGAAGAATGCAGCGGCAAACGAGAGGAACAGGCCGTCGCCGGTGCGCCGCCAAAACCGGAGAAAAAAGAGACTTGCGGTGGCGAAGCCCATGGTCACCACGCCCGAAAGGAAGGCGATCAAGGTCATAGCCT
>DASYWC010000176.1:0-4415 GCA_035936615.1 Allosphingosinicella sp. | reverse complement strand
GCGGTAGACGCGAGTTGCCGGGGCGCCGCCAGGTCCGCTTCGCTCGGCCGGGGAGCGCCGCTCGGATGATTGTGGGCGAGGATCAGTCCAGCCGACCCCAGCCGAAGCGCGTCCTCG
This sequence comes from Allosphingosinicella sp., assembly GCA_035936615.1. Taxonomy (GTDB): domain Bacteria; phylum Pseudomonadota; class Alphaproteobacteria; order Sphingomonadales; family Sphingomonadaceae; genus Allosphingosinicella. The sequence goes on along the minus strand of DASYWC010000176.1, from coordinate 4,298 downwards.
ATGATTGCCCGGATCGGGAGCTCGACCTCGTCCTGGCCGCCGTTCCTGGAGGTGATGGTGGCGATCAGGCGCTGCTCTCCGTCGAGATGGGCGGCCACCACCTTCTCTTCAGCGCAGCCGCTGAACATGGGTATCAGCAACTTGGCTGCATCGCTGGCGGTGCCGATGATCACCGGCGCCTTGTGACACTGCGGCCCGGCGGATTCAGTTCGGGACTGGTCCGTTTCCGAGTGGGTTCACTCCGTTGTGGATGAAACCGGCGGCGGCCTTGGAAAGGGTCCCGAGAGCCGCCATAAGCGGGGCATGCAACCCTATCTCGACCTCATATCCAGGATCCTCGATGAGGGAGTCGAGCAGAGCGACCGGACCGGCACCGGCACCTTGTCCGTGTTCGGCCACCAGATGCGCTTCGACCTCTCCCAGGGTTTTCCGCTGGTCACCACCAAGAAGCTGCACCTGAGATCGATCATCATCGAGCTTCTGTGGTTCCTGAGGGGCGACACCAACATCGCCTGGCTCAAAGAGAACAAGGTCAGCATCTGGGACGAATGGGCTGACGAGGACGGCAATCTCGGCCCGGTCTACGGCAAGCAGTGGCGGGACTGGGTTGGGCCGGACGGCACCCCTATCGACCAGATCGCCGCGCTGATCGACATGATCAACAACAACCCGGGCTCGCGGCGGCAGATCGTCTCGGCGTGGAACCCCGCGGACGTGCCGAAGATGGCGCTTCCGCCCTGCCACCTGCTGTTCCAGACCTATGTCGCCAACGGCAGGCTCAGCCTCCAGCTGTATCAGCGCAGCTGCGACGTCTTCCTGGGCGTTCCGTTCAACATCGCCAGCTATGCGCTCCTGACCCACATCCTGGCCCAGCAATGCGCGCTTGAGCCGGGCGACTTCGTCTGGACCGGAGGCGACTGCCACCTCTACTCCAACCACCTCGACCAGGCCCGCCTCCAGCTGACCCGCGACCCGCGCCCCCTGCCCCGGCTGACGATTCTGCGCCGCCCGGACTCTATCGACGCTTATGAGTATGAGGACTTCGAGATAACCGGCTACGATCCACATCCTCACATCTCCGCACCGGTGGCGGTTTGAGCGGTCACGTCATCCCGGCGAAGGCCGGGATCTCATGGAGTCCCGCCGTGCAATCCCGTCCTGAGATGCCGGCCTCCGCCGGCATGACGAGAGAAGGTGCTGCATGGTGACTCCCGAGATCGTACTCGTCGTCGCCCGCGCCCAGAACGGCGTGATCGGCAAGGACGGCAAGCTCCCCTGGCACCTCCCGGCCGACCTCAGGCACTTCAAGCAAGTGACGATGGGCACTCCGATGATAATGGGCCGAAAGACGTTCGAGAGCCTGCCGGGGCTGCTGCCGGGCCGAAGGCACATCGTCCTCACCCGCGACCGATCGTGGTCCGCGGCGGGCGCGGAAAGGGTTGCATCCGTGGACGAAGCAATCCGGACAGCGGACGCGGAGCGCATCTCCATCGTGGGAGGCGCCGAGATCTTCGACCTGTTCATGCCCCAGGCCACCGCCATCGAGCTGACAGAAGTGCATTTCGATGCGGAGGGGGACACGTTCATGCCCGCACCTGATCCGGGCCAGTGGCGCGAGATCTCCCGACAGCGCCACGAGGCGGAGGAAGGCCGCCCCGCCTACAGCTTCGTCCGTCTGGTACGGCGCTAACCCCCTCTCCCCAAGGGAGAGGATGAGGCGCGACTAAGGTTCGTCCGGGGGACGAACCAGCGCCTCATGGTGAGGGGTTAGGATCTTATCGACCAGCCTCCATACCCCCTCACCCAGCTTCGACTAAGCGGCGGAGCCGCCAAGTCTTCGCAACCCTCTCCCCATGGGAGAGGGGCTCACACTTGGATTGTCCGCCTTCCGCGCGTCTCCTATACGCCCTCCATGGAGCGGCTGGACGGCGGCTCGGCGGTCCCTGCCCACCTTCGCGGCGGCATCGTCGCGCTCGGCAATTTCGACGGGTTTCACGCAGGCCACCAGGCGGTGGTGGCCCGGGCGGTGGAGCGCGCGCGCGCCCAGGGGCGGCCGGTCCTGGTCGCCACCTTCGACCCGCATCCGGCGCGCTTCTTCAAGCCGGACCTGCCGCCCTTCCGCCTCACCACACTGGATCAGCGCGAGCGGCTGTTCGGCGCGGCCGGCGCGGACGCGATGCTGGTTTTCCGCTTCGATTCCGAGCTTGCGAGCGTCACCGCCGAACAGTTCGTCGCCGACCGCCTCGTCGCCCGCATCGGCGCCGCCGGCGTCGTGACCGGCGAGGACTTCACCTTCGGCAAGGGCCGGGGCGGCAATGTGGAGGTGCTCAAGCGGCTTGGGCTGGAGCACGAACTCAGCGTCGATGCGGTTCCCCCGGTCAGGGACGGGGAGCCGATCTCTTCCAGCCGAATCCGGGCAACCCTGGAGGCCGGCGACTGCGAGACCGCCACACGCCTCCTTACCCGCCCCTTCGCGATCCAAGGAGTCGTCGAACATGGCGACCGGCGCGGCCGCGAGATCGGCTACCCGACCGCGAACCTGAGCCTCGGCAGCTACCTGCGCCCGAAGTATGGCATCTACGCCGTTCGCGGGCGTCTGCCGGACGGGCGGGTCCTTGAGGGCGCCGCAAACCTCGGCGTCCGTCCCACCTTCGAGCCGCCCAAGGAGCTGCTGGAGCCCTATTTCTTCGGCTTCGACGGTGACCTCTACGGCCAGACCGTCGAGGTGGGGCTCATCTCCTTCATCCGTCCGGAGCGGAAGTTCGGAAGCCTGGATGCGCTCTCCGCCCAGATGGCGGAGGACTGCTCCGAGGCCAAGCGGAGGCTTGGGGGTGTTCCCTTGTCGCCCCTTCCCCGCTAAGCCGCGCGCCAATGTCCGAAAAACCCGATTATAAAGACACGGTCTTCTTGCCGAAGACCGACTTCCCGATGAAGGCCGGTCTCGCGGTCAAGGAGCCGGCCATCCTCGCGCGCTGGGAAGAGACTCGGCTGTACCAACGGCTGCGCGAGGAGCGCGCGGGCTCGGAGCGCTTCATCCTCCACGACGGCCCGCCTTATGCCAACGGCGACATCCACATCGGTCACGCGATGATGAAGACGATCAAGGACTTCATCACTCGCTCGCAGTCGCTGATGGGCAAGGACGCGCCGTTCATCCCCGGCTGGGACTGCCACGGCCTCCCCATCGAGTGGAAGATCGAGGAGCAGTACCGAAAGAAGAAGCTCGACAAGGATCAGGTGCCGCCGGCCGAGTTCCGGGCCGAATGCCGAGCCTATGCCGAGCGCTGGGTCCAGGTGCAGCGCGAGCAGTTCAAGCGGCTCGGAATCATGGGCGACTGGGAAGACCCCTACCGCACCATGGACTTCGAATCCGAAGCGGTGATCGCGAGCGAGCTTCTGAAGTTCGCAATGGCCGGCAAGATCTACCGAGGCGCCAAGCCCGTCATGTGGAGCCCCGTCGAGAAGACCGCGCTCGCCGAAGCGGAGGTCGAATATGAGGACATCACCTCCACCCAGATCGACGTGGCGTTCGAGATTATCGAGAGCCCCGCCCTCGAGCAGGCCGGAATCTTGCAGGAAATCCAGAAAAATAACGGGAAGCTCTACGCGATAGTGTGGACCACGACGCCTTGGACGATCCCCGTCAACCAAGCCATCGCGTACGGGAAGGACATTGAATATTTGGTCTTCAACGACGGCGGCACCGGGAATTGGTACCTGATTGCCGAGCCGCTGGTTGAGAAGGTGGAGGAGCGATCCCGAAGATCGATGTTCGAGCCTTTCAGCTACATCGTCTGCCACGATGTGGACCTGAAGCTTAAGGGGTCGGAACTCGCCGGCACGGTCTCCCGCCACCCCATGCACCATCTCGGCGGCTTCTTCGCCGCGCCGCGCCCGTTCCTGCCGGGCGACTTCGTCACCACCGATGCGGGCACCGGCCTCGTCCACATGGCTCCGGATCATGGCGAGGACGATTTCCTGCTCTGCAAGGCGAACGGCATCGACACCGTGTTCGCGGTCGAGGGCGACGGCCGCTACCGCGCGGACTGGCTCTGGCTCGGCGGCCAGGGCAGCGTCATCAACGCCAAGTTCAACGCTCCCGACGGGCCGATCTGCAGCGACCTTCGCGAGGCGGGCGCACTCCTCGCCGCAAGCGCGGACTTCCAGCACAGCTACCCCCACAGCTGGCGCTCAAAAGCCAAGGTCATCTTCCGAGCCACCCCGCAATGGTTTATCCCGATGGACCAAGCTTCTCCCCTCCCCTTCAGGGGAGGGGATCAAGGGGTGGGGGAGTCGGG
>DASYWC010000175.1:0-4926 GCA_035936615.1 Allosphingosinicella sp. | reverse complement strand
GTTCTGACCGAGAACCTCACCGGCCTTGCCCGGATGGTCCGCGGCTATGTGACTCCGGCGCTCGAGAACGTCGCCCTCTGGCACGAGCGCGACATCAGCCACTCGTCGGTCGAGCGCTATATCGGCCCCGACTCGACGGTGACCCTGGACTTCGCCCTCGCCCGCCTGACGGGGGTGATGGACAAGCTGGTCGTCTATCCCGAGCGGATGCAGAAGAACCTGGACCGGATGGGCGGCCTCGTCCACTCGCAGCGGGTTCTCCTCGCGCTGACCCAGGCCGGAGCGAGCCGCGAGGATTCCTACCGCCTCGTCCAGCGCAACGCGATGAAGGTCTGGGACGCGGACGGAGAGCTATCTTTGCTCGAACTACTGAAGGCTGACCCCGAAGTCGCGGCCCTGCTCTCGGACGAGCAGATCGAGGAGCGCTTCGACCTCGGCTACCACTTCAAGCATGTGGACACCATCTTCGAGCGGGTGTTCGGCGGCGCCTAGTGCCGGTGCGCCGCCGCACGCTTGGGCGGGCTGCGCAGGCTTTCATAGACCGCTTTCACAAAAGCATCCGGCTTTACGAAGCCGTCCCGCATTCCGTAGCGCTCGGCCGGCTTCGACGCCTGGATCTGGGCGAGCGTGCGCTTGGCCTCGATTCCGGCGGCCACCTTCGCACGCACGTCGACCAGCATGTCGCGGTAGGCCACAAGGTCGGCCCGGGTCGCCATCGGACCATGCCCGGGGATGATTCGGGTGGTGGGGCGGGCCAGGCTCAGGCCCTTGTTCACCGCTGCGATGAGGCCGTCGATCGAGCCTCCGGAGCTCAGATCGACGAACGGAAAGCTCATTTCGTGAAAGAAGGTGTCGCCCATGTGGAGCACGTTCGCCTTTTGCCAGTGGACCAGCGCGTCCCCATCCGTGTGGGCGTTGGCGACGTGGATGACGTCGAGAGTGTCGCCATTGAGGTGAAACGTCACGCCTTCCGCGAACGTCACCACCGGAAGCGCTGCTTTGGGGGAAGCGGGCACTTTGCGGTCCAGCGCCGCCAGGAACTGGTCGGTGGACATCCGGGCCCGGACGTTGTCGTGAGCGACGATGATCGCCCCGCGCTTTCCGAAATTCTCGTTCCCTCCGGTATGATCGAAGTGCCAGTGGGTGTTGATCACGAAGCGGATCGGATCGGGATCCAGCGTCGCAACCGCCGCCACGATCTTGTCGGTCAGCGGAGCATATTGGTCGTCGACGATGATGTTTCCGTCCTCGCCGTAGGAGAGGCCGATATTCCCGCCCGCCCCGAACAGGACCGCCACTCCCGGGGCGAGCCGCTCGACCTTGATCTCCACCTTGCTGAAGTCCTGCTGGGCCGAGGCCGGAGCAGCCAACAAGGCAAGAGCTGCAAGAGCGAAGAATTTACGGCGCATAGTTCCCCCCATAAGAATCAGATCAGCCCGGCGAGCGGGCTCGACGGGTCGGCGTAGCGGCGCTTGCCCATTCGGCCGGCGCGGTAGGCGAGCCTGCCCGATTCCACCGCAAGCCTCATCGCCCGAGCCATCATCACCGGGTCCTTAGCTTCGGCAAGGGCCGTGTTCATCAGGACCCCGTCGCAGCCGAGCTCCATGGCCACCGCGGCGTCTGAAGCCGTTCCGACGCCCGCATCGACCAGCACCGGAACCTTGGACTGCTCGACCATGATCCGGATCATGACTTCGTTCTGCAAACCGAGGCCGGAGCCGATCGGGGCCCCCAGCGGCATGATCGCGACCGCGCCCGCATCCTCCAGCTTCTTCGCCGCGATCGGATCGTCGGCGCAGTAGACCATCGGCTCGAAGCCTTCGTTCGCCAGAATCTCGGTCGCGCGCAACGTCTCGATCATGTCCGGATACAGCGTCTTCGCCTCGCCCAGCACTTCCAGCTTCACCAGGGTCCAGCCGCCCGCCTCCCGGGCGAGGCGAAGGGTGCGGATCGCCTCTTCGGCGGTGAAGCAGCCGGCCGTGTTCGGAAGATAGGTGATCTTCTTCGGGTCGATATAGTCCATCAGCACCGGCTGGCCTGGGTCGGAAATATTCACCCGGCGGACCGCGACAGTCACGATCTCCGCGCCGGAGGCCTCGACCGCGGCTGCGTTCTGCTCGAAGCTCTTATACTTGCCGGTCCCGACGATCAGGCGCGAAGTGAAGCTTCGGCCCGCGACCTGCCATGTGTCGGCGTGGATTGGGTGTTGAACGTTCATGTCAGCCGCCGCCCACGAAGGTCACGATCTCCAGGTCGTCGCCGTCTTCCACCCGAACCTCGCCGAGCGTCGAGCGCGGAACCACTTCCAGGTTGCGCTCAACCGCCACCCTGGTCGGCTCGAGCCCCATGTCCAGCGCAAGCTCGGCGAGCGTCATCCCCGCGCGCACGCGCTTGTGCGATCCGTTAACAGTGACCGAGGCGGTGCCGTCGTCGTGAGCCATGTGCCGATTCTTGCCTTTGCGCGAATGATGTCCGCCATATAGGAAGCTTGCATGGCGACGCTACCGGTGATCTTTGTCTTGAACGGGCCCAACCTCAACCTGCTGGGAACGCGCGAGCCGGAAATCTACGGAAGCGAGACTTTGGACGACCTCGCCGGAGCGCTTGAGGACCGGGCGCGGGAGCTCGGGGTGACGATCGACATGCGCCAGTCCAACCACGAAGGACATCTGATCGACTGGCTGCACGAGGCCCAGGCCACCGGCGCCAAGGCGGTGATCCTGAATGGGGGCGCATACACGCACACGTCCGTGGCGCTTCACGATGCCGTCAAGGCGATCACGGTGCCGGTGATCGAAGTGCACCTTTCCAACCCGGGAGGCCGGGAGAGCTTCCGCCGCCGCTCCTATGTCTCCTCCGTCGCCAAGGGAACAATCGCCGGGCTGGGAGCGCTGGGCTACCAGCTTGCTCTGGACGCGGCCGCCCGGCTCTGACAAGGCGCGCGGGGGCTGCGCTTGGCGTGCCCGTCATACAAAGAGGTTTTTTGAATGGTCGATAAAACGGCATCCGAAGGGCCGATGCGGGTCGACACCGACATGGTGGGCCAGCTCACCGAATTGCTCAATATGGGCAATCTTTCCGAAATTGAGGTCCAGGACGGCGAACGCCGGATCGTCGTGAAGCGCCAGCTAACGGCGGCCCCGGCCGCCGCTCCCGCAGCCGCGCCGCCCGCTCCTCCCGCCCCCGCGGCAGCGCCCGCTGCAGCACCTCCGCCCGCAACCGAAGACCATCCCGGAGCGGTCAAGTCGCCGATGGTCGGAACCGTCTATCTGTCGGGCGAGCCTGGAGCGGCGCCGTTCGTCAGCCCCGGAGCGAGCGTCGGCGCAGGCGATACCCTGGTGATCATCGAAGCGATGAAGGTGATGAACCCGATCACCGCGCCCAAGGCCGGGGTCGTGCGTCAGGTTCTGGTCTCGAACGCGCAGCCGGTAGAGTTCGACCAGCCGCTCGTGATCATCGAGTAGGGCCAAGATGTCGATCCAGAAGGTCCTAATCGCCAATCGCGGCGAGATCGCGCTTCGAATCCACCGTGCCTGCCATGAGATGGGAATCAAGACCGTGGCGGTGCACTCGACCGCCGACGCCGACGCGATGCACGTCCGCCTTGCCGACGAAGCCGTCTGCATCGGCCCGCCTCCCGCGGCCGAGTCCTATCTCAACGTCCCCAACATCATCTCGGCGGCCGAGCTCGCGCACGCTGACGCGATCCACCCGGGCTACGGCTTCCTTTCCGAGAACGCGCAGTTCGCGGAGATCGTCGAGCTCCACAACATCATCTGGATCGGCCCCAAGCCCGAGCATATCCGGACGATGGGCGACAAGATCGAGGCCAAGCGGACCGCGGCAAAGCTCGGCCTTCCGCTTGTGCCCGGCTCTGACGGCCCGGTCGAGGAGATCGCCGAAGCCAGGAGGATCGCAGCCGAGGCCGGCTATCCCGTGATCATCAAAGCCGCCTCGGGCGGCGGCGGGCGCGGAATGAAGGTGGTGCAGTCCGAAGAGCAGCTCGAAGCGCAGATGATGCAGGCCGGCTCCGAGGCCAAGGCGGCGTTCGGCGACTCCACCGTCTATATCGAGAAATATCTCGGCAATCCGCGCCACATCGAGTTCCAGGTGTTCGGCGACGGCAACGGCAACGCAATCCACCTCGGGGAGCGCGACTGCTCGCTTCAGCGGCGGCACCAGAAGGTGCTGGAGGAAGCGCCCTCCCCCGTCATCACGCCCGAAGAACGCGACCGGATGGGCGGCATCGTCGCCAGGGCCATGGCCGACATGGGCTATCGCGGCGCAGGCACCATCGAGTTCCTCTACGAGAACGGGGAGTTCTACTTCATCGAGATGAATACCCGGCTCCAGGTGGAGCATCCGGTGACCGAGATGATCACCGGTCTCGACCTCGTCCGCGAGCAGATCCGGATCGCGGAAGGCCAGCCGCTGTCCTGCAAGCAGGAGCAGATCGAGTTCAAGGGCCACGCGATCGAGTGCCGGATCAACGCCGAGGATCCGCGAACCTTCGCTCCCTCGCCCGGAACGGTGAAGGGCTTCCACGCGCCGGGCGGAATGCATGTGCGCGTCGATAGCGGGCTCTATGTCGGCTACAAGGTGCCGCCTTATTACGACAGCATGATCGCCAAGCTGATCGTCTACGGCAAGACCCGCGAGCGCTGCATCATGCGCCTCAGGCGCGCCTTGGAGGAGTTCGTGATCGAAGGCATGCAGACCACCATCCCGCTCCACAAGAAGCTGATAGAGGACCCCGAATTCCAGTCGGGCGACTACACGATCAAGTGGCTCGAAGAGTGGCTGGCGCGGGACGATGCGGGATAGTTTTCCGTTTCACTCCCGGGTCACCAACGAGCAAACGGCGCAGGCGTCGGCGCCATTTTGCATGTGCCATCGGCACTGGGCGCGTATGCCGCAGTCCGGGAG
>DASYWC010000174.1:0-2088 GCA_035936615.1 Allosphingosinicella sp. | reverse complement strand
TCAGCAAATAAGCGTCAAAAAAGGCACTGCGTTTAGCCGCGCCTGGCCGCGCGCCGCCCTGCAGGTACGACCAGATCATATATGATCGCGTGCTATAGTACGCGGAAAAGTTGCGCCCGCCGCGGCTTCTAAGCGCCGCTTCACCCATGGCTGCGCCGTTCAGCCTGGGGGGCCTAAACCTTTGACGTTCCAATTAAACAACTTGCGGCTGGCCGCACGCGCCGATCGGCCCGGTTCGTGAACGCGGAGCCGCAGCAGCCCCTTTTTCGTGCCGAAGTCATGGAAGCCAAGCGGACCCGCCTCGAAGGCGAGATCGTCCTCACCCAGCCGTTGCAGGTGCAGGGGCTGGTGCTTCTCTTGTTCGCTCTGATCGCGGCTTTGGGTGCGTGGATTTCGCTCGGACAATATGCCCGCACCGAAACGGCTCGGGGCATTCTCGTAACCGACGAGAGCTCGGCCAAGATCGTCGCAATGCGGCCGGGGCAGGTGACGGAGCTTCTGGTCAAGGAAGGCGACCTAGTCCGGCCGGGGCAGCGGCTCGCCTCGATCCAGGTCGAGCAGACGGGCGAGACCGGCGGGAGCGCGGTTGGCGAGAGCCTTGCGGCAGTGGAAGCGCAACGCGCCCTTGCGGAGCGGCAGGTAAGGCTGGCGGGGCAGAGGGCGCAGAGTGAGCGCTCGCGGATCGCCGCGTTTCTTGCGGGCCTCCGGCAGCAGCGGGCGGACCTCGCCGGCCAGATAGAGCTCCAGCGGCAAGTCGTCGCCTCGGCTCAAGAAACGTTTGAGCGCATTGGCAGCATCGTCGAGAAGGGGTTCATCAGCCGCCTGGAGGTGGAGCGCCGGCAGCAGGCGTGGCTTGCCGCACGCCAGGATCTGGGCAGGCTTCAGCAGCAGTCCAACTCGCTCGCCGCCGAGGAAGGCCGGGCCGCGGCCGAGCTGGGGCGGATCGCGGCCGACAGCGGAAGCGAGGTCGCGGCCGCCCTTTCCTCGGCGGAAGCGCTTGTGCAGCAGCGCGCCCGCCTCGGTAGCGAGCGCGCCTATACGGTCGCCGCTCCCATTGCCGGTCGGGTGACGGCGATCCAGACCGGGCGCGGGCGCTCTGCCGATCCGAGCCTGCCGCTGATGACCATCGTTCCGGAGCGCTCGAAGCTCCACGCCGACGTCTACGCCCCCACCCGCGCCATCGGCTTCGTCAAGCCCGGGCAGGAAGTGCGGCTGCTCTACGACGCCTTTCCCTACCAGCGCTTCGGAAGCTTCAGCGGCCGGATCACCGCGGTGTCGCGGGTGGTGATCGACCCTCGCCAGATGGACGCTCCCTTAAAGATCGAGGAGCCGGTCTACAGGATCGAAGTCACTCCGGATGCGCAGTCGGTGGAGGCCTATGGCGACTCCCTACCGCTTCAGCCCGGAATGTCGCTCACCGCGAATCTGATCCTCGAGCGCCAGTCCTTCCTCGATTGGCTGCTGAAACCGCTCAACGCCGTGATGCGGAGAAACCAGTGAAGCCGAGCGACCTTCTCGAGCTGAGCGGGGCAAGGCGGACTCCGTTCATCCAGCAGTCGGAAGCGAGCGAGTGCGGCCTTGCCTGCCTTGCGATGGTCTCCGGCTATCACGGCCTCCATACAGATATGCCGGCGCTTCGGCGGCGGTTCAGCATGTCGTTGAAGGGAGCGACGCTTAAAGGGCTGATGCAAATCGCCGAGCAATGCGGCTTTAACGGTCGGCCGCTCAGGGGCGAGATTGAGGCTCTCGACAAGCTGGCCCTGCCGGCGGTGCTTCACTGGGACCTCAGCCACTTCGTGGTGCTGACCAAGGTCACCCGGGGGCTTCGGGGGCGGCGTTACCACATCCACGATCCGGCGCGGGGCACCCGGGCGGTGGGTGCGGAGGAGATGTCGAGGCACTTCACCGGAGTGGTTCTGGAGCTCAGCAAATCGGAGACCTTCCAGCCGAAAATGGAGCGCTCCAGGCTGCGCATCACCCAGCTTTGGTCGCGAATGTCTGGAATCTGGCCTTCGCTCCGAAGCGTGCTGCTGCTTTCGATCGTGCTTCAGGTGGTGGCGCTTGCGACCCCCTTCTACCTGCAGCTGG
>DASYWC010000173.1:0-16605 GCA_035936615.1 Allosphingosinicella sp. | reverse complement strand
GCTCCTGCCTCAAGCCGGGTCCGCTCAAACTTACAAAGGCGTTGCTTTTGCCGGAGTTTCCACCGGCCGGGGCACGTCCGGCTATGCCGGCGCCACGGTCGCATTGCCCGGAGGGAGCCTGGGGAAAGGGCTGGCTGTGCGCGGCGCAACCAGTCTTGGAGACTTCACCTTCGAGCGGAACGGCACCGACTTCGACGGCGAATATTTTTCCGCCGAGGTCGCCCTCGTCTCACAACATTCCGGCCCGTGGGGCTGGGCCAACTTTTCCGCCGGTCCTAGGATCAATGATTTGAAAATCGACCCACCGGATCCTGAAAACGATCGGGTGGGCACCAGGCTGGACCTGGGTGTCCAGACGGACGGCGGGTACAACATCAATCCCGCCTGGCGCGCCACCTGGCGAGCCTCAGCAGGTGTCTTCAACGGCACGTATCAGGTGCGGGGCACGATCGGCCGTCTCGTCGATCAGCGGTCTCCAGTCCGCCTGGGCCTCGATGCAGGGTTCCAGGGGAGTCCTGAATACAGCTCCTTCAGCGGGGGTGGGTTCATTGCCTCCAAGTTGGGAGGCGGGATCGACGGTCAGCTCTCGGCCGGGATCGCTACCCAAGGAGACCGGGGTTCTGCTCCGTACCTCGGGTTTGGGCTGAGCACGCTGTTTTGAGGGTAGCTATTGTCGCACACGCAAGCGCCCTCGGTTAATCGGGAGCCTCGCAGCGACTCGACGCTGCGCTATCCTGCTCATCTCGACAAGGGGCGCGACGCCCGGCTCGACTTCATCCGCGGCTTTGCCTGCGTCAGCTTCGTCACGAGCCATTTCGAAGCATTCACCTGGCTTCAATTCCTGTTTTGGGAACGGCTCGGCATCGTCACGGGCGCCGAACTCTTCGTAATAGTGTCCGGAGTTCTCGTCGGCAGAACCGCGCGGCGCGAGGAATGGCACGATGGGTTCACCGTTGCCCGCCGATGGTGGCGTCGGGCGGGGACCTTGTATCTGGCCTACGTGGCGTTGATAGCGCTGGTGATCCTGCTTGCGCGCTTCACTGCCCTGGATGTTCAGGCCGTCACTACGTTCACCGACCGCTGGGCGAACGTCACATATCCGCTGATCCCGCCTGAAGGGACGCCACTCCTCGAGCAGATCAAGCTCGTGCTTCTGCTCCGGGTGACCCCTCACCAGGTTCAGATTCTGGGCTTCTACGTTTGCGTCCTTGTTCTTGCTTGCCTTGCTTTGCTCCTGTTGAGGAGACGTCGCGGGTGGTTGTGCATCCTGGTGAGCCTGGCCGTCTGGGCGGCCTCCTGGCTCAGCCCCGTCCCTTTGAGACCCACGGGCGCGCAGTTCGAATATGCGTTTCCGCTGATGGCTTGGCAGGTTCTGTTCTTCTGCCCGCTGGTCGCGGGTTACCGGCTGGAAGAGGTGAAAGCCTGGATCGGCAAGCACCGGGTGCTCAGCGGCATCCTGTTTGCCGTCATCGCTGCGATCGCTCTGGCCTCGCTCATCTACGCCCAGACGACGGACAATCCGTCTTTTCCCTCGTCGACACGGCTCAGCATCATCGACCCGCAGACGTTCCGAACGATCTACGATACCTGGTTTACCAAGGATAGCCTCGGCCCCGGACGGATCGTCACGTCGTTCGCGTTCATTATCACCTTCTACGTCCTGCTGACTTACCTGTGGAAGCCGTTGGCCGCATTGCTGGGTTGGCTTCTGCTCCCGCTCGGTCGCGCAAGCCTGTACGTGTTCCTGGTGCACGTGCCCTTCATACTGGCAGCCGATCAGATACCCGGCTACTTTGAAGGGGTCCCGACATTCGACTGGGCGACCATCTGGTGGAACACGGGGATCTTGGTGGGGATATTGGTGAGCATCTGGTCGATGATCCGCTTCCGAGTTCTTTTCGGGATCGTGCCGCGTTGATCCTGCAGCGCTGCCCCTGGGGTTGGGGAGTTTCTTCAGGAACGCAACCCTGCTTGGTACTCCATTGCGAAGGCTGACATTCCCCGTCACATGTATCCTGTGACGACTCCCAGGAACGTCTATGTCATCGATGATGACGAGCTTCTGCTCGAGGTGCTTTGCACGAAACTTGCCGAGCACGGATACGATTGCGTCGGCCATTCCGAACCGGGGACGTTTCTGGCGCATCTGCCAACCTTGCCCCCTTGGCTGCGTGGTGACAGACCTGGAAATGCCGGACATCGACGGCCTGGAACTTCAATCGAGGCTGCTGGAAGCGGGGTCCTCCATGCCGGTGATCTTCTATTCGGGGAAGGGCACGGTCGGGCATGCCGTAGAGGGGATGCGGGCCGGGGCTTCAACCTTCCTGAGGAAGGGAAACGACATCGGCGAGTTGCTCGACGCACTCGAACAGGCTTTCGCGAAGCTTACCGCGTCAGGCTACTAGCCGCGTCTTGCGCGGCGGGTGCGCGGCCTTGGGAAGAGTCAAGTAAAAGGAAGCCCCCCGCCGTCGTTGTTCTCCGCCCAGATTCTGCCGCCGTGAGCTTCAACGATGGCAATCTCCTGTTGGACCGCCAACTTTGGCGTTCTGTCCGTCGTGAAGCACGCCGCTGCCAAGACAACGCCATCGGCGTCGCGCACGGGTGAGACTGCAAAGTTATAGTATCTTTGTTCCTGCAAGCCGCTTCGGAAGGTCGGGAAGCGGGTGTCCTGGACCATGAACCACCCACCCGCGAACACCGTCCGATCCAGCTCCTCAACGAAATCGGCGATCGGGGCCCATAATTCCCTGATTGAAGCCCCCAGGTGAAGATCGGTCGAGTCAGAAGCGCGGGCGCGTCCGTGTGTGGGGCTCACCAAAACCGCGTTAAGGGGAGGTGGCTTCTTCCGAACTGGTTCAGCGCCAGACAGCCTTCAGCCGCGCGTCCCGTCCGCAGGTGGTGCGATAGAAGCGGTATCTGACCGGGTTCTTCTTGTAATAGTCCTGGTGATAGGCTTCCGCGGGGTAGAAGGCGGTGGCCGGCAGAAGCAACGTAGCGACGGGCTTCTTGAGCATCGCGGAAACCTTCGCCGCTTCGGCTGAAGCGATCCGGCGCTGCTCCGCGTCGGCGACAAAGATCGCGGATCGGTAGTGATACCCGCGGTCGCAGAACTGTCCCCCTGCATCCAACGGGTCGATAGTCCGGAAGAAGCGCGTGACGAGAGTGGCGTAGCTGACCCTTTTGGGATCGTAGACGACCTTGACCGCCTCGATGTGACCGGTGCCGCCTGCCGACACCTGCTCATACTTCGGCTTCGCTATCTTGCCGCCGATGTAGCCCGAGGTTGTGGAAAGCACTCCCGGGATCTTGTCGAAGTCGGATTCGGTGCACCAGAAGCATCCACCGGCGAACACAGCTTCAGCCTTGGGACCCGCTTGCGCCGCGGCGGGAGCCGTGACGAGGAGAGTCGCCAGGAGAATACCAAGCTTGCGGCCTTCGATCGACATTAGATTCTCCTGATTTGTTCCGTTTACCCAAGGAGATACGGGGCCGCTAATCCAATAGATGCGCTAGTCTTGGGGCAGGCCGCGGCAGACACGAACAGGGAATGCCCGAGCTGCACCGGCCAGTCGCAGGCTACTGTGCGGCTGATGCCATGAGTTCTCGATTGGCGGAGGAAAAATGGTGGGCGTGGCAAGGATTGAACTTGCGACCCCTGCGATGTCAACACAGTGCTCTACCACTGAGCTACACGCCCACTGCGGCGGGTATCTAACGGCGGGGGCAGGCCTGCGCAAGCCGTCTGGAGCGTCATTCTACCAGGTACTCCGGGGGCGCCGTTGCTTTTCAGCTTTATGCCATCGCCTCGCCTCCATAGAGGTGTCATTGGCTTCGGGCGCGGACATGCACCCGCTGGTGCCGGCATGCGCAACTTTTCTGGGGTTTTGAAAGATGGCAGCCGGCAGCTTCCGCTTCGAACGCTTCGTCCTCGATGCGGACGAACGTCAGTTGAGGCGGGACGGCGTACCGGTGGACCTCAACGCCCGCTATCTTGACGCCCTCGCGCTGCTGGTGCGCGAGCAAGGCAAGCTCGTCTCCAAGGACCGTTTCCTCGAGGAGGTGTGGCGAGGCGTACCGGTGACGGACGAGGCACTCACCCAATGCGTCAAGACTCTCCGGCGGCAGCTCGGCGACGCGGCCGGAAGGCCTCGCTTCATCGAGACGGTCCCGAAGCACGGCTACCGCTTCATCGCGCCCGTGGAGCGGGTCGGGGACCAGCCGGTGCCGGAGGCAGGAGCTCTAAAAGAGACCGTCAGCTATTCGTGGCGCGAATTTCTGCTGCTCGGCTCTGCGGGAATGCTCGGGGGCGGAGGTGCGGGAGTGCTTGGCGGCCTCCTCTACGGCTTTGCCGGGGCATCGCAGCCGTCACAGGCGGGGATCGGCTCCCTGTCGGTGCTTCTGGTTCTCGTGTGCCTCACCATCCTCGTGGCGCTGGTGGGAGGCGCCGGAGTGGGCTTCGGAATCGCGGCGGCGGGATTCGCGAAAAGGCGCCTCTGGCTGTGGAGCATGATCGGGGGCGCGTTCGGCGGGCTGGTGGTCGGCGCATTCGCCAAGCTGCTTGGGCTCGACGCCTTCAACCTTCTGTTTGGCCAGTCGCCCGGCGACATAACCGGTGCTGCCGAGGGCGCCCTCCTTGGAGGAGCGATCGGCCTCGGTGCCTGGATTGCTGGCCGTGGGGTGGGCTCCCCTGTCCTCGCTCGCAGCATAGCCCCCGCTGCCTTAGCCGGCGGAGCGGCGGGAATCCTCGTTTCGCTGCTGGACGGGCGGCTGCTTGGCGGAAGCCTGGATCTGCTCGCACGCCAGTTCCCCAACTCGCGGCTACGGCTCGATCATATAGGAGGGTTGTTCGGCGAAAGCGGCTTCGGACCCGTCAGCCAAGCAGTCACTGGAGCCATCGAAGGAATGCTGTTCGGCGGCTGCGTCGTGGGGGCGATGATCCTGGCGCGCCGCAGCTTGAGCGGGAACGGCTGAGCGCGGCTTAAAGCCGCCCGTGCTGGTCCTCGGTCTGGAACAGGCGGTCGACTTCGGCCACCAGGTCTTTCAAGTGGAAAGGCTTCGACAACACCTTGGCGCTCGGAGCCGACTTGCTGGCTTTCAGAGCCACCGCGGCGAATCCGGTGATGAACATGACCCGCATGTCCGGCGCGATCGCAGCGGCCTGTTGCGCAAGCTCGATCCCGTCCATCTCGGGCATCACGATGTCGGTGAGAAGCAGCTCGAATGCTTCCGATTCCAGCAGCGGCAGGGCTGCAGTCCCCCTGTCTACCGCAGTCACCGAATAGCCGACCTTCTCGAGAGCCCTTGCGAGGTAGAGACGCATCGACTCGTCGTCTTCGGCCAACAGGATCTTCGTCATCTGCGTCCCAACGCTCCTCGCACCCGCAACGCTCGTTACCGCCCGGCGCTCCATCATAGGCCCGAAGCACTTGGCTTTTCCAGCAGCCTGCGCGAAAAGCGGGTCGTCGCTGCCACGTGCCGTTTTTATTAGCCGCTTCAGGGAACATCCCGCGCTTCCGAACTTCTTAGCAGCTTATGCCGGATAGTGCCCGCGAACCCTCCTTCATCCGCACTGGCCCTGAAACGCCCGCCTCCCCGGTCGTGCTGTCGGTGCCGCATGCCGGCCGAAGCTACCCTCCTTCGCTTCTTCGCGCCTCCCGCCTCCCGCTCGACAAGATCGAGACGTTGGAGGACCGGCTGGTGGACCGGCTGGTCTGGCGCGCGGTCGCCAACGGCTGCCGGGCGATCATCGCCAACAGCGCACGAGCCGAGATCGATCTCAACCGCGACGAGCGCGAGATCGACCCCGCCACGGTGGTCCCGTCGCCGCCCGCAGGCTCGATCCTCCCCTCTGCCCGGACCAAGGGGGGACTCGGCCTCATCCCTTCCCGAATTGCGG
The DNA here is from genome assembly GCA_035936615.1 of Allosphingosinicella sp. GTDB lineage: Bacteria > Pseudomonadota > Alphaproteobacteria > Sphingomonadales > Sphingomonadaceae > Allosphingosinicella. The sequence continues at coordinate 10,709 of DASYWC010000173.1, read as the reverse complement.
GTTCGGGCTCGATCTGGCTCCACCGGATCGGCCAGGACGAAGTCCGCCGGCGGGTGGAGGAGATCCATCGGCCTTATCACGAGGCGCTGGCCCAAGCCCTTGAGGAGGCGCGGTCGCGGTTCGGGATAGCAATTCTCCTCGATTGCCACTCCATGCCGCCCCGGAACATGGAAGCGGGCGATCCGGGTCTGGTCTTCGGGGACCGGCACGGAACGTCGATGGCACCCGAGCTGGTGGCTGCGGCAATCTCGGCGGCTCGGGAGGCGGGCTTCACCGTCGGCCGCAACAATCCTTATGCAGGCGGCCACATCACCGCCGTTCATGGCCGGCCTGCTCGGGGAATCCACGCGCTCCAGCTCGAGATCGACCGCTCGCTCTACCTCGACGAGAGGCTTCGGGAGCCGGGGCCCGGCTTCGACCGCACCGCGCGCCTCATAGCGTCGATAGCGGGAGCGCTCGCAGATCGAGCGACGGCAAGCGGCCAGGCGATCGCGGCTGAATAAGAAAAGACCAGCTCGCGACATGCACGAGCTGGCCAAGGTTCAGGGAGGAGCGCCCCGAGGGGCGCAACACACCGTCGCAAAGGGGAAAAGCAACGGCGTATCTTCAACAAGATAGGTGGAAAAAAGCCCTGTTCAAGAGGGGCTTAGCGGGTTCCTGTGCCCGCTCAGCGCTGCCGGTAGAGCCAGGGGCCCATTCGGCCGATCAGGTGGCGGTGGCCCTGCAAATGGTGCTTCGCCGCTCCGGCCACGTGGAGCGCGATCAGCCCGAGAATAAGCTTTCCGAGCCACTCGTGGAGGTCCTCGAACAGGTCGTGCGACCCGGCGCTGCGCGACACGGGCAGCGGAGCGATCTCGAACAGCCCGAAGAAGTTGGTTGCCCGCCCGCTTGAGGAGGACAGCAGCCAGCCGGTCAGGGGAATGGCGATCATCAGGACGTAGAACAGCCAGTGGGTGATCCGTGCGAGCAGCGCTTCCCAGGGGCGGAGCGCGGAGTCGAACGGAGGCGGGCGGTGCCCCAGCCGCCACAGCAGCCGAGCCACGCTCAGGCCCAGCACCGTGATGCCGAGCGCCTTGTGGAAGAACATCATCCACGGCGTCGCAGCCTTGCCGAAATCCTCGTGGTAGAAGCCGAGGAACAAGTTGATCGCGATCAGGGCCGCGATCACCCAGTGGAACCACATCGCGCCGAGCGAATAGCGGACCGCGGACTGGCCCAGCGGATCGGCCGCGCTTGCCAAGGGCTAGACTCCGGGAAGCGAATCGGTCTCTGCAGGCACCAGCGGCGGCCCCTTGCCCTGCTCGACCTGACGCACGAATATGTCGCGCGCCAGCGGCAGCGAGAACATGTGGGCGACCAGGAGCGCCAGGATCCCGTTCTGGTTGATCTTTCGAAGCTCGTCGCCCCGCATTTCGCGGAATTTTTCCTCGTCGACCATCCGGAACCCGCGATAGACCACTGGCTGCGTGTCGGTGCCGGCCTGCACCGAGAGTTCCCCGTCGATCAGCAGATCGAGCTTCTTGAGCTCCTCCATGAACTGGCCGGTGCGCTGGGCGGAGACTTCGAACTCCTCGCAGAACTTCAGAATGTTCTGGGTTGCCTCGCTCGGTTGATCGCCGTCGAAAAGCGGCATCCCCTCCTCGAAGTCGCCGACCAGGCCGCTGCTCGGGTCGAAGCAGAGCGACAGCGTATCCTTATCGGAGTCCACGCGTGCGAGCATGAAAGGGTAACGGCGGACGTAGGCGGGGATGTAGGCCGCGCTGATGAGCTTCCCCTCCTCGTCGACGAAGGTGTTGACGCCCTCGTTGAGTCCCATCAGCGCCAACGGCACCGAATTGTCGCCGGATGAAAACACGATCGGGAAGAAGCGCTGGACCGCGACGAATTCGTCTATGACGATCGGGATGGCGTGGAGGCTGGAAAGCTGGGGCAAGCCATCGCTGCCGCGCGTCTTGAAGCTGGCGTGGGCCTGGTTCGAGAGAGGCTCGAGGTCCTTGTACATGGGCGGCATTTGGGGCGCCTGGGTCGCCATGATCGTTTCTCCGTCGGGGTGTGGGTTCAGGCTCTCGAGCCGTCCCGGATTTCAGCGGACCGTCTATGGGCCCCGTGACTATTCTGCAAGGCTCTCCTGAGGCACGTCTGGCGGCGGAACCAGCTTGCCCGGGTTCATGATGCCCTTCGGGTCGAGCGCGTTCTTGATCGCGCGCATGGCGTTCAGCCGTGCCGGATCCGTCAGGCGAGCCAGTTCGGCAAGGCGCATCTGCCCGATCCCGTGCTCTGCGGAGATGGATCCGCCCGCGGCGACGACCAGATCGTGGACGAAGGAAGTCACCGCCGCGCCTTGCTGCTGAAGCCAGTCGGCGGGTGCCCCATCCGGAGCGGTCACGTTGAAGTGGACGTTGCCGTCGCCCAGGTGTCCGAAGGCGATCACCCTCACTCCCGGGAATCGCGCCTCCACGGCGGCGGCCGCATCGACGATGAAGGACGGCATCGCGGCCACTTCGACCGACACGTCGTGCTTGGCGCCCGGTCCCTCCTTCTGCTCGGCCTCCGAGATGCTTTCCCGGATCTTCCAGAACGCCTCCGCCTGCGCCTCGCTCCAGGCGATCGCGGCATCTTCGATCAAGTCTCGCTCCAGAGCCTCTTCCAGCGCCCTCCCCAGCTGCTCCTCCGGCCGCGGAGCTCCAACCGGAGCTGTCGCCTCGACAAGCACATGCCAGGGGTAGGCGCCGTCCAGAGGGTTCCGCGTGCCCGGGACATGGGCCAGCACCAGGTCCAGCGCGCTTTGCGGCACCAGTTCGAAGCTCTCCACCGCCTCTCCGGTCCTTTCCTCCAGAAGCCGAAGCAGCGTCAGAGCACGGTCCGGGGAGGAAAGGCCGATCCAGGCCACGGCCCGGGCGCCTACCGCGGGGACGAGCTTCAGGCTTGCCGCGGTGACGACACCAAGAGTCCCCTCCGCGCCGATCAGCAATTGCCTCAGGTCGTAGCCCCTGTTGTCCTTCTTCAGCGCTCTCAGGCCATCGAACAGGCTTCCGTCCGGAAGGACCGCCTCGATTCCCGCCACCAGGCCGCGCATGGTTCCGAAGCGGAGCACTTGCGTTCCGCCCGCATTGGTGGAGATCAGCCCTCCGACCGTCGCCGAACCCTTGGCTCCCAGCGACAGGGGAAAGCGGCGGCCGACCGCTCCAGCCGCTTCGTGCAGGTGGGACAGGATCATTCCGGCTTCGCAGGTGGCGAGGCCCGCCTCGGGAGAGATGGAGCGGAGCCGGTTCATCCGACGCAGGGACAAAAGCAGGGCATCTCCACCCGCGCCCGGAGTCGCCCCTCCAACCATCGAGCTATTCCCTCCCTGCGGCACGAGGGCGCAGCCAGCTTCCGCGCAGAGGCTGACCAGGGCCGCCACTTCCTCGGTGCCGGCCGGCGAGAGCATGGCCGCGGCCGAGCCGTGGTAGCGCCCGCGCCAGTCGGTCAGCCAGGGGGCGAGCGTCTGCGGATCGTCCGAATAGCCCTTTGGGCCGAGCAGATCGGAAAGCTTTCGGAGCAGTATGGATGAGGGCCGGTTAGCCATGATGGAGGCTCTGGGATATGACGGGGCGGTGGGGCTGGGCTAAATTAATCGCATGTTCAAGCGCATGGCACAATGTGGGCGCCACATGGACCTTCACCGATGATCTATTGGGGCGCGGCATTGCTGCTGATGGCCCTCAGCGACGCGCCTGAGGAGGCGGCCGCTCCGGAGCCTGTGCGATACGCGCAGCTCACCGTCCGGCAGCAGATCATGATCCGCGTCCCTGCTCGCCTGAGACCAGGCGCTCCCCAGGACGAGGAGATGGACTGGAAGGAAGGGAAGCGAACCAAGTGCGTCGCAGCCGGCTCGGTCGCAGGCGCGGCGCTTCTCGAACACAACAGCGTCGATCTTGTTCTGAAGGACAGGAGCCGAGTTCGAGCGAAGCTCCAGAACAGCTGTCCCGCACTCGATTATTACCACGGTTTCTACATCAGCCCCAACCCCGACGGCATGATCTGCGCCGACCGGGAGACGATCCGCTCCCGGATGGGCGGAGAGTGCGAGATCGACGCATTCAAGGTGCTGAAGCCCGTCAAGCGCAAGTGACGTTCGCTTGACAATCGCCCGCCGCTGCGCACAAGCCACAGGCGCAGCAGCTTTCTTGTTAAAGCGCAACCTTCCGGACCCCACATGACGTTTGCCGATCTCGGCCTTTCAGACGAATTGCTCCGCGCGGTGAACGAGTCCGGCTATACCGAGCCGACTCCGATCCAGACGCAGGCGATCCCCTCGGTCTTGATGGGCCGCGACCTGATCGGGATCGCCCAGACCGGCACCGGCAAGACCGCCGCGTTCGTTCTGCCGATGATCGACATCCTCGGCGAAGGCCGAAGCCGGGCACGGATGCCCCGCTCCCTGATCCTGGAGCCGACGCGGGAGCTTGCCGCCCAGGTCGCGGAGAACTTCGAGAAATACGGCAAGTATCACAAGCTCAACATGGCGCTTCTGATCGGCGGCACCAACATGGCCGACCAGATCAAGAAGCTTGAAAAGGGCGTCGACGTCCTGATCGCCACTCCGGGCCGGCTGATGGACCTGTTCGGCCGAGGCAAGATCATGCTGAACGGCTGCGACTTGCTGGTGATCGACGAAGCCGACCGGATGCTCGACATGGGCTTCATCCCGGACATCGAGGAAATCTGCACCAAGCTTCCGGCCAAGCGTCAGACCCTGCTCTTCTCGGCGACCATGCCGGGTCCGATCAAGAAGCTTGCGGACAAGTTCCTGTCGAACCCCAAGGCGATCGAGGTCTCTCGCCCCGCCTCGTCCAACCTTCTGATCGACCAGCGCATTTTCCGGGTCGACGCGCGCAAGAAAAAGGAGGCGCTGGTCGGCCTGCTTCGCGCCGAGAACGTGAAGAACGCGATCGTCTTCTCCAACCGGAAGACGACGGTTCGAGAGCTTTATACCAGCCTGAAGCGCAGCGGCTTTGCGGCCGGCCAGATCCACGGCGACATGGAGCAGCCCGAGCGCATCAAGGAGTTGGACAGGTTCAAGGCGGAGGAGATCAACATTCTGGTCGCCTCCGACGTCGCAGCCCGCGGCCTCGACATCAAGGGCGTCAGCCACGTCTTCAACTACGACGTTCCCTGGCAGCCGGACGACTATATCCACCGCATCGGCCGAACCGGGCGCGCCGGCGCAACCGGCACCGCAATCACTCTGGCCACCAGCGCGGATGCGGACGCAATCGCCTCGATCGAGAAGCTGACCGGCCAAAAAATCCCCGCGGTGGAGGGCTCCGCCGCTGCCGCCCGCGCCGAGAAGCCCGAGGAAAAGTCGGAGGAAAAGCCCGCCCGGAAGCCGCGCGAGCGCAAGCCCAAGGCGGAAAAGGTGGAAGCAGCGCCGAAGCGGGAGCCTGCTCCCAAGCGCGAAGCGGCTCCCAAACCGAAGCCGGAGCCCGCGGAGACCAGCGGGCTCGAAGACGCCGACGAGGAGTGGAACGGCCCGATCCCCTCCTTCCTCGGCGCAGGCTTCGGAAGCTAGGCTCCAAGGGATGCGCGTCCTGCTCGTCCTCCTCTTCGCGCTCTTTGCCTCTGCGGCGGCCGCGCAAGTCCCGGTCCAGCGCTACGAGCTGGTCCGTACCTACCCCCACGACCCGGGCGCCTACACCCAGGGCCTCTTCTTCCGCGACGGCATCCTCTACGAAAGCACCGGAATTCAGGGCCAATCCACGATCCGCAAGGTCCGCCTCGCCGACGGCAAGGTGCTTCAGAGCGCCCCCGTCCCCGCCACCGAGTTCGGCGAGGGGAGCACCGACTGGGGCGACGAGATCGTCAGCGTGACCTGGCTGAACGGCGTCGGCTACCGCTGGGACCGCAAGACCCTGAAGCGCACCGCCACCTTCCGCTATCCGGGCGAGGGCTGGGGCCTGACGCAGGACGGGCAGAGCCTGATCCTCAGCGACGGAACTCCCTGGCTGCGTTTCCTCGATCCGCGCACCTTTGCCGAACGGCGCCGGGTGCAGGTCACCGCCGACGGCGTGCCGGTCCGCTATCTGAACGAGCTGGAATGGGTGAACGGCGAGCTTCTCGCCAATGTCTGGCAGACCAACCGCATCGCCCGCATCGATCCCAGGACCGGAGTCGTCAAGGCTTGGATCGACCTCAGCGGCCTCGACCGCTTGGCCGGCGCCTCGGGAATCGACAATGTCCTCAACGGCATCGCCTACGATGCAAAGACAAACCGCCTGTTCGTCACCGGCAAGCGCTGGTCCAAGCTGTTCGAGATCAAGCTGAAGCCTTAGCTTCTACCCGAGTAGCTGGATCTGAACTCATTGGCATAGGCGCCGAGCCGCCCCTCCCGGATCGCAGCCCGAAGCTCGCTCATCAGCTGCTGGTAGAAGTTGATATTGTGCTCGGTCATCAACATCGCGCCCAGTATCTCGCCGGCCTTGATGAGGTGGTGGAGATAGGCGCGGCTCCAGGTCGCGCAGACCGGGCAGCCGCATGACGGGTCGAGCGGCTCCTCGTCCTCCGCGAACCGCGCATTCTTGAGATTGATCGGGCCGGTGCGAGTGAAAGCCTGGCCCGTCCGCCCCGAACGGGTCGGAAGAACGCAATCGAACATGTCGATCCCCCGCTCGACCGCCCCCACTATGTCGTCGGGCTTCCCAACCCCCATCAAATAGCGCGGCTGGTCCGCCGGAAGCATCGGGGCGGAGAACTCGATCACCCCGAACATCGCCTCCTGCCCCTCGCCCACCGCAAGACCGCCGACCGCATAGCCATCGAAGCCGATGTCGATCAGAGCGTCCGCCGAGGCCTGGCGAAGGCTTTCGTCCAGCGCGCCTTGCTGGATTCCGAACTGGGCCGCGGCCTCGGCATGGGCACCGCCGCCGAGGAACGCCTCGCGCGACCGCTTCGCCCAGCGCATGGAGCGCTCCATCGCCGCTGCCTGCTCGTCCCGGGTGGAGGTGGTCGCGACCAGCTCGTCGAAAGCCATGACGATATCCGATCCCAGCAACCGCTGGATTTCCATCGACCGCTCCGGAGTGATCAGATGCCTCGTGCCGTCCAGGTGCGAGGCGAACTCGACTCCCTCCTCCGAGCGCTTTGTAAGCTCCGCCAGGCTCATCACCTGGTACCCGCCGCTGTCGGTGAGGATCGGCCCGTCCCAGCCCATGAACCGGTGCAGCCCGCCAACGCGAGCCACCCGCTCCGCCCCGGGGCGGAGCATCAGATGGTAGGTGTTGCCAAGGATGATGTCGGCCCCAGCCGCTCGCACGTCGCCAGGCTTCATTGCCTTCACCGTCGCCGCGGTGCCCACCGGCATGAAGGCAGGGGTGCGGATGTCGCCCCGCTTCATCGAGAGGACGCCGGTCCGGGCGGCGCCGTCGGTGGCGCTTATGGAGAAGGAGAAACGCGGCCTGTCGATCATCCGCGCGGCGATATCGACCCCACAGCCGTCCGTCGAGCCGGCGCCGGCTGGCGGCGAGGCTCCGACTGGAGCTACGCCGGCTGCGCGGTCCTCTCCTCGACCGCCCGCTCCACGGCCGTGTCGGGCCGTATCACCTGAGCCGAGAAGCGCTCCATCTCTTCCGCCTGCGGGCTCATCTGGAGAAGGAGCAGGTCCAGCCCGGCGTCGGTATACTCCTCGATCTTCTCCCGGATCTGCTCGGGTGTGCCAATCAGCCTTGGACGAAGTCCGCGATTGGTGACGGAATACTCCTGGATCTTCAGCTCCCGCTCCAGCTGGGTCCCGGACAGCCATTGCTCGAAATTATCGAAGCCCGGAGGCGGCTTGCCGTTCATGTCGGTGATCCGCTCGAGCTCCCTCTTCGCTTCCTTCTCGCTGTCGCGAACGATTGCGTAGGCAGCCATTCCATAGGTCATGGGCGCGCGGCCGGTCCGCTCCCGCCGCTCCCGCATGTCGGCGATCTTGTCGCGGATGATTTCCGGCCCGTCGCCGTGCATCACATAGGCGTCGCACTGCTGCGTGATCATCGTCTTGGCCGCTTCGGACTCCCCGCCCGCGTAGATCACCGGTTTTCTCACCGGCTTGGGTTCGTTGATCGCATCGGCGGTGCGGTAATACTGGCCTTCGAAGGAAAAACGCGACTCCGACCACAGGCCTTCGACCACCTTCAGCCATTCGGACGTGCGCGCGTAGCGATCGTCATGCTGATCGAACTGCAGCCCGTATTGGGTCGCCTCGTCCGCCCACCAGGAGGAAACGACGTTCAGAGCCAGCCTCCCGCCGCTGATCCGGTCAATGTTGGAGGACTGCTTCGCAAACAATGCGGGCTGATGGAAATTGGGGCGAACCGCGACCATCAGCTCAATCGAACGAGTCACCGCAGCCAGGGCAGCCGCAGTCGACCATGCGTCGAGCGCGGGCGCATCGCGGCCCTTCGTGTCGTTCAGGTTCAGCTCGGCGATGAGGGTGAGGTCGTAGCCGATCTCCTCCGAACGCCGCACCAGCCGGGACATATAATCCCAGCTTGCTTCCATACGCTCGTCTTCGATGTTGCGAAGCCATCCGCCGAACACCGGCGCCCAATATCCATATCTCATTGCTGTGCCTTTTCCTTCATAACCGCTGTGATGAAATCGATCAGCCGGTCGTGCGGATCCCAGCCGAGCACGCCCAGCGGATCGGCCACGAAGTTCGAAAGCGCGTTGATGTCGTAAAAGCGGCTCACTCCGTCCCGGTCGTCGATCAGCAGCTCCACGCCCCCGACGTCCAGGCCCGCCGCCTGCGCTATCGCCTCGGCGACCCTCACGTTCTCTTCCGACGGGATAACCGCTTTCATGCCGATTGCGGCTCTGCCCGGCTGAGCGACACAGGCGTCGGCCGGACACAGGTCGAAGCTGTCGCCGCTGCTTTCCACCTCGATCGCATAGAGGAACTTGCCGCCCAGGGTTTCAATACGGACGATCGATCCGCCGCGCGGCGGGACATATTCCTGCAGCAGAAGCACCTTGTCGATGCTGTCGGGGACGTTTCCGTCGGCTATCGCGCCTGTCAGCTCGTCCTCGCTGGAATAGCGGGCAATTCCCACCCCCGACCCGCCGATATTGGCCTTGACCAAGACCGGATAGCGCAGCGCCTGGGAGGCCGGCACCAGATCCTGGGCCCGGTGCACGGCGCGGGTCGCGGGTATGGGCACCCCGAGACGCGAGAGCAGCGAGAGCTGTCGCGCTTTCGACGAGTCCAGCGCAAGCACCTCGGCCCCATTCAGAACGCGCGCTTCCTTGCCCTCCCAGTGCGAAAGCAGGGCTTCGGTATAGAAGATCCCGTGCTCCGGCTCCCGAAGGAAGCTCGACATAGCGACCCTGTTGAACACCAGCGGGGCCGGCGGGGCGTCGCCGGCCGGATCGAAGCTATGGCTGGACAAGTGGATGGCATCGAAGGCCACCCCGCGCCGCTCCAGCGCGTAAAACAGGGGCGAGAACCACTTCGGATGCTCGTAGAGTACCGCCAGGTCGGGTTTCATGCTTGTCCTGACGAATTAGAATAAAATTTCTTTGGGAGGGGCGCACAAGCTAGATACTGTGGAGAAGCGCTCGATCAACCCGGCTGGGCGGATAACAAGTTTAGTGCTAATCTATGCTCCGAGCTAGAAGTTTCTTCTAATTCATGCAGAGGCGGCGAATGGATTCCACCGACTTGAAGATCCTGGCGATCCTGCAGGAAGACGCCTCGATGGCGGTGGCGGAGATTGCGGAGCGGGTGAACCTCTCCCAGACCCCCTGCTGGCGCCGTATCCAGCGTCTCGAAGCTTCCGGAGTGATCCGGCGCCGCGTCGCCCTGGTGGACCCTGCCAAGATCGGCATGGATATCGCGGTCTTCGTGGCGATCGAGACCAACGACCACAGCAGCGAGTGGCTGTCCCGCTTCGCCGATCTGCTGTCGCGAATGCCCGAGGCGATGGAAGTGCACAGGATGGCGGGGGACCTGGATTACATCCTGCGCGTGTCGGTGCCGGACATGGCGGCCTACGATGAATTTTACCGCAGGCTGATTGAGGAGATACCGCTGAAGAACGTGACCTCCCGCTTCGCCATGGAGCGCGTCAAGTTCACCACCGCTTACCCGCTGCCTGTGTGACGCTCTCCAATCTGGGCGATCCGATCCTCAGAGCGCAGCAGGAACAGCGTCACAAGCCCGGCGAGCATCGGCCAAGCCGAGAAGAACAGGATGTTCTTAAGCGGATCGAGGTACGCGCTCCACGAGACGAGCGTCGTCACCCCGTGCATGACGAGCACGGCACCGTAGGTCCAGGTCTTCGCAACCCCCAGTAGGAAGGCAAGGACGATGGCTCCCTGCAGTACGCCGAGGACTCGAATGATCTGCTCGCCCACGCCTTCCAGGCCATAGAATCCCTCCAGAACGGCGGCCCCGTGCCCCGGATTAAGGATTTTGTCGAACGCCCAGACCATCATTACGAGCCCAAGGCTCAACCTCAGAAGCAGAAGCCCTATGGCCAGCCGGCGGGGGACATCGGAGTCCATCAAGCCGACCCGCCCGAGGCGAGGCTGTCCGCCCCGGGGCGTCTGCCCACCACCATCCTCAGTGGCCCATGGTCCTCGAAGTGAAGCGTGCCTGCGGTGACGAGAAGCCTGTCCCCGGGGCCGAAACTGCGCACCGCACCCTCCTCTTCCAGCCCAAGCTGGAAATCGCCGGCCAGGATGTGCAG
>DASYWC010000172.1:0-25093 GCA_035936615.1 Allosphingosinicella sp. | reverse complement strand
CCTCGGGCCCCGTTCTTTCCGTGGAAGCCCCTGCCCTTTAGGCGGAGCACCTTGCCGGAGCTGGACCCTGCCGGGACGCTCAGCATCACCGGCCCCTCGACCGTCGGCACCTTCACCTTGGCCCCAAGCACCGCCTCGTCGAGCCGCACCGGAAGATCGAGCCTGATATTGTCGCCGTCGCGGGTGAAGAAGCGGTGCGGAGTGATCGAGATGGTGACGATCGCGTCTCCGCTGCCCCCCGGCCCCTGCTGACCCTGGCCCGCAAGCCTGATCTTGGTTCCTTCCTCCACCCCCTTGGGGAGTTTGATGGATATCGCCTTGCCGCTCGACAGGGTGACCCTTTGTTCCTTCAGGGCGGCAGCGTCCTCGAACGAGACCGGCAGCCTGTAGGAAACGTCGGCGCCCTTCTGAGGCGGCGCCCGCCGCGCTCCGCCGAACCCGCCGAATGGGCCCCCGCCGCCCCCGCCGCCGCGCCGCTGTGCCCCGCCGAACAGCCCCTCGAAGAGGTCGGAGAGGTCCGCCGCCTCGCCTCCGACTCCGAAGTCCTGCGGAGATCCGGCGCGGCTGTATCCGCCGGCACCGGGATGCGCGCCCCGCCCGAAGCCGAACGGGGATTTTGGATTGCCTTCCTCGTCGATCTCGCCGCGGTCGTACTGGGCTCGTTTGTCCTTGTCGGTCAGGATGTCATAGGCCTGTGTCACTTTCGAGAAGCGCTCGGTGGCCTTGGGATTGTCCTTGTTCCGGTCCGGATGCAGCTCCTTGGCGAGCTTTCGATAGGCCTTCTTGATGTCGGCCTCGCTCGCTCCGCGAGCCACCCCCAAATCTGAATAAAGATCCGCCATCTGAGCTTCGTTCTCCACGCAGAGCGAAAAGTCCACACTCTTGCCTTTGCAAGGCCGCTTGAAAATGGGCTTCGAACCCGCGCCCCGCAAGCCGAGCTTGTGCCAAGCCGCGCCTGGCGGCAAGAGGCGGCATGGCCACCGATCCCCACGCATTGTTCGAGGAATGGCTGACGGAAGCTCAGCGCACCGAACCCAACGACCCCGAAGCAATGGCGCTGGCGACCGCCGACGCCGAGGGGCGGCCCTCCGTCCGGATGGTGCTGTTGAAGGGACACGACGAACGCGGCTTTACCTTCCACACCAATCTCGAAAGCCGAAAAGGGTCGGAAATCGCGGCCAATCCGTATGCCGCCCTCGTCTTTCACTGGAAAACACTCCGGCGCCAAGTCCGAGTGGAGGGGCGGGTGGAGCAAGTCAGCGAGGCAGAGGCGGACGCCTATTTCAACACTAGAAGCCGCGGATCCCAGCTCAGCGCGTGGGCGTCCTCCCAATCGCGCCCTCTGGAATCAACCGAGGCTTTCGACGCCCGCTTTGCCAAGATGGAGGAGCGGTTCGACGGAGGGGCGGTGCCGCGCCCGCCCTACTGGACCGGTCTGCGCGTTGTGCCCAGCAGGATTGAGTTCTGGACCGACCGCCCCTTCCGTCGTCACGAGCGCCGCCTGTTCGTGCGCCAAGGGGGGGGGTGGACAGAAGGTCTCCTCTACCCATGAGTCACGCGCATCAGCATCCCGTTGGCCGTGGTTCGCTGACCACGCGAGCAGCACTTGCGAGCGTCACCACCGCGCTATTCCTGCTCGTGCTCAAAGGTTACGCAGCTTCGGCGACAGGCTCGGTCGCGATGCTTGGGTCGCTCGCGGACACCGCGCTCGACCTCGTCGCCTCGCTCGTCACCCTTTACGGAGTTCGGCTCGCGGCGACGCCTGCGGATCACGACCATCGCTTCGGCCATGGCAAGGCCGAAGCTCTGGTCGCCCTGTTCCAGGTGGCGGTTATCGCGGTGTCGGCGGTGGGCATCGGCTGGCGTGCCATAGACCGGCTCATCCACGGCGAAACGACTGCCAACGCCGAATACGGGATCGCGGTGTCCTTGCTGGCAATCGCCACGACCTTCGCCCTGCTCTTCTATCAGCGCCGGGTGATCGCGCGCACCGGCTCGGTGGCCATCGAGGCGGATCATGTCCATTACCAGACCGACCTGCTGCTCAACCTGTCGGTGATCTCCGCGCTTGTCCTCGACCAGTATCTGGGCGTTACCGGAGCCGATCCGGTGTTCGGGGTGGCGATCGCACTTTGGCTCGCATGGGGCGCCTGGCGCGCTTCGACGCGCGCGATCGATCAGCTGATGGACAGGGAATGGCCGGAGGAGAAGCGCCAACGCTTCCTCGCCATCGCCGCCCGCCATCCGGAGCTTCGCGGGATCCACGACCTTCGGACCCGAACCAGCGGGAGCCTCGACTTCGTCCAGTTCCACGTATGGGTCGACCCGCAGATGACGGTGGCCGAGGCTCACAAGGTGATGGAGGAGATGGAGCAGAAGCTCGAGGCGGAATTCCCCGGCGTCGAGATACTCATCCATCTCGATCCCGAAGGTAAAGTGGACCGCCCTGGCGACAGCTTGCGCGAAACCGATCTCACTCCCCGGACAGGACCAGCTTCATGACCGAGCTCCGCTTTACGCAGGTGGACGCATTTGCGACACGCCCGTTCACAGGCAACCCGGCCGCGGTGATCCCGCTGGACGCGTGGCTGCCGGACGGGGTGATGCAGGCGATCGCACAGGAGAACAACCTCAGCGAAACCGCCTTCACCGTCCCCGCAACAGGCGACGCGGACTACCAGCTTCGCTGGTTCACTCCGACCACTGAAGTGGCCTTGTGCGGGCACGCCACGCTGGCGAGCGGCCATGTCCTCATCGAGGGGGACGAGGTACGCTTCCGCACCCGCAAGTCTGGGGTGCTTACCGTCGCGCGGGAGGGGGATGCGCTGGCTCTCGATCTGCCGGCGACCGGGATGGAAAGGGCTGACCACCCCGCCCTTCTGGAGGCGCTCGGAACTACGGAGGCGGAGCTTTTCCTCTCCTGCTCCGGCGCCGAAGCGACGGCTATCGTCCTGCTTGCCGATGAAGCGGCAGTCCGCGCCTGCGCGCCCGACATGAAGGCGCTCGCGGGGATCGACCTGATGGCGATCGTCACGGCAGCCGGCGACGAGGATTACGACGTGGTAAGCCGGGTATTCGTGCCAGCCTGGGGAGTGGATGAGGATCCGGTGACCGGCTCCGCGCATGCAGCGCTCGCTCCCTTCTGGGCGGAGCGGCTGGGCAGGGAGAGCTTCACGGCCTTCCAGGCCAGCCAGCGCGGCGGCCGGGTCGAGTGCAGGCTAGGCGGCGACCGGGTCATCCTGGGCGGGCGCTGCGTAACGGTCATAGAAGGTACGCTTCGGATCTAACCGGTGCTCCCATGAGTTCCATTCACTTGTCCAAGTTCCCATATTCATTATGGAAGTTGCCCAACCGACTGGAGACGATGATGAACCTTGCGCGCCTGATGACGAATTGCTCCATGACCACCCGGAACGGGCGCTACCTTCGCCTGGCTGCCTTGGCCGCCGTCGCGGCTGCGCCGGCGGCGGCGCTTGCGCAGGTTGCGCCGGCTCCTGTGCCTGCGCCCGTCCAGGCTGCTCCCGCACCGACCCTCCAGCAAATCCCCGGCGTCACCGTCCGCTACTACAACGTGACCGGGAACAGCATCCCCCTGCTGCGCGAGTCGATCGCGGCCCAGCGGCCGAAGGACCCGGTGACGGGTCAGCCGCAAGCGGCCAGCGCACACTGGTCGATCGGAACAGGCGTGAGGAAGCAGACAACCGGGACCGCCTGCAAGATCGTCGCAGCCACTCCGACCTTCAAGGCCGAGGTGGTCATGCCCCGGCTGGTGACCCCCGAAGGCGTCGTAGTGCCAGCGCCAGTGATGGCCGAGTGGCAGCGTTACGTCGCTTCGCTCGAACAGCAGCAGGCGGCGATTCTACATCAGGTTCACAGCCGCTTGGGCGAGGTCCAGACGGCGGTGATGGGCAGCACCTGCGAGGGAGCCGCAGCCGCAGCGAATGCGGCGATCGCAAGAATTACGCCCGCTCCGGCCGCGGCTCCTGCCGCCGTCCCTGCCCCCGCCAGGGCCCCGGCCCCGCGTAAAAGGGGTGGCTGAGGCCGACCTATAAATCGTGGCGTGCGGGGTCGGCGCGATGAGCAACGCGGCAGCGTGGCCCGAGGCGCGTCAGTCGCCCGCTAGCCGTTCCAGTGCCTCGAGCAATGGCAGCTGGCTGGCCAGGATCTTCCGCCGAGCCTCCTCGAGGGCGAACCATTCCGCCCGGTCGACCTCCGGGAACGACTGAAACTGGCCGCTTCGCGGCGGCCATTCCAGCTCGAAGCTGTTGCTGACGATCCGTTCGCAGTCGAGATCGCCCTCCAGGGCGAACGCCTCCACCCACTTTCCGCCCTTCTGCCGGATTCGGCACAGCGGCTTGGGGAGCCCCGGCGGAGGAATTCCGAGTTCCTCCTGGAACTCCCGGATGGCGCAGGCGGCGTAGTCCTCCCCTTCCTCCACCTGGCCCTTCGGCATCATCCAGGCGCCATCGTCCCTGCTTCGCCAATAGGGTCCGCCCGGGTGGATGAGCAGAAGCTCGAGGGCGCCTTCGCGCCGCCGGTAGAGCAGTATGCCTGCGCTGGTGACCGACATCCCGCTCAGGCGGCTTCCAGCTCGGCCGCGACGGTGGCTTCGATCCACCCGCCGCCGAGCACTCGATCCCCCTGATAGATGACCGCCGCCTGGCCTGGAGCCACTCCATATTCCGGCTGCTCGAACTCGATCCTGCCGGCGCAGGGCCCGCACCCGGTTTCGAATCGAGCCCGAGCAGGCCTCGCCATGGACCGCACCTTGACGGTGAGGCCGTCGCGCTGCGCCTCTCCGAGCCAGTTCACCCCCTCCAGGTGCGCTGCCCGAACCGCAAGCGCGCTCCGTGGGCCGACAACCACGCGGCGCCGCTCAGGCTCCAGCCGGAGCACGTAGAGCGGCTCGGGCTGGCCGCCGATTTCCAGGCCCCGCCGCTGGCCGACGGTGAAGTGGATGAGGCCGTTGTGCCTCCCGAGCACCCGCCCTTCGGAATCGACGATCTCGCCCTCCGCCGCGGCCTCGGGCCGGACCTTCTTCACCACCGAGGCATAGTCGCCGTCGGGTACGAAGCAGATGTCCTGGCTGTCGGGCTTGTGCGCCACGGCAAGGCCCAGCTCCCGAGCGATTTCACGCACGCCGGGCTTGGGCATGTCACCGAGCGGGAAGCGGAGGAATTCGAGCTGCTCCCTTGTGGTGGCGAACAGGAAATAGCTCTGGTCCCGAGCCGGATCCGCCGCACGGTGGAGCTCGGCGCCGCTCATCCCGATCACGCGCCGGACATAATGGCCGGTTGCGAGGCAGTCGGCGCCGAGATCGCGCGCGAGGCTCAGCAGGTCGGTGAACTTCACTCCCTGATTGCAGCTGATGCAGGGGATGGGGGTGCGGCCCTTTACGTACTCGTCCGCGAACCGGTCGATGACGCTGTCGCGGAACCGGCTTTCATAGTCGAATACATAGTGCGCGATCCCGAGCCGGTCGGCGACCGTCCGAGCGTCGTAGATGTCCTGGCCCGCGCAGCAGCTTCCGGTGCGCTTCACCGCCGCTCCGTGGTCGTAGAGCTGCAAGGTCACTCCGATCACTTCCGCGCCCGTGGCGGCTGCGAGCGCGGCCACGACCGAGCTGTCGACGCCGCCTGACATGGCGACGACGATTCGCGCCTCCTTGAGAGGCTTGCTGAGCTGGAAATCGGCGTGCATTCGCCGCCGCATAGCGCCATCCGCCCCAATTCGCACGCCTTTACCGGCTTCTTAACCTTCTCCCGCTAATGCATGGGGCATGGACAGGACCGGAATCGATTACCCCGTGCTCGTTGCAACGCTTCAGGCATGGCAGCTCTCGACCGAGACTGCGCGTGCCGAACGGCGCTGCGCGACGCCCGGCGGGGGTCAGGGGGCGAAGGAGCCGGGTGCCCTGACCCAGATCCTCCTCGCTGGTCAGGATTGGCAGCAGGCGGTGCTCGCGCAGGGGGGCTCGTTCAACCGTCTTTTCGCGCGCTTCGCCGAGGGCGCGTAACGAAGATGAAGACCGAGTTTACCAAGGGACTTCAAGCTTCCTTCACCGGCTCCGCATATGGTGCCGGGGCGACGAGGACTTCACCAGTTTGAGGCAGGGATGATCGAGAACCAGAAGATTCGGGCAGCGCATGTGATCGGTCCTCTCGGCGAGCTGCTGACGCTCGACAGCCTTCCTCCGCCGTCGACCACCCGCTGGGTCGTTCGCCGGAAGGCCGAAGTGGTGGCTGCCGTGAACGGGGGCCTTCTGACTGTCGACGAGGCATGCGCCCGCTACTCGCTCACCCTGGAGGAATTCGCCGGCTGGCAGCGTGCAGTGGACCGGTCCGGCATGGCGGGGCTTCGAGTCACGCGCATCCAGCATTACAAGAGTCTCTACGAGCGCCAGCAGGGCTTCTAGAGCGCGTGCCGCCGGGCGCTACTTGATCGGCCCTGCGCAACGCGCCACATGTCGGCGATGCTGATCCAGACCGAAACCACGCCCAATCCCTCGACTCTCAAATTCCTGCCGGGGCAAACGGTGATGAGCGCCGGAACGCGCGACTTTGCCACGCCCGAGGACGCGGAAGCCTCGCCGCTGGCAGAGGCGATCTTCTCGACCGGCGACGTGGAGGGGGTGTTCTTCGGTAGCGACTTCATTTCCGTCACCGCCGCTCCCGGCGTCGAATGGCTGCACCTCAAGCCCCAGGTGCTTGGAGTTCTGCTCGATCACTTCGCCAGCGGAGCCCCGCTGTTCAAGCCGGGCAGCGCCGCCGACATTTCGATCGCCGCGGACGAAGCGATCGAGGACAGGCCCGAGGATGCCGAGATCGTCGCGCAGATCCGCGAGCTGATCGAAACCCGCGTCCGGCCGGCGGTGGCCCAGGACGGCGGCGACATCGTCTATCGCGGCTTCAGCGACGGCACCGTCTATCTGGCCCTCCACGGCGCCTGCGCCGGCTGCCCCTCCTCGACCATGACTCTGAAGAACGGAATCGAGGGGCTCCTCAAACATTACGTGCCAGAGGTCGACTCGGTCGAAGCGGTCTAGATGCTGCTCATCATCGACAGCGCCACCGCCGCCTGCTCGGTAGCGCTGGTCGACGGCGCGCATGTGGTGGACGAGCGGTACGAACTGATAGGACGAGGCCATGCCGAGCGGCTGATGCCGATGATCCAGGAGCTGCTCGGAACCCGGCGCCCCTCCGCCATCCTCGTCGATTGCGGGCCGGGCAGCTTTACCGGAGTGCGGGTGGGGCTGGCCGCGGCGCATGGGCTTGCGATCGGGTGGAGAGCCCAGCTCTCAGGCTATTCCTCGCTCGCTGCCGTCGCGGCAGTCGGCGGCGGGACGAGGGACGTGGCGGTCGCTCTTCATGGGGGACATGGGGAATTATTCGTGCAAAGCTTCGGCTATGACCCGCTCGTTCCATTGGACGAACTCCAGTCGCTCTCCCCTGAGGCCGCGGCTGCGGCGATTGAGGCACCCGTGGTGATTGGCTCGGCAGCCGAGACGCTGGTGGCCACTCGCGGCCATGGAGAAGCGATCGACGCTCTCCCGAGAGCCTCGGCGGCAGCCGGTCTCCCCGAGGCGCTTCGAAGCCTGGCGCCAAGGCCGATCTACGGCCGGGCTCCCGATGCGAAGCCGATGCTGGTTCAATGACGGAGTCAGTCCGCCTGGTAGCCGGAGACATACTCGACCTCGATTCGGTTATGCAGGTGATGGAGGACAGTTTCGATCCCGCCTACGGCGAGGCCTGGTCCGCGCCCCAATGCGCGGGATTGCTTCCCATGCCGGGCGTCTGGCTGGTCCTCGCCCGCGACGGCGACGAAGTGGTTGGCTTCGCCCTGGGCCGAATGGTTCTGACGGAAGCGGAGCTTCTGCTTCTTGCAGTCAAGAAAAAGGCGCGGCAGCGGGGCATCGGCAAGTCGCTGCTCAACCGCTTCGTCGAAGACGCGCAGGAGCGCGGCGCGGCCAAGCTTTATCTGGAGGTACGCGACGGCAACTGGGCAGTGAAGCTCTACAATGCCGGAGGATTCGAAGAGGTCGGGCGGCGCGAGAAATACTATACCGGCGGCGATGGCCAAATCTACGACTCCATCACCCTATCGCGGACTGTAGATGGGAGGACTGGCCCAACCTGAGTGCTTTCCAATTTGGACTTGTCAAAGTCACCGGAACGGATCATTTGCTCCTGAGGCGACATGATCGTCCCCCTTCACTTTCAAGAAATGGTGCTCTTGCGATGGACGCGACTCAGGAAATGAACGAGACTTTGATCACTCTGACTGCGGACATCGTGTCCGCTCACGTCAGCAACAACAGCGTCTCCGTCAACGACCTACCGCAGCTTATCCAGAACGTTCACGGCGCATTGAGCGGCCTTGGCGGCCAGGTCCCGGAGCCGGAGGCGCGGCCGGAGCCGGCCGTCTCCATCCGCTCTTCGATCAAGCCGGATTACATCGTCTGCCTCGAGGATGGAAAGAAGCTGAAGATGCTGAAGCGGCATCTGATGACCCATTATCAAATGACGCCCGACCAGTACCGCCAGAAGTGGGGCCTAAACAGCGACTATCCGATGGTCGCGCCCAATTATGCCGAGCAGCGCCGTTCGCTGGCCAAGAAGATCGGCCTGGGCACCAAGCGGCGCCGTAGCAAGAAATAATAAGGGTGGCTGGCCCGGCGCCGCCACTTTGACGCTGCTTCAAACTACACTAAAGCCGGGGCAGCATGACACGCCGTATCGACATCGAAGCCCTGTGCGCTGAGAAGGGCCTGCGCATCACCGAGCAGCGCAAGGTGATCGCGCGGGTCCTGTCCGAAGCCGACGACCATCCGGACGTCGAGGCGCTCCACGAACGGGCGGCCGCGATCGACAGCGGGATCTCGATCGCAACCGTCTACCGGACCGTCCGCCTGTTCGAGGAAGCCGGGATTCTGGAGCGTCACGATTTCGGCGACGGCCGAGCCCGCTACGAAGCGGCTGCCGAAGCCCATCACGACCACCTGATCGACGTCGAAACAGGAAACGTCATCGAGTTCGTCGACGAGGAGCTGGAAATGCTCCAGCGCCGAATCGCCGAGAAGCTCGGATTCCGGCTCGTGGACCACCGGATGGAGCTTTACGGCGTCTCGCTCAGCAGGAAGAACTGACCCGGTGCCATGCGGCTGACGCTGCGAATCGCGATGATCGTGGCGGGCCTGATCGTCTGCCTGCCGCTCCATTATCTCTGGAAGCTCTTCGGCCGCCCATCGCCTTGGCCCCGCGTGTTCCTGGGCTGGGTGGGCCGCTCGGCGGGAATGCGGGTGAGGGTGGAAGGCCGCCCGCTCCAGACTCACGTCCTGTTCCTGGCCAATCACCTGAGCTGGCTGGACATCATGCTGATGGCAGGCGCAAGCGGAACGGCATTCGTGTCGAAGGACGAGGTGGCGACCTGGCCGGTGATCGGCTGGCTCGCCCGACTCAACAACACGATCTTCATCGCGCGCACCCAAAGAGGCGCGGTTCGGGACCAGGCCGACACGCTGCGAAGGGCCCTTTCAGCGGGGCAGCCCGTGGCGCTGTTCCCCGAAGGCACGACCGAGGGAGGGGCCGATGTCCTGCCGTTCCGGGCGAGCCTGCTTGCTTCCCTGTTTCCGCCGCTTCCTGAAATCCGGGTGCAGCCGGTGGCGCTCGACTACGGCCCGGCCGCCGACGACATCGCCTGGCTTGGGCAGGAGCCGGCGCTGACCAATGCCAAACGGGTGCTTTCCCGGCGGGGCACTAGCCCGGTGACCCTCCGATTCCTGACCCCGCTCGACCCCGCCGAGTTCGGGGACCGGAAGCTCTTGGCCGAAGCGGCGCGCGGCGAGATCGTCCGGGCGCTCGGCGCTTCCGAAGCCGGCGGGGATCGCCTATAGCCGCCCTATGAACGAGCGGACTCCAAAGACCTTTCACGTCAAATCCTTCGGCTGCCAGATGAACGTCTACGACGGCGCCCGGATCGGGGAACTGCTGGAGGCGAAGGGAATGCAAGCGGCCGAGGGCGGCGAGGCCGACCTGGTGGTGCTCAATACCTGCCACATAAGGGAGAAGGCGGCGGAGAAGGTCTATTCGGACATCGGCCGTCTGAAGCGCGACGACGGCTCCCGGCCGATGATCGCGGTCGCCGGCTGCGTCGCTCAGGCCGAGGGGCGAGAAATTACCCGCCGGGCTCCTAGCGTGAAGATCGTCGTCGGCCCGCAAGCCTATCACCGTCTGCCCGACCTGGTGGCAAAGGCGGGGAGGGGAGAGGAAGCTCTCGATACCGACATGCCGCTGCAGTCGAAGTTCGGCTCGCTCCCCGCCCGCCGCAGGCAGGGACCCACAGCCTTCCTGACCGTACAGGAAGGCTGCGACAAGTTCTGCACCTATTGCGTCGTGCCCTATACGCGCGGAGCCGAGGTTTCCCGGAGCTGGAGCGCGGTGCTCGACGAGGCGAAGGCGCTGGTCGACAACGGCGCTCGCGAGATCACCCTGCTCGGCCAGAACGTCAACGCCTGGAGCGACGGCGAAGGGCGGGGCCTGCATGACCTGATCGAAGCGCTTGACCGGCTCCCGGGGCTGGAGCGGATCCGCTACACGACCAGCCACCCCAACGACATGACCGAAGGGCTGATCCGAGCGCACCGCGAGATCGAAAAGCTGATGCCCTTCCTCCATTTGCCGGTCCAGTCGGGCAGCGGCCGTATCCTCAAGGCAATGAACCGAAGCCACACCGTCGACAGCTACTTGAGGATCATAGATCGGGTGCGCGAAGCGCGGCCGGACATCGCGATTTCGGGGGACTTCATCGTCGGCTTTCCGGGCGAGACCGACTCCGAGTTCGCTGACACCCTTAAAATCGTCGAGGCGGTGAACTACGCCCAGGCTTACTCGTTCAAATACTCCCCGCGGCCGGGCACTCCGGCCGCCGACATGGACGGACAGGTGCCTGGCCACATCGCCGACGAACGACTGCAACGGCTCCAGGCGCTGCTCAACGCGCAGCAGCAGGCGTTCAACCAGGCAACCGTCGGCCGCCGAACCTCGGTGCTTCTCGAGCGGCCGGGCAAGAAGTCTGGGCAGCTGATCGGCAAGACCCCCTGGCTGCAGTCGGTGCATCTCGAAACCGGCGCGGTGATCGGAGACCTGGTAGAGGTTGAAATTCTCTCTGCGGGCCCAAACAGCCTCGCCGGAGCGCAACTCATGAGGAACGCCGCCTGATGGCGCAGAAGAAGGCAGAAGCTACCGGGCCCCGGGCGCGGCTGGAGATAGAGTTCGACCAGCCGCATCTGCTGGGGCCCCTCTTCGGGGAGTTCGACCGCAATCTGGTCGCCATCGAGGACCGGCTCGGAGTGTACATCGCCGCTCGCGGCGCTCGGATCCAGATCGAGGGGGAGCCCGAAGCCGCCGCGCGAGCGCGGGACGTCCTCACCGGCCTCTACAACCGCCTCGACCAGGGGCAGGACATCGATGCCGGAGCGGTGGACGGGGTGATCGCCATGTCGGGCCAGCCGACTCTGGACGGCATAGTTTCGCAGGACGTGTCGGAGCCGCCCAAGGTCATGATCCGAACGCGAAAGAAGACGATCGTTCCGCGCTCCAAGACCCAGGTCACCTACATGGAGGCTCTCGGGCGCGACGATCTAATTTTCGCGCTGGGCCCGGCGGGCACCGGCAAGACTTATCTCGCTGTCGCCCAGGCGGTTCAGCAGCTGATCGGCGGGTCGGTGGACCGGCTGATCCTGTCCCGTCCGGCAGTGGAGGCGGGCGAGCGGCTCGGATTCCTTCCCGGCGACATGAAGGAGAAGGTAGATCCTTACCTTCGCCCACTCTACGACGCACTCTACGACATGCTCCCGACCGAGCAGGTGGAGCGTCGGATCGGGAGCGGCGAGATCGAGATCGCTCCGATCGCCTTCATGCGCGGGCGAACGCTCTCCGACGCCTTCATCATCCTCGACGAGGCGCAGAACACCACTCCCCAGCAAATGAAGATGTTCCTCACCCGGTTCGGAATGCGGAGCCGGATGGTCGTGTGCGGGGATCCACTTCAGATCGACCTTCCTAACCCCGGCCAGTCGGGCCTTGCGGATGCGGTCGGCAAGCTGGAGGGGATCGAGAAGATCGCCACCGTCCGCTTCGGAGCGGGCGACGTGGTGCGCCATCCGTTGGTGGGCCGGATCGTCGAAGCCTATGAAGGGCCGCTGTCGTGATCCAGGTGGAGGCCGATGCCGGCGAGGAATGGGACTGTCGAATAGGCTGGGCCGACCTCGCCCAGGCTGCGGTGGGGTCGGCGGTTCGTCACAGCGACTTCCCTGAGCTCGCCGGCAGCGGCCTTGTAGTCGAAGTGTCGGTAAAGTTCACCGGCGATTCCGAAGTGCGCTCGCTGAACGCGTCCTACCGGAGCAAGGACAAGACGACGAACGTCCTGTCCTTCCCGATGCTTGAGCCGGACATGCTCGGTTCCCTCTCCGGGAGCGGGGAGGGGGAGATCCTGCTTGGCGACATAATCCTGGCGCACGGCACCTGCGCCGCAGAGGCCGCCGAAAAGGACGTGCCGATCGAAGTCCACGCGTCTCACCTGATCGTTCACGGAACCCTGCACCTGCTGGGCTACGACCATGAAGACGGTGCCGCAGAAGCCGAGGCGATGGAGGACGTGGAGCGGGCCGCGCTCGCAGCCATCGGCATATCCGATCCCTATGCAGTGACAGAGGTGCAGACCTAGTTCGATGCCAGACGACAGCCCTAGCAGCGCCCGATCGAACGGGCGCACCTTCTGGAGCAGTCTTCGGACCATGCTCTTCGGCGACGACGGCGAGGCCACTCTGCGCGAAGAGATCGAGGAGGCGATCGAAAGCCACGAGGGCGAGGCGCCGGTGGTCGGTGACCTCACCCCGATCGAGCGGCAGATGCTCCGAAATCTGCTTCACTTCGGCGAGAGCACCGTCGCGGACATCGCGGTTCCCCGGGGCGACATTATCGCCGTTCCCGGCACCGCGAGCTTCGACCAGCTCGTCGCCGCCTTTGCCGACGCGGGCCATAGCCGGCTCCCGGTCTACGAGGGCAGCCTCGACAGCGTCGTCGGCATGATCCACCTCAAGGACGTGTTCACCCTCCGAGTCACAGGAGCCGAGCCGCCCCAGGACATCAAGGAGCTGATCCGGGCGCCTCTCTACGTGCCCGAATCTATGGGGGTGCTCGACCTTCTCGCCCGGATGCGGGCCGAGCGCATGCACCTTGCGATCGTCGTCGACGAATTCGGAGGCACCGAAGGACTGGTCACGATCGAGGACGTGGTCGAGGAGATCGTCGGCGAAATCGAGGACGAGCACGATGAGGAGGTCCTCGCCAACCTCTCCCGTCTCGAAGAGGGGATCTGGGACGCCGACGGGCGGACGGAGCTCGAGGAAGTCGCCGATACCATCGATGCTCGGCTTGCCGACGTCGAGGAGGACGTGGACACGCTCGGCGGCCTCGCTCTCGTCCTTGCCGGCCATGTGCCTCAAGTCGGCGAGATCCTGGAGCATCCAAGCGGCTGGCGCCTGGAAGTCACCGGCTGCGACGCGCGCCGGGTTTCAAGGCTGAGGCTCCACGCTCCGGAGCAGGGCGCTCTGGTTGAATGAGCCAACACGCGCGTTTCCGGCAGATCCGGCTGGAGCAGAGCCCCGCGGGAGTGACGACCCTCACCCTCGCCCGGCCGGACACTCTCAATGCGCTCAATGCCGAGATGGTGGACGAGCTTCGGGCCGCTATTGCCCAGGTTGAAAGCTCCGAGGCGCGTTGCCTGCTCATCACCGGCGACGGGCGGGGCTTTTCCAGCGGTGCCGATCTGCAGAGCGGCGGCGGACTTCCCGAGGATGCGGGCGAAGCCCTTGAGAAGCACTTCAATCCCCTGATCGAGGCGCTCTTCGACCTTCCGATCCCGGTTGTTGCGGCCGTCAATGGACCCGCGGCCGGCGCCGGTTGCTCGATCGCTCTTGCCGCCGACATCGTCGTCGCTGCGCGCTCCGCTTATTTCCTTCAGGCGTTCGTCAATATCGGCCTCATCCCCGACGCCGGCGCCACCTGGCTTCTGCCGCGGCTCGCCGGCAGGGCTCGGGCGATGGAGATGATGATGCTCGGGGAGCGGGTGTCGGCCGAGCAGGCTCTCTCCTGGGGCCTGATTTCGCGAGTCGTGGATGACGAGCATGTCGCATCGGAAAGCGTGCTCCTCGCCACCCAACTCGCGGCCGGACCCACTGTCGCTCTGGCCCTGATCCGCAAGCTCGCTCGGTCGGCGCAGGACCTGATCCTGAGCGAAGCCCTGGCTTCGGAACGTGCGGCACAACGGGAGGCGGGGCGCACGGAAGACTTCAAGTCGGCGGTCGCCGCGTTCCTCGAGAAGCGCCAGCCGCTCTTCCGCGGGCGCTGAGGCTAAAGGCCGAAACTGTAGGTGAGGCCGAGGCCCAGCTGGAACTGGTTGCGGGAGCCCTCAGAGCTTCTGACCAGCGGGGAGTCGGCAGCGTCGCCAAGCAGCCGGTCGTACCGAACAAAGCCTTGAGCGCCCCACGGGCTGCTTGTCCGGTATTTCATCGATCCAAGCGCCCCGACGCTGTGGAGGCCGCCGTCGGCGTCATGGAGCGGGAGGCCCGTCGCCGCCGATTGCTCAGCGTCGATCGCGAAAAAGGCGCGCATGTAGCGGCCGTCGGCGAAGCGGGCGCGTGGTCCGATCGAGAAGTGAAGCGGCTGCGTAACCTTACCGATGATCATGTCGGCGCCGAGGTCGGCCAGCAGCCCCTCATGGCCGCCGAAGCCCTTGCGGACCTCGCCCCGCGCCCGAAAGCTGGGGGTGAGATAGGTTTCGGCGAAGGCGCCTACTTCAATCGCGCGGCCAACGTCGCCGATGCCTTCGATCGCGTCTTCCTCATCGCGCCTCTCGCCAAGCCGAACCGCGGGTCCCGCTCGGAACCCTTCGCCCCTCAGGAGGGCGAAGCCCAGCGATTGGTCGGGGGTCCGGAAGGAAGGATCCGTGCCCGCCTTGCGCACGTCGATCAGCGGCAAGGGCTTGAGGCTCCCGATATCCGCGCCCGGAAATTCGGGGGTGAGCTGAACTCCGCCGCCGATAGTCACGATCAGTAGCGAAGTGTCGTTCTTCTTGTCGCTGTTCTGCGCGGCGGCAGGCGCGGCGGTTGCAAGGAGAGCGAGGACGGCGGCGCCCAGGAGGTGAGTAGATGCTTTCATAAAGTCCCTAAACGGCGCAGCGGCCCACAAGTTTCGAAGGCGAAACTGTTTGCCGGATGGCTGTGGCCGATCCGTCACTCCGTTCACTCGAATTCCAGGATGACCGCGTCGACCGCCAGGCTGTCGCCCGGCTTCGCATCCAGCTTTTTCACCACTCCCGCTTTCTCGGCACGAAGGATGTTCTCCATCTTCATCGCCTCGACGACGGCGAGCGGCTGCCCCGCCTCCACCTTCTCCCCTTCGCCGACATGAAGGGCGGTGAGCAGGCCCGGCATCGGGCACAGCAGATATTTGGAAAGATCCGGCGGCACCTTTTCGATCATGTGCCGGCTGAGCTCGGCGACGTGGACCGGAAGCACGTCGGCAATGTGGGAGGCTCCGCGCGTGGTGAGCCGCCATTGCCGCCCGCGCCGGGCGACCTGCACGATCCGGCTGCGGCCATCGATCGTGCCCTTGAACAAGGGCTGGCCCGGCTGCCAGCGGCCGATCAGCTCGCGTCCTTCCCCTCCATCCAGAATGGCCAGGTGTCCTCCGTCGAACTCCTCGAAGCGGAGCGAATGCTCGCGCCCCGCGATCCGGACCAGCCGCTCTTCGGGAGGAAGCACTTCGGCCGCGAGCTGGCCGCTGATCGAGCAGGCGCGGTGCTCGGTCTCGAGTGCGGCGAGAGCGGCGATGACCGCCAGATCCTCGACCAGGCACGGGTCCGCGGGCGCGCCCTGAAAGCCTTCCGGATATTCCTCCGCGATGAAACCGGTCGTGATTTCGCCCGAGCGGAAGCGCGGATGCTGCATCAGCGCCGACAGGAAATCGACGTTATGGCCGATGCCCTCGATCACGAAGGAGTCGAGCGCTTCCACCTGGAGGTCGATCGCCTCGATACGCGTGTCCGCATGGGTGACGAGCTTGGCGATCATCGGGTCGTAGAACATCGACACCTCGCCGCCTTCGAACACCCCATCGTCGACGCGCACGACCCCGTCCTCGTCGCGGCTTTCAGCAGGCGGCCTGTAGCGCACCAGCCGCCCCGTGGAGGGAAGGAAGCCGCGATACGGGTCTTCCGCATACACCCGGTTCTCGATCGCCCAGCCGGTGAGCTTCACATCGTCCTGCGTAAAGCCGAGCTTCTGGCCCGCCGCGACCCGGATCATCAGCTCCACCAGGTCCAGCCCAGTCACTTCCTCAGTCACTGGGTGCTCGACCTGGAGCCGCGTGTTCATCTCAAGGAAGTAGAAGCTCTTTCCGGTGGGATCGGCGCCGCTGACGATCAGCTCCACCGTGCCTGCGCTGTAATAGCCCACAGCCTGGGCCAGCGCGACCGCCTGCTCACCCATCGCCTTGCGCATCTCGGGCGTTACGAAAGGAGAAGGCGCCTCCTCGACCACCTTCTGGTGGCGGCGCTGGATCGAGCATTCGCGCTCGCCGAGATACAGGACGTTGCCGTGCTGGTCGCCGATCAGCTGGATCTCGATGTGGCGCGGGCTTTCGATGAACTTCTCGATGAAGACCCGGTCGTCGCCGAACGCGGCGAGGCCTTCGCGCTTGGTGGCTTCGAAGCCTTCCCGAACGTCCTGCTCGGACCAGGCAAGCCGCATTCCCTTGCCGCCGCCTCCGGCCGACGCCTTCATCATCACCGGATAGCCGATCTCGCCTGCGATCCTGACCGCGTCGTCGGTACTTGCGATGTCGCCTAGGAAGCCCGGGACGACGTTCACCCCGGCAGCCTTGGCTAGCTTCTTGGATTCGATCTTGTCGCCCATCGCGGCGATAGCGTTCGGCGGAGGGCCGATGAACGCGATTCCATTGTCGGCAAGCTCCCGAGCGAAGCTCTCCCGCTCGGAAAGGAATCCGTAGCCCGGGTGCACGGCCTCCGCGCCCGTCTCCTTGCACGCGAGGATGATGAGGTCGGCCCGCAAATAGCTCTCGCTCGCCGGCGGCGGACCAAGCCGAACCGCCTCGTCCGCCATTTTCACATGCGGAGCGCGAGCGTCGGCGTCCGAATAGACGGCGACGGTGGCGATCCCCATCTTCTTGGCGGTTCGAATAACCCGGCAGGCGATCTCGCCGCGGTTCGCGATCAGGATTTTCTTGAACATGTTCGTAGACGGCCGCAGCCGACCCTTAGCGGATGTTGAGGAGCGAGATGTGCGTTTGAATGCCTGTGCCGCCGGGCTGGCTCGACAGGAACAGTCGACGCTTGCTGCCGTCAGGACCAGGGAAGTTCCACTCGGTGCGCTGCCGCAGCCCCTTGCCCTTTGTCTTACCCTCCCCGATCGGCAGCATGGCCCCGAGTGCCGCCGCCGCTGCGGAATGGTCGAAATCAGCGCCTGTGTCGGCCACGAACTGGCATTGTGGAGAGGGCAGGCTCCGTGGCAGAAGTTCGGAGTCGGTATAGGTGTAGCTGGATTTCGGAGACTCCCAAGTCATGCCGAACTGCAGAGCCCCCGGCTTGCTCTCCAGACGTTGGAATTCGATTTGGCCATAGCTGGAAACAGCCGCCTCGACTCGGCTCTTGTCCCCGAACGGGTCCCAGCAGATCGCCTTAAAAGCATGCAGCCAGGGATCCGCAGTGGAAGCGTAGGCATTCGTTTGCGCCGAAGCGGCGGCAACCGCCACTGCGACTAGCGTAGAGAGCGCAAGCTTCATTCCCGAAATCCCCTATGCGGCGGCGGCTTTGATCCGCTCAGTGGCCCTCATAGCAGTAAGACGGGGCTTGTCGAACCTCTGCACATGCGAAGTCCGAGGGTCCGGGCCGAATAGACCGCAACCGTGGATCCCCATGCTCCCCGCCGTGCGAATGACTCGGCAGGCGATCTCACCGCGATCGGCAATCGCGATTTTCTTGAACATCTCGGGCTATTCTTTCCCAAACAAGCGGCTGGCCGTGTATGCATATGAAATCATACTCGCCAGCAGAACAACAATGCCGACTAGGAATTGCGGCGTCCCTTCCCAGAGAGGATCTTTGGCTGGCAGCAGGTAGATAAGGATGCCCGCGTAGAATGTCATAAATCCCCAAAGGACGAACAGCGCCAACGCGACCGCGATCTTGATGCCAAAGTTCACTCCGCCGCGACCCTTGCCGGCTCTTCGCTCGTCATCGGCACCAGGCCGAGCTTCTCGAACAAGGCCGAGTCCGCTCCAGCGCCCGCATTGCCGGTGGTGAGCAGCCTGTCACCGGTGAATATCGAATTCGCTCCAGCGAGGAAGCACAGCGCCTGCGTGCTCTCGCTCATGCTCTCGCGCCCGGCGGAGAGGCGCACCATCGAGCGCGGCATGGTGATCCTAGCAACTGCAACGGTGCGCACGAACTCGATCTCGTCGATCTTCGCCATCGGCGTTCCGGCCAGCATGTCCCCCAGCACGGTTCCCTTGACCGGGACCAGCGCGTTGATCGGAACGCTCTCCGGATGCGCGGGGAGAGTGGCCAGCGCGTGCAGGAACCCGACCCGGTCCTCGCGGCTCTCGCCCATGCCGACGATGCCGCCGCAGCACACGGCCATTCCCGATGCCCGGACGTTCTCAAGCGTGTCGAGCCGCTCCTGGTAGGTCCGGGTGGTGATGATCTCGCCATAATGTTCCGGCGAGGTGTCGAGGTTGTGGTTGTAATAGTCGAGCCCAGCTTCGGCGAGCCGCTTCGCCTGCTCCGGCGTCAGCATGCCCAGAGTCATGCAGGTTTCGAGCCCCATCGCCTTGACGCCCGCAGCCATAGCGCAGAGCGCGTCCATGTCGCGGTCCTTGGGTTCGCGCCAGGCCGCGCCCATGCAGAAGCGGCCCGATCCCGAAGCCTTCGCCTCGGCCGCCGCGGCGAGCACGGATTCCACGTTTATCAGCTTCTCGGCCTTGAGACCCGACTTGGCGAAGGTGGACTGGCTGCAATAGCCGCAATCCTCCGGACAGCCGCCGGTCTTGATCGAGAGAAGAGTGGAGAGCTGCACCTCGTTCGGCGCGTGGTGCAGGCGATGCGTCTGCTGCGCTTTGAAGATCAGGTCGAGAAAAGGCAGGTCAAACAGCGCGCCGATCTCCTCGCGCGTCCAGTCGGCTCGGTTCATTCGGCTGCTTCCTCGATCGGGGGCAGGTTGTGGCCGAGGAGCTTAAGCACTTCTCCGGCCGCGTCGACAAGGTTGGTGCCAGGCCCGAAGATCGCCTGCACTCCGGCCTCGCGAAGCATCTCGTAATCGCGCGGCGGGATAACTCCGCCAACCACGACCTTGATGTCCGCCCGCCCCATTTCGCGGAGCTGAGCGATCAGCTCGGGAACAAGCGTCTTGTGACCCGCGGCGAGGCTCGAGGCTCCGACCACGTCGACGTCCCGTTCGACTGCCAGTCGGGCGCTTTCCTCGGGGGTCTGGAACAGCGGCCCCGGAACCACATCGAAGCCGAGATCGGCGAAGGCGGAGGCGACAAGGTTCGCGCCCCGGTCGTGACCGTCCTGGCCCATCTTGGCGACCAGTAGCCGAGGCTTGCGCCCAAGCCGGTTGCCGACCGCCTCCACGCCTTCCTCGGCGCGGGCCCAGCGCCGATCCCCCGTATAGGCGCCGCCGTAAATGCCGCTTACGGGAGTAGGGACGGTGTCGTAGCGCCCGAACACATCCTCCAGCGCAGCGCTGATCTCGCCCAGGGTGGCGCGGGCGCGGGCGGCTTCCACCGAAAGTGCTAAGAGGTTGGAGTCCCCCTTCGCGCCCTCCCGAAGAGCATCGAGCGCCGCCCGCGCGGCTTGCTCGTCGCGGCCTGCGCGTACCTTGGCGATGCGGTCGATCTGTCCTGAGCGGACCTTGGCGTTGTCGATCTCCAGTGTTTCGATCGGCGGCTCGTCCTGGAGCCGGTATCGGTTCACGCCCACGATCACGGTTTCGCTGCGATCGACCTTTGCGGCGCTCGCGGCCGAGGCTTCCTCGATCCGCCGCTTGGGCATCCCTTCCGCCACCGCCTTGGTCATTCCCCCAAGACCCTCCACCTCCTGGATCAGCTCCCAGGCGGCCTCGGCAAGCTCCTTGGTCAGAGCCTCCACATAATAGGAGCCGCCCAGGGGATCGGCGACATTGGTGATCCCGCTCTCCTCCGCGATCACCAGCTGCGTGTTGCGCGCGATCCGGGCGGAGAAGTCGGTCGGAAGCGCGATCGCCTCGTCGAAGCTGTTGGTGTGGAGCGACTGAGTGCCCCCGAGCACCGCGGCCATCGCTTCGATCGTGGTCCGGATGATGTTGTTGTAGGGGTCCTGCTCGGTGAGGCTCACTCCGCTCGTCTGGCAGTGGGTTCGAAGCATCTTCGATTTTTCGGTCTTCGCTCCGAAGCCTTCCATGACCCGGTGCCACAGCAGGCGAGCCGCTCGAAGCTTCGCAACCTCCATGAAGAAGTTCATCCCGATGGCGAAGAAGAAGGAGAGGCGCGGAGCGAAAGCGTCGACCTCGGCGCCCTTGGCTCGGGCGGCCCGGACGTACTCCATCCCATCGGCCAGGGTGAAGGCGAGCTCCTGGACCGCGGTCGCCCCCGCCTCCTGCATGTGGTAGCCGCTGATCGAGATCGAGTTGAACTTCGGCATGTGGGCCGAAGTGTACGCGATGATGTCGGCCACGATGCGCATCGAAGGTTCGGGCGGATAGATGTAGGTGTTGCGGACCGCGAACTCCTTCAGGATGTCGTTCTGGATCGTGCCGGTGAGCTTGTCCTGCGAAACGCCCTGCTCTTCGGCTGCAACTATGTAGAATGCCAGCACCGGAAGCACCGCGCCGTTCATCGTCATCGACACGGACATCTGGTCGAGCGGGATCTGGTCGAACAGGATCTTCATGTCGTCGATAGTGTCGATCGCGACTCCCGCCTTGCCGACGTCGCCCACCACGCGCGGATGGTCGCTGTCGTAGCCGCGGTGGGTTGCAAGGTCGAATGCGACCGAGAGGCCCTTCTGCCCGGCGGCTAGGTTGCGCCGATAGAAAGCGTTGGAGTCCTCGGCGGTCGAGAAGCCGGCATATTGCCGGATCGTCCACGGGCGGCCGGTGTACATCGACGCATAGGGGCCGCGGGTGAACGGAGCGAAGCCTGGCAGCCCCGGATCGATGTCCGCCGTGTCCTCGGCGGTGTAGAGCGGCTTCACGGGGATGCCTTCGGGCGTGTGCCAGGTGGCGTCTTTGCCCTTCAGCTCCTTGGCCGCGGCGGTTTGCCAGTCCGAGAGGGTGGCGCGCGCACGAGCTGCCGGCGCTGCGCCCCCTTGCTCCGGGGCCGCGCCGGAGTCCTCGCCGGTATTGTTCTCGATAATCGGCTTGTCGCTCACAGCCCGAACTCCCCCTCTCCCAGAGGGAGATGATACGAAGGCTTGGCAGCTGCGCTGCCTAGCCGAAGTTGGTGAGGCGTTAGGATCTCCTCGAAGAGACCGTACGCTCTCACCCCAACCCTCTCCCCACGGGAGAGGGAGCTTACCTCAGTGCGCATCCTTCGGCGTCTCCATCAACTCGACCAGAACGCCGCCCATGTCCTTTGGGTGCACGAAGATCACCGGCGTGCCGTGAGCGCCGATCCGCGGCTCCCCCAGCACCTTCGCGCCCTTTGCCTCCATTTCCGCCTTGGTCTCCTGGATGTCCGGAACTTCGAAGCAGACATGGTGCTGTCCGCCGGCCGGGTTTCGGCTGAGGAAGCCGTGAAGCGGCGAATTCTCGCCAAGCGGCTCGATCAGCTCGATCTGGCTGTTGGGAAGATCGACGAAGCAGACTCGAACCCCCTGCGCAGGAAGGTCGAAAGCCTCGCCGATGTTCGTGGCGCCAAGCACGTCGCGATAGACCGCGACGCTCTTCTCTATGGAGGGCGTCGCCACGCCCACATGGTTCAAGCGTCCGATCGTCATAGCCATTTCCTGAAAGTGGGGCCGAACAGCAGGTCCAGCGAAATGAACACGGCCATCCCCGCAGCAGCCACATAAAGGCCCATAAGCACCCAGAACGGCGCCGCGCGCTCGTCCTTGCGCACATAGGCCCGGCCGATCGGAAGCTTCCCGTCCCGTAAACCCCGTGAGATGGTCCAGACGACCCAGGGCACCACCACGACGGCCGCGACGATCCCCACCAGAGTGTCCTCAGAGCGGAATGTTGTCATGCTTCTTCCAGGGGTTTTCGAGCTGCTTGTCGCGAAGCTTCCTCAGGCCCAGCGCGATCCGGCGCCGCGTCGAATGAGGCATGATCACTTCGTCGATGAAGCCCTTGGACGCGGCTACGAACGGGTTGGCGAAGCGCTCTTCATACTCCGCCGTTCGGGCAGCGATCTTTTCAGGATCGCCGATGTCCTTCCTGAAGATGATCTCCACCGCGCCGCGGGCGCCCATGACCGCGATCTCGGCCGTCGGCCAGGCGTAGTTCAAGTCCCCGCGCAGATGCTTGGACGCCATCACGTCGTAGGCGCCGCCATAGGCCTTTCGGGTGATGACCGTGATCTTGGGCACGGTCGCTTCGGCATAGGCGAACAGCAGCTTGGCCCCGTTCTTGATGATCCCGTTATGCTCCTGCGCCACTCCGGGAAGGAAGCCCGGAACGTCGACGAAGGTGACGATCGGAATATCGAAAGCGTCGCAGAAGCGCACGAAGCGGCCTGCCTTTTTCGACGATGCGATGTCCAGCACTCCGGCGAGCACCATCGGCTGGTTGGCGACGATGCCGACGGTTCGGCCCTCCACCCGGCCGAAGCCGGTGATGATGTTGGCGGCATGTGCCGGCTGGATCTCGAAGAAGTCGCCCTCGTCGACGACTTTGCGGATCAGCTCGTGCATGTCGTACGGCTTGTTGGAGCTGTCCGGGATCAAGGTGTCGAGACTTTCGTCCAGCCGGTCCCAGGGATCCGCCGTCGGCCGATCCGGCAACTCGTGCCGGTTCGACAGCGGCAGGAAGTCGAAGAAGTCGCGAGTGGCGAGCAGAGCCTCGATGTCGTTCTCGAATGCGACGTCGGCGACTCCCGACTTGGTGGTGTGGGTGACTGCTCCGCCAAGCTCCTCCTGGGTCACCACCTCGTTCGTCACCGTCTTCACCACATCGGGACCGGTGACGAACATGTAGCTTGAATCCTTCACCATGAAGATGAAGTCGGTCATCGCCGGGCTGTACACCGCTCCGCCCGCGCACGGGCCCATGATGACGCTGATCTGCGGGATGACTCCGGAGGCGAGCACGTTCCTCTGGAACACCTCGGCATAGCCCGCGAGGCTGGCGACGCCCTCCTGGATTCGCGCGCCGCCGCTGTCGTTGAGGCCGATGACCGGCGCTCCGACCTTCATCGCCATGTCCATGATCTTGCAGATCTTCTGAGCGTGGCGCTCCGAAAGCGAGCCGCCGAAGACGGTGAAGTCCTGAGCGAAGACGTAGACGAGGCGGCCGTTGATGGTGCCCGAGCCGGTGACCACTCCGTCGCCCGGCACCTTCTGAGTCTCCATTCCGAAGTCGGAGCAATTGTGCTCAACGAACATATCGTATTCCTCGAAGCTGCCCTGATCGAGCAGCACGTCGAGCCGTTCCCGGGCGGTGAGGCGCCCCTTGGAATGCTGGGCCTCGATCCTCTTCTCGCCGCCGCCCAGCTTCGCCGCCGCTCTTCGAGCCTTCAGTTCCTCGATCGTGGTAGCCATTCCAGCCTCAACGCCTCGTTTTGTTGTCCGGCCCCTTTTTCAGGACTCGGCGGATAAGGCAAACCCCTCCGCGCACAGTCTCGACCCTTGGAGCCTGAATACCGTTACGGAACAGTCACGTCCTCCGCCCGTTGGAGGTGTCGGTGGACGCTCGTCTGGAGCGGGCGTCCGTTCAGCCTGCGGGGCAGGTCCGCCGCAGGCAGCCAAACAGGAGGAAAGATATGCGCAAATACCAATTGATCGCTGCGGTCGCGCTGGCCGCTCTGGCTCCGGCGGCCGCTTCGGCCACCGCGACGACCACGACGACCGAGACCGAATACACCACCGAGCGGGAGGACGATGACGGCTTCCCCTGGGGTCTTCTGGGGCTGCTGGGCTTGCTGGGCCTGATCCCGCGCAAGAGCCATGACAAGCACGACATCCATGTCGACCGGCGTACCACCACCACGACCGGCACGACCCACACGACCGACACGGACGCCGATCGGCGCATCTGAAGCGGCTCAGGGCGTGGAGCTTGCCGGCTCCACGCCCACTCGCCGATCCTCGTCTGTGCAGCGCGATTCGCGGATTTCCTTGACTTTCCGCGCTGCAGCATCCATCTCGGTCCAAGCGAAGCATCATTGCAGCGTGATCGGCCTTTTGAGGCCCGGCTCTGCTTCGTCACTTTTCCAAAGGTTTCCCTTATCACGCGGGTCACCAGACCTGCCGCGTCTGGCCCGCGATTTGCGCGCGCCGGCGCCGCTTACGATGTGAGCCACTACTATGACTGAATTTTCGAACCTCGGCCTATCGCAGCCGATCATGCAGGCGCTTGCGCTGAAGGAATACGGAGAGCCGACGCCGATCCAGGCGCAGGCCATCCCGCTTCTCCTTCAAGGCAAGGACCTGCTCGGAATCGCGCAGACCGGAACCGGCAAGACGGCGGCGTTCATGCTTCCCTCGATCGACCGGCTGATCAACTCCGACAAGCGGCCGCAGCCGCGCACCTGCCGCATGC
The DNA here is from genome assembly GCA_035936615.1 of Allosphingosinicella sp. GTDB lineage: Bacteria > Pseudomonadota > Alphaproteobacteria > Sphingomonadales > Sphingomonadaceae > Allosphingosinicella. Next base: position 279 of record DASYWC010000172.1, on the reverse strand, counting down.
TGGTGCTCGCCCCGACGCGCGAGCTTGCAAGCCAGATCGCGGATAATGCCCGGAGCTACAGCCGCTTCTCGCCGCTGTCGGTCGTGACCGTGTTCGGCGGCACTTCGCTCCACAAGAACAAGCAGGAGCTGTCGCGCGGAGTGGATGTGCTGGTTGCGACTCCGGGACGCCTGATCGACCTCATCGAGCAGGGCTTCCTGATGCTCCGCAACGTGGAGATCCTCGTCCTCGACGAGGCCGATCAGATGCTCGACCTGGGTTTCATCCATGCCCTTAAGC
>DASYWC010000171.1:0-2141 GCA_035936615.1 Allosphingosinicella sp. | reverse complement strand
GCGCCAATCAGAGCAGAAATGACCGCCACGGCACGGCGGCTGCAGAAATCCAAGGCGGGCGAGCAGCCTGATCAATCGACTGCAAGGCCGGGCGACCGGAGAGCGGCGGCCAGCGTAGCCGCCTCAAAGCGTGAGTAGATGAACCCGCGGTCGGCGTGGCGCAATCGCTCGCTCAGCTTCCGGTCGACGTCAAACGCCGGGACCCTGTCCAGCCGTCGAGGCGCCACCAGGTTACGCAGCGCGAAGCGGGCTCCCGGGCGAGCCGCACGGACCAGACCGGCGCAAGTCCGCTCGAATAAGTCCATTGGGCTGTATTCGAAGACGTTCGACAGCGCGAAGCAATCGATGGAAGCGGGGCTGAGGTTCTCGATCGCTTTCCCGACGTCGCAGGTGATCGCTTGCACCCGATCGAGACGATCACGGATCGCGTCGAAGTTTTCCGGCTTTAAATATTCGGGCAGCGCGTGCCGGTCCAAATACCTGCCCAGGAAGATTTGGGCCAGGAAGTAGTTCGACCGCGCCGGCAGCTCCGCGACTGCGTGCTCGACCAGGCGCGTGAAGTGCTTGCCGAAGGAGGCCACCTCGGCGTGCGTGAACCAGGATGGATCGAGCCTGCGGCCGAGCACTGCCTTGCTGCACAGGACGTTCACCAGAGCCCGCCATCGGCGGGTATTCCACTCCCGCTCGTAGAATTCGCGCTGCTCCTCCGGCTCGAGCTCGAACAGCCGTTCCAGCCGTTTGCGGCCGATGGTGATCCTCAACATCGTCCGGACCATGGCGAAGTAGCGCTCGAACCCGCCCTGGGTGAGCAGCCCCCGGTCGAACCATCCCTCGTGCTCGTCCCAATATTGCCGGGCCTCATTGCTGAGCTCGCTACGAAGGCGGCGATACAGCCATTGGGCCCCGGAGCTCTCCTGGACGCCCAAAAGCGCCAGCATCTCCGGGTGAGTGAGGTGGCGAAAGGCCGCCATCTTGAGCTCGAGGAGATAGGTCTGGGCGGGGTTCACATCGACCGAGGCGATCCGCTCGGGGTCGCTGAGAAGGAAGCCGAGCACGTTGTCGCCCCCCGATGTGATCGCGAGCAGGCGCTCCCTCGGCCGAGGCCGCAATGCCGCGAGATCGCATTCCGGATCCTCCCAGGATTGGGTGAACATCAGGCGGCCAACGTAGGGTGCGGAGAGCGGCTCGGGGGCGGAGGTCGGCTCCGGCATCGCCCGGGGCTGGACGGCCTGGGTCATTGAAGCGTCTCCTCCGGCCACACCCCTTGATCGTTGAATAGCGGCGCCAGAGTGACGCCTCCGCTTTGGGCGAGCCCCCACATTTCCGCCAGTTGGGCGGGCATGATCCGCCCGCGCCCAGTCGAGAACGGCTCGAACCGCTCGGCCAGCGCCAGAACCGCTCCTTCCAGGATACATCCGTGGAACGCGTCCTTCACCGGGAGCCGGTAGAATTTCTCCAGAACTCCGTCATAGCTTGGCATGCCGCCGGGCAGCACTCCCATTCCGCCCCAAAACAGGCGCGGGCCGCCATGGGCTGCCGACCGCCGGGCCATGTTCTTGGGATAGCCGGCGTCGCACACGATAGCGTCGGGCCTGCAATCACCCAGGTTGAATGGGCGGTCGGAGGTGCTTGCGGCCGCGATGACCATCGTCGCCTGCCGCAGGAGCTGCTTCACGTCCGTCGAGAACAAGACCGGGCCGCTTCGGCTGAGCTGTTGAGCTTCCCGCTCCAGCCGCTCTCCATTGCGGGCCGCAAGGAGTAGCTTGCGGCTCCGGCCGCTGATGCTGCGCGCGCAGGCAGAGCCGACGTCTCCCGTCGCCCCGATCACCAGCACGTCTTCCTGGTCCATCGAACGGCCGAGGAGCTCGGCGGCGCGCTCGATCCCGCGTACGATCAGGGCCGCAGTGAGGGTGTTGCCGGTCGTCAGCGCAACAGGACCGTCGCTTCGAATGGCCATCGCCTCGACAAGGATAGAGGTGAAGCCTCCAAGCGTCACCAGGCGAACCCCTTCCCGTTCGGCGGCCGCGATCCCCTGCCTCACCTTGTCGACGATCGCGCGAGTGGGGCGAGCAGCGATCTCGTCGGGAGTTATGAACGTGTCGACATAGACACCCTGAACGCGGGGCCTCTCGGCCCCCGCC
>DASYWC010000170.1:0-11600 GCA_035936615.1 Allosphingosinicella sp. | reverse complement strand
CGGCTATGCGGGACATGAAGGCCACCGGCGGATAGAGGCGCATCGCTTCGAACAGCGCCTCCCGAAGCCGCGGCCAGCGCTCCAGGTCCTTCAACGACTGCAGGTTGCCCGGCGGATTGCGGTCAAGTTCCCGCCTGATTTCCTCCTGTACGTCCTGGTGGTGGCCGAGGAGGAAGGCCGTCCAGAGCATGGCGAGCGCCGTGGTCTCGAAACCTGCGGCAATCATGGTCGCCGTCTGATGTCGAAGTTCATGCCCACTGATCGGGCGACCGCTGTCGGGATCGCGCCACCTGCTCAGCACGGTCATGATGTCCTCCACGCCGCCGGCTCCACCGGCCGTCGAGGATGCCTGCCGCCAATCGCTGATGACGGAGTCGATCTCGGCGAACCACTTCCTTTCGAACCTCCGCCGCCGCCAGGTGGCCCATCGGAACTGGTTCTCGTGCCTTGCAAAGCTGTCGCCGATATTCGGCCGCCCGGGACCCGCGAAATAGGCGCGCGCCATGGCGGCGAGGCGATCGGCACGGTCATCGAAGCTCAGCGAGAAGAGGCCGCGCCCGAGGGCGTCGATAGCGCCGGTCTGGAGCAGCCTGTAGAGATTGACGCTTCCGTCGCGCGACTGCGCCTCGGCGCGGGCGCACAGGTGCTTTGCCGCCTCCACGAAGCGTTGCAGCACCCGGTCCACGTTGGCAGGTTTGAAGGCGGGTGAGACGCTTCGCCTTTGCTGCCGCCAAGCTTCGCCCTCAGCCAGGAGAACTCCGTCGCCTGCGACTGGGCGAAGCAAGCGCGGCGTCACCATGTAGCGGCGATAGTGCACCGCCCGCGTGGCGAGCACTTCCTGGATCCCGGCCGGATCGCTGACGAGGAGCGTTTCCAGCCCGAACACACGCCGCGGCAACAGCAGCTCGTCATAGGCGCGCTCGGGCCATATCGAGATGTTGCTGGTGCGAAGCTCCCACAACAGTCGCCACACTGGCAGATCGTCTGCGGGAGGCGGTGGCGCGAGCGGCCTCCACTCCGAATCGACGGCTCCGGTCAACGCTTGTCCTCGGCCGCGGGCGACCAGTCCCTGTGCACGCGCCGGAGCTTCTTGTCGTATGGCGTCGAAACCCCGACCGCGGCGGTAACGTCGATTTCGGCAGCACCGGCTCCCCTCAGCGTCTGCAGAACCGCGGCCGCAGCCTTGCCCGCGAGTTCGAGCCCCAGCTCCTCCGGAAGCCGCACTTCGACTTGCGTCGCCGACGTTTGGGTCACGCGGAAATCTTCGATCCGTCGATCGGCGTCGACGACGGCGTTGCGAACGACGTCGGGCGTGATGAGCAGCTGGTGGCCGTCGGCCGCCGCGAACATGAAGACATCGTCGGACCGCCCGAGGATGGACTGCACCGGCTGAAGCGGCGATCCGCAGCTGCACCGGTCCGGGGACAGCTGGAGAAGGTCATTCATCCGGTAGCGTGCCATGATCTGCGTCGATCGGGTAAAGTCCGTCACGATCGGGGACACGAGCCCGGAGCCCGCGACCGGCTCTTCCCACTCGAACGCTACGATATCTTCGCACAGGTGCAGCGTGCCCTTGGGACAGGCGACGGCGAACAGCCCTTCCGTCGCTTGATAGAGTTCCCTGACGGTCACCCGGAAGACCGCTTCGATAGCGGCGCGATCGAGGGGATCGAGAACTTCTGCGCCGGAGAACAGATGCTTGGGCCGGAGCTGCCGCGGGTCCTCGGCCAGCGCGCGAAGCACCTTGGGCGGCGCCACGATCGTGTCTGGAGCGAATTCCTCGAGTTCCTCGCGCCAGGCCCGAATGCCGCGACGCAGGTCGAAGAAGCGCAGAGCGATACGGCCAGTCTCGGATGCGGATTCATAGAGCGCGCTCGAAGCCGGCAGCGCCAGTGCGACCCTGTACTTGCGCCACGGAAAGTCGGTGAGCGTCTTGGCCAGGAGCACTCCCAGCCAGGTGAAGCGCTCCTTGTCGCTGACCAGGAAGAGGCCACGATTGCCGCTGGTCCCCGTGCTGTAGCCGGCCACCAGCCCATGCGTCCGCTCGCCTTTCTCTATCGCCTCCCATGCCTCGCTCGCCGTCACGCCAGCGACGTTGAGCAGGTGGAAATTCTCCAGCACCCGCTTCTTGTCGAGAATCGGCAGCGAACTCAGCCGCGCGCCCCTTGCGGAGCGGTAGAATTGCGCACGCGGCGCGACCTTGTCGAGGAAACGCCGGAGTCGCTGCTCGCGCCAGGCCGCGATGTCCTCGCGGCTGCGCAGCTTCCTTTGCAGTCGGCGAGTCCGCCGGAACGCGCCAATGGCGTGGAGTGCGTTGAAGTTCACGGGAGCGGTTCCGGATCGTGGCAGAGGACGAGGCGGCCCCCGGCCTCTGCAAAAGCCCGTGCTAGGGCAGAACTTCTTTCGCTCGCATCGCGGTCGTCGGCGACAAGTCTCGCCGCAATCCCCGTCCGTGCCGTATCCAGAGCCTCCCGAAGCCATTCGGCATCCGCAGCGTAGAGGAGTGGAGGCTCGATCCGAGGAAATGCCACGCCGACGTGCCCGATCGCATGCCCCGGGAGAGGCACGATCAGGACGGTGCCGTCCCCGAATAAATCCCGGCACGCGCCAAGGCCCAGCGGCCCCTCCGTGGCGGGGAGTGTTTCGAAGGGGGTTAGCCGCTCCTGAAAGTCCGGCGGCAGCAGGTCGAGGAATACTCCGTGCAGAATCCGCTTGAGGTGGCTCGACCCCCTGAGTTGCTCGTACGCGGCCCCGCTCGCATAGAAGCGCGCATTCGGAAGGTCTCGGCAGGCCGAAATATGATCCGCGTGGAAGTGGGTGATGATGACCGCGCGAATGTCCTCGCAAGTGAGACCCCGCCCACCAAGAAACGGCTCCAGCTGCCCTTCGTCGTCGAGCCGCGGGCTGAGCCCCGACGAATAGAGCCGCAAATCCAGGCTGCGGGTGCCGGAGGTAACCCGGTCGGTGTAGCCGGTATCGATCAAAACCGGCCCCGATCTGGGGTGCCGGAAGAAGCCGTAGCGGATCGGGAGCTGGATCTTACGCCATTTGCCACCCTTGATGAGCGGCCATTCGGGCGAGCCGACATAGGAGCTGATCGGGAATTCAGGGTCCAACGACGGCGCTCCCGAAGGTGAGGTCGAGCCCCTCGTCAAAGCCGATGCGCGGCGACCAGCCAAGCTCGCGCCTTGCCTTTTCGATGTCGAGAGTCTGGCTGAAGGCGAGCACGCCCACGCCGTAGGCAGTGACGGGAGGCTCGGGCCGCCCGGGCAGGCACGCGCACGCCAATTCCATCGCTCGCGCCGCGGCCAGTGCCGCTCGTACGGGTGTGGGGCGCCAGCGGACCTTCACTCCCGACCGGCCGCATGCGAGTTCGATCACATCCACCAGGCGCTGGGGCTCACCGCCGGAAATGTTGTAAATTCCCGCCGCATCCGCTGGGGCATCGATAGCTGCGATCGCCGCATCGACAGCGTCTTCGACATGAGTGAGATCGGTGACGGCTTTGCCGCCTCGCAACAAGGGCAGCGGCCGCCGCTTCGCCGCGTGCACCAGGCGAGGCAGCAGGGCCGTGTCGCCGCGGCCGTACAAGCCGCGCGGGCGGAGGATGAACGAGGCTAGGTCGTCGCGCTGGATCACCAGTTCTTCGGCCATCCGCTTGGATTCAGAATAGCGATTGACGGGAGGCGGAAGGGGATCCGTCTCGCGAACGCCAAACTGGTCCTGGAACCGGAAATAGATGCTGGGCGTGGAGATGTAGACGAGCCTCTCGGTGCCATTGCTGCGGGCCAGATCGAGAATGTTCCTGGTCGCTGCGACATTGGCCGAGTGGAAAGCTTGCCTGGGGCCCCACGGCGCCGACAGCGCCGCGGCATGAACCACCGCGTCCAGCGTCCCGGCGGCGGCTTCCAAACGCCGCACGTCGCTGCCATTCGAGAGATCCGCCGGGATGAAGAGCAGAGCCCCTTCCGGCCCCGCGGGAGCCTTCGAGATGTTCCTGCCGGTGGCGACGACCTGGAACCCGCGGCCGATCAGTGCCCGCGCGAGGTGGGATCCGAGGAACCCCGTTGCACCGGTGACCAGTATCCTCTTCACATCAGTATCGGACGACCGAGGCGCCGATGGAAATGCCAGCGGCGGTGCCGATCATCAGCGCGAGATCCCCTCGCTTCAGCCGCCCCGAGGCTACTGCTTCATGCAGTGCAGTCGGCATGGACGCTGCGATCTGGTTGCCGCAATGGTGGAAGACATTGACGATCCGCTCCTCCTCGATCCCCAGCACGTCGTGCAGGTAGCTCAGGCCATGCGCACTCGCCTGATGAGGAATAACGAGGGCGACGTCGTCCAGCGTGACGCCGGCACCTGAAAGCAGCTTCTGCATCAGGCGGGGCGCGCGCTTCCGGGCGGCCCTGTATACGCCCGGTCCGTCCATCCGGAAGCTGGAGGCCCGCAGAAAACCTTCCAGATCTTCGTGCGGCCGCAACCGCGTCCCGCCGGACCTCAGCTCGCATAATTCGAAGCCGCTGCCGTAGGTTTCGATGCAGATGCCGAGCAGCGACGGCCCTTCCTCGTCCTCGCAGCGCTCGATCACCGCGGCGGCAGCGCCGTCGCCGAATATGACGGATGCCCCGGGATCGGTGAAATCAAGAGCTGCCGAGGCGATGTCGGAGGAGACGATCAGGGCTCTGGACCATCGCCGGCTGTCGAACCCCATCGCGACCACATCCAGCGCCGCGAGAAATGACAGGCAGGTGGCATTGACGTCGAACGCCGGTATACCGCTGGAGCCCAGCCGGAGCTTGTGCTGGATAAGCACGGACGTGCCCGGAATGGGCTGTTCCATCACTCCGCACGCCCCGATGATCACGTCCAAATCGCACGGTCGGGTACCGGCCGCGTCGAGCGCTCGCATTGCAGCGGCGGCTCCCATTGAAGAAGTGGTTTCCTCGGGAGAAGCGACCCCGCGCTCGCGTATCTTGAAGTTCGCCTCAGTCCACCCGGGTGCCTTGTTGATCTTCTTGTCGATCTGCTCGGACGACACCCTGCGCAGTGGGTGGTAGGTCCCTGTGCCGGTGATCTTCAATGGTGTGGCGCCCATGCTCTTCCTTCAAATCGCGGGCAACAGTCCAAAAGGTATTCGCATGAACAGGTTAGCCGAACGTACTTCAATCTACTGGAAATGCAAAGCTGGTCCGAGCGGTAGCGGAGGGAACTGTGCTCCGATCGTATCATCTTGCAGGAGGATCGCCGACCGCGACATTTCCGCTCCGGAAAGACCGCGGAAATCAATCCTTACTTGAACAACTTCCGCTTTCAGGCGCTTTCCCCAGCGGCACTAAACGTCGGGATCTGGCGCCTGGTGGAATGCGGGGCTTCGCCGGGCAGCGGCAATTGCGAATCTCTCTCGCTCCCCCAAGCAGTCTAAGCCTGTGGTGTCGCGTACGAACCAGGTTCTGGAGAGGCAGACCTCTCGCGCCGGCACGTCACCGGGCCAGAAATACCTTCCACTCCGCTCCTTCAAGAACGTCTACTTTTCACCCGAAGCGGACATTGCGACTCAGCCTCGTCCGCGCCGAAATCCAGGGACGCTTCGCGCGAATTGCTGATGCCCAAGCGCCCGAACACGCCGCAGCGCAGCGTTCCGGGACCGCTCGGATCGCCTCCGTCCAGGAGGGGGACGCGCTCGCCGCCGCACCCGCGGACGGTCAGGTTCGACGTCGTCACCTGCACTGTGTCCTCAAAGGCGAGGCCGCTGCGGCTGTCGATACAGACAACAGGTTGCATGTCGACGATGATCCGGTCAGTCGCGTACCGTCGGCCATACACGGATCTCAGGAGGGCCGGCGAGGGAACCTCCACCCACGTGTTGCGTGGACTTGCTGCAAACTTGATCCGGCGACCGATCTCGAGAGTCCAGCCCGGGTCATTCCCCAGCGCGTAGTAGCCCCTCGGCTCCGTCGGTATTTGCACAGCTGCGCAAGAAGGCAGCAAGACCAAGGCCGCTGCCAGGTAAGCCCTCTGGAGCATGGTCGTCGATCCTGAGAGTAATGCCATCTTCAATTCATGTGATCCCGTTCATATCCAGGCGTCGTGATAAGGGGCAGGGCAACGGCCAGAACTGCCACAGCTATAAGCCAACTGCAGACCACTTTAACTCCCCAGTCAACCAAGGGCCACCTTCTCGTGGAGGCCAAGAGAGCCGTGGCTGCGCCCGCGAGAATCAGCAAGTGGGGCGGAATGCCGGCAGCTTTTATCGCCGCGCCGCAGACCAGCCCTGCAGCCGAGCAGACGGTCGGAGCCAGCTTCATCGCGACGGCTTCGGGGAAATAGGCCACAGCAGCCGTGATGATCACGAGCCCCCACAACATCTGATCCGTCGGCAACTCGGCGCGTGAAGGTGTCAGGGCAAACGACATCGCAGCGGAGGACCACAGCAGGCTCAAGCTGAGCAACCGGGCGTTTCGGGGCGCCTTTAGCAGAACGAGACCCGCGGCGCTTGTGAGCATGATCAGGGGAACGGACAGGTTCACCCCGACAGCGTCCGGTACACGAAAATCGCTCCAGCGGCCGCTATGGACCCACCCGCCAATCCTAGTGTCAGTCGTTCGTTTCGCCCTCGTGCCGCGACCCACCCCAACCCCACTCCTGTCAGGTGGAGGACACCTGTCGCTACGACGAAGCCGGCACTGTACGCCACGGGGTCCACGGCCAGCGGGAGTTCGCGTCCATGTGCGTAGCCGTGGAACAGGGCGAATGTACCGACCACCAGCGATGCGGCCCAAATGGGAAGCGACACTCGAAACGCGATTAAGGCACCGAGGCACAGAACGGAGAAACCGATTGCCAGCTCCGCAAAGCCGATCGGGAAGTCGCCCATTCCAACGACAGCTCCCAAGGTCATCACGGCGGGAAATATCACCGGAAGCAGGTACAGGAGCGGACGCCCAAGCACAGCGCCCCAGATCCCCACCGCCACCATTGCCAGCAGGTGATCCAGCCCTAATACCGGGTGCATCAGACCTGCGAAAAATCCACCTTGGGTGCTGTTGTCTTCATGGGCGAGCAGCGGCGCCGCCAGCGAAAGGCCTGCTGCAGTCAGTACGGCCCGCGCCAGGCACCGCCCCTTAAGGTCGGTGCGCCTACGTCTCTCAGACGTCTGGAGCAACAGCAGTCAAACCCCTTCTCGGCCCGGGCGTGAAATTAGGTCTTGCATGCTGTAAGCGGCTAATCAACAAACAAAACATGAATTAAGGACACCTGATGCGTAGACACATTTTCGTTGCAGTATCTGCGCTGATCGGCGCCCCCGCTTTGGGACACGATCTGTGGCTGCAACCCTCGAGTTTCTGGGTTGAGCCAAACTCTCCCGCGGCCGCCTACATCCTGGTTGGTCACGGCAAGGACAGGGAGAATTGGGGGATAAGACCCGACCGGATCATCCTGTTCAGGAATTTCCTCCCGGACGGGCGCGTTCTAGATCTCCGGCCCCGGATCAGAGCCGGTGGCAGCGCAGCTTTCCCCTTCAGCCTTCAGCAGCCGGGCTCACACGTCGTCGCCATGCAAAGCAACTATGCGGAGAGCACCCTCCCTGCAGCGCGCTTCAACGAATTTCTGGTCGAGGAAGGATTGACGCCGGCCATCCGGCATCGTGCGGCGAATAAAGCCGTTCAAAAGGCCGGACGCGAGATTTTCAGCCGCCGCGCAAAGACGCTGATACAAAACGGCCCCTTCAATCCAAGGCTTGTCGGCGCCGCCACTCGCCGCATCGGGTTCGACCTGGAGATCGTTCCGGAGCGCCATCCCTATGCTCTGGGATCGTCGAGAACGCTGCCGGTGAGAGTATATTACGAAGGTAAGCCGCTTCCTGGTGCGCTGGTGAAGCTCACCAACCTGGATGCCGACGCACGCCCCGTCGCTATGAAGCGGACCGACCGCAACGGCAGAAGCAGCTTCGAGATTCCGTCGAGAGGCAAATGGCTTTTGAACGTTGTCTGGACCAAGCCCATCACAGGCAATCCGAAAGCCGATTTCGATACGACCTTCTCAAGCCTCACCTTCGGCTACCCCGGCTAGGTCAGTACACGCCTTTCAGCTGGACCGGCAGCCTTGGGCCGGGAGGGTTGGCAAGAAGGTCCTTGGTCTGTTCCTGCAGAAGCTCTTCCGCGCGAAGCCGTGAGTAGCGGGACTCGGCTTCGGCCGCGACGTCTTCGCGCCCGCGCAATATGGTCGGGCGGAGAAATAGAAACAGCGTGCGCTTGGTCTGGTTTTCCCGGCGGCTCTTGAACAATTCTCCGACCACGGGGATGTCCCCCAGGACCGGCACCTTGCTTCGCGACGAGAGGCGGTCGTCCGTGATCAAGCCGCCGAGCACAATCGTCTCGCCATCGTCGGCAAGAACTGTCGTCTTGATGCTGCGACGATTGGTAATCAAATCCGCAGCGCCCGGCACTGTTGCATTGACGAGCGACGAGACTTCCTGGCTGACTTCGAGCTGGACCACGTCGCCTTCGTGAATTCGAGGCACGACGCGCAATGTGATGCCGACGTCCTCCCGTTCTATGGTGGTGAAGGGATCTCGGCTGTTCCCCTCGGTCGTGAAGCTTCCGGTCCGGAACGGCACGTTCTGGCCAACGACGATTTCCGCGGGCTGGTTGTCGAGAGTGGTCAAGCTGGGAGTGGACAGCAGGTTCGCCTTGCTCGATTGCCCGAGGGCCTGAACGAGGAGGTTGAAGTCGCCCCTGCTCCCGATGCTGACCGATACTCCATCGCCCCCCACTGATCCGCCCGGAGCGCCGATGGCCGTCAATATATCCCGGAGAGAGACCCCGGCATTGGAGAAGGAAGTTCCGGCCGAGGTGCCAAGCCCCGCAGCCGAGCCCAGGCCGATCTGGACACCGAGTTGCTCTGCCACATCCCCCGCGATCTCGACGATGGCCGCCTCGATCGTCACCTGGGGCCGCCGCACGTCGAGCTCATCGATAAGGGCAGCCACGGTGGCGATTGCCGCGGGAGACCCCCGCACCACGATGGCGTTGAGCTCCGGTGCCGCCTGGATCGCGACGTCGGCGTTGGCGCCAGATGCTACGATCGCGGCAGGAGCATTGCTGATCCGTTCCGTCAACTGCGCAGGCGTCGGCACTGTGTCGAAGCGATTGACGTTCCCGGCTCCGATCGGGGGATCGGCCTTCTGCTCGGAGAGACTTCGGGCAACGGGGTTTCTCGCCACCTGCCCCCCTCCACCAAGCAAACCGTTGAGGACGGCGCTGATCGTTTCAGCGTCGCTGAAGCGCAGCCGGAACACTCGTGTCGTGAGGGCGGCGCTGCGGGGCCTGTCGAGGAGGCTCGCGATCCGCCGAGCCTCGCTGATGGCTGCCGGCGTTCCCCGGACAAGAACCACGTTGCTGCTCGGGTCCACCGCCACTCTGGGGCCTCCGGAAGCTTCGTCCCCGAGAATGCGCTGAATCGCCTGGCCGACGTCTTCGGCACTCGCATTGCCAAGCGGTATGCTCTGGAATGACGTGCTTGCTTCGCCGCCGCCGCTGTCCAGGCCCTCGACAACCCGAACCAGCCGCTGAATATTCTCTGCGTAGTCGGTGATGATGACCGCGTTCGGCCGGGTCGACGCTTCGATGCTCCCGAACTGGGATATGAGCGGCCGCAATATTCGCACTGCGTCGGCCGAAGGGAGCGCCCCCAGGCGGATGGTCCGGGTCACGATCTCCCCTGTGCGTCCGCTTCGACCGGCGACCACTCTCGACCCGCCCTGGACGGCAGCGGCCTGAGGAACGATCCGCCAGATGCGTCCACTTTGCACCGCCGTGAACCCCTGGACTCTCAACACCGACTGGAAGAGATCCCAGATGCCGGCCGGCCCCAAGGGGGTGGCAGACACCACCGAAACACGCCCTTTGACGTTCGGGTCCAGGACGATGGTCCGCCCGGTGAGGCGCGACACCTGTTCCGCCACCTGTTCGATTTCCGCATTGCGCAAGTTTATTGTCGCAGATCGGACGCCCCCTTGTTGAGCGGAGAAGCCGGGCACCGCCAGTAAGACGCTGCCGATCAGGAGTGCATGGGAGAAACGGCTCAGACGCAAAGCACTACTCCTTACCGAACAGGCACTGTTACGGTGATTTTGTTTCCGCCGCGAAGCACTACCAGTTGAGCTTGGCCCGTCGAGGTGGCACGTGCGATGGCGTCGGGATCATTCGCGAACCGGGTTGCGCCAATCCCGTTCACCGTTGCTACGACGTCACCGGGGGCCAATCCAAATTGCCGCCCCTGCGGGCTCATGTTCTGCCCCAGCTTGTAACCTTGAGGTGTAGCAGTGGCATCAAGGTTGTCAATGAAGGTCGAGGTGCCGCGGCTCGGCGCTGCAGGAGGAGGCGCAGGAGATGTGTTTCCCCCCTCCCCTCCGCGGACGCCGGGTGCCAGCAGAGCTCGAATGGCATCGCGGCCCGAGGTGTCCGCAGGAGCTTCGGCAGCCACTCCGGCGCCCGGGTCCGAACTGCCGGCGACGAGCGGCTTTTTCGCGCGTTCGTCCTCGGGGAAATAGAGGGGAACCAATTGGCTTCCAATCCTCAACACCACGTAGTCAGAATCGATCCGCTCCAGGCGCGCGCCGCCCGGCAGGAGCTCTCCAACCTTGAACGCCGCACCGACACCACCCTCTCCTTCGATGAGCGCGGTAGAGGCCCAAGCAGGATCGGACAGCACGATGCCCCTGAGGACGAGCTTCGACAGTGCTTCGGGCGCTTCCGTCATCACGACCGGGCGGCCGAAAGGGGGCACGTTGGAAATAGGTAGAAGGTCGGGCGCCGGCCCTAGTGCCGAGTAGCCGGCCAGCCCCGTTCTGACCGGCGACACGGTGTAGGAACTGCCAAGAACCCGCCAGGTCAGGATGGCCGCCGCTGCGGCCACCGACACGATGACCAGGCTCGTCACTCCGTCGATCGCGAACCTGGCCTCCCGCGGGGTCATTGGACCTCCCCTGAGGGAGTGAAGAAATCCATCGCTATGATCGGCGTGTCCGAGTTGGGTTCAGACACGTACAGCTCATGCGCAAGCAAAGCCGTGTCCGTGCTCGGGCGAGTGGCGACCTGGACCTTCCATGTGCGGCCCATCGACTGGATCAGCTCCTGCGCCTTCGGAAGTTCGCCGGAGACGGTGAGTTCGACGATTTTGTTTTCGGCCACCCATTGGGCAAGCGCGCGCTTCTCTGCGGCGTCGACTGTGTCGATATAGGCTTCAGTCGCTCCGATCAGGCCAACCGACGCTACTGCCAGTACCATCAAGGCGACCAGCACCTCGATGAGGCTGAAGCCGTTCGGATCGGCTCGAGGCGAAGTTGGGCTAGACATCGGGCGTCGCTACGGCATTGATGCCGTCGTAATCGACCCGCCAACGCGTTCCTTCAGAGGCCAATACGATAGCCAGTGACGCCATCTCCGGGTCGCCAAGGCGAACGGGAGATTCCGCGCCCTGAGCGGAAACCGTTAGCTGTTCCGGGAACTGGTGCCGTTGAGCTGTGGACGAAGACGCTTCCTCGGGGGCGTCGGCTGCAGGCCGCGAAAGGGCGATCTCGTAGCCACGCTCGTCCC
>DASYWC010000169.1:0-3672 GCA_035936615.1 Allosphingosinicella sp. | reverse complement strand
TTCGGAGTATCCGAACAAACCGTTAAAAAGTCATTTAGCCTATTTCGAATATCCGCGCTTGACCGTTTGTTCGAAATGACCGAACATTCGTGCCCCACCCACTAGACCGGGCGCACCAATGAACAACGAGAATTTCGGCATCGCGGAGCTGCGAAAGGAGCTCGGGCAGACGCTCGAGGAGTTCGCCGCGACGATCGGCATCAAGAGCAAGGGCCACGCGAGCGAAATAGAGCGCGACAATCGCTGCGGCTCCGTCAGCGTCGCGCTCACAATCGAGAAGCTATCCGAGGGGCGGATCGACGCAGCCAGCCTGAACGACGACGTCGCCATGGCACGGGCGGCGGGGGCGAAGGCCGCCTGATCCGTGGAGCTTCGCGACTATCAGTCGAGGATGCTGGAGGAGGCCAGGGCGCACATGCGCCAGGGTCGCCGCCGAGTCCTGCTGCAGCTCCCCACGGGCGGCGGCAAGACTGTCATGGCCGCCGAAATGCTCGGAGGTGCGGCTAAGCGCGGCCTGCGCTCTCACTTCAACGTCCACCGCAAGGAACTGATCGAGCAAACGAGCCGCACCTTCGGGGACGTCGGCATTCCTCACGGCTTCATCGCCGCCGGCCTGCCGTTCAACCCGCACGCGCTCGTCTGCCTGAACGGCGTCCAGACGCTCGCCAACCGGCTCGAGCACATCAAGGCGCCGGACCTGGTCGTCACCGACGAATGCCACCACGCCACGGCGACGACCTGGGACACGATCTTCCGCGCCTTCCCTGACGCCTATCAGATTGGCCTCTCCGCCACTCCGGAGCGCCTCGATGGGCGAGGGCTCAAGGATTACTTCGACGTCATGGTCAAAGGGCCCACCGTCGCGGAGCTGATCGCGCGCGGGTTCCTCTCCCCTTACCGCTACTTCGCCCCAGGCAAGCCTGACCTGGTGGGCGTGCCGACACGGGCTGGCGACTTCAACCGCGGCGAGCTCGGCGAGCTCATGGACAAGCCCAAGCTGATCGGCGACGTCGTAGAGCATTACCTCCGCCTCGCGCGCGGCAAGCAGGGCGTCGTTTTCGCCGTCTCCCGCGAACATAGCCGTCACCTGGCCGAAGCCTTCGCTGCCGAAGGGGTGCGGGCCGCTCACGTCGACGGCTCAATGGCGGACAAGGAGCGCGCCGCGATCGTCGGCGCCTTCCGCGCCGGCGATCTCGACATGATGGTCAACGTCGACCTGTTCGGCGAAGGCTTCGACGTGCCGGGTTTGGTCTATGCCGGGCTCGCCCGCCCCACCAAGAGCCTGGCGCTGTTCCTGCAGCAGGTCGGCCGGGCGCTCCGCATCTTCCCGGGCAAGGACCAGGCGATCATCGCCGATCATGCGGGGAACGCCTTCACCCACGGCCTTCCCGACGACGAGCGCGAATGGACGCTCGAGGGTCGAAAGAAGGGCGGCCGCACCAAGAGCAGCGACGACGCCTTCTCGATCCGCCAGTGCCCCGACTGCTACCGTGTCAGCGCCTCCGGCACCGCCATCTGCCCGGGGTGCGGCCATGAATTCCCTGCCCAGGCCCGCGCCGCCGCCACCGAGGACGGCGAACTGTTCGAGCTCGAGCGCCTCGCCGCGAAGAACCGGGCGACGGAGCAGCGCAAAGCAGAGGAACGCGCCGCGACCACCATGGCGGAGCTGATCCGCCTGGGCCGGGCTCGCGGATACGCCAACCCGAGCGGCTGGGCGAAGATGAAGCTGGACCAGCGCAGCGGTCGCTTCTTCGCAGCACGCCGCTCCCACGCCTCACAGCCAAGGAGAGCCACCGCATGAGACATGCGCCTAGACCGGCGTTCGACTTCCGCGACCTGATGGGCGGCGGCGACGCGCGAATGACCGATATCGACAAGGTCGTCGCCTGGGTGCGCGAGTGCGTCGTCAAGGACAACCGCCTCACCGACAAGCAGCGTGAGAAGGTGTCGAAGCTCTGCGAGCTCGCGGAGCTGCTCAATGGCCAGTGAGAAACGGATCCTCAATGAGGCGTTGATCGCCGTCTCTGCGCTGCCGGACGTCATGGCCTGGCGCAACAACACGGGCATGGCCTGGCAGTCGAACGAGCGCATGAAGGTGGGCGTCGGCTCCATGGTCCGCGTCACGCCCGGGATGGTTATCCTGCTCGAGGCGCGGCCCGTCTCGTTCGGATTGCCAGGCTCGGGCGATATTATGGGTCTGCAGCGCGGCCGCGCGTTCGCGATCGAAACCAAGACCAGCAGCGGTCGGCAATCAGAGCAACAGCGCAAGTTCGAAGCAGCGTTCCGTAGGGCCGGTGGGCTCTACGGCCTCGCCCGCGACGTCGACCAGGCGCTCGCCGTGCTCGCATCCGAATAGTTCACAGCCAGGGGACAGGAAAATGAGTAGACCAGCCACATCACGCCTAAAAGTAAATCCGCCGGTCGGTTCTATGCCGGTGCTGCAGTATTGCTCGCCGGAGCAGCTGCAGATCGACCAAGACTATCAGCGTACTCTTGAGACGGGCCCAAGTAAGACGCTCATTCGCCGCATCGCTATGTTTTGGGATTGGGGTCTTTGTCAGCCGCTCATCGTAGCTAGACGCGCCGATGGCGGTCTGTACGTTGTCGATGGCCAGCACCGGCTCGAGGCGGCCAAGCTGCGCGGCGACATTTGGCAGCTACCCTGCGTCGTTGCCAGCTATGCGAATGCCGCGGAGGAAGCAGCATCCTTCGTCGCGCTGAACCAGAACCGGCGGCCCCTGGGCGCGCTCGATATCTTCAAGGCCGCACTGCTGGCTGGCGACGAAGCTGCGGTCACCATCCGCCGCGCGCTCGAGGAGACAGACCTCGAGCTTGCCCGCACGTCCAACAACCAGTGCATGGCCCCGGGAGCCGTCGGAAACATCGGTGGCCTGCAGCGGTGCCTCCGCGAGCACGGGGAAACCGTCTTGGTGGCAGCTCTCGACGTGCTTTCGCAATCCTACAAGGGCCAGGTGCTCCGCTATGGTGGCTCCATCTTCCCCGGCATTGCCGCGATCGTCGCCAAAGAATTGAAGCGCTTCGGGCCCGGCTGGCGTGAAAGCGAAATGTTCGGCGTCATGACGGAGATGGTTGGCGGAGCCGCGCAGGCCGAGTGGGTGAAGGACATTCACCAGGCCATTGGCGAGGATCCGCTGCTTCGACGTGCCCATGCAGCTGCTCGCGTGTTCGAGAAGGCCTGGGCGGAGTGCTCGGCCGAGCTGCTCGACGAGGCGGCATGAAGGCTTCTGCGCTACGGCGCCACCCGACCATTGTCCCCAAGGGCAACGGCATTGAGATTTCCTCGCTGCATCCGGCGTTTCGGACGGGGCGCACGATGTTCCCTAGCCGGGTGTTCGATCCCTCGGAGGTCCAGCGCGTCCTCAAGACGGGCCACCAAAGCCGCAAGATCGGCAAGATTGTCGACAAAGGGGCTCGACGCGGCTGGCCCATCTTCACTCTGACGCTCGAGGAGCGGGCGACGTGCCCCTCCACGTGCAAGGCCTGGGGCTTCTGCTACGGGAACAACATGCAGGCGGCGGAGCGTATTGTCGCCGGCGCCGAGCTCGAGGAGCGGCTTTGGGATGAACTCAAGGCGCTGCAGGCGGCGCACCCGGGCGGGTACCTGGTCCGGCTGCACGTCCTCGGTGACTTCTACTCGCTGCAGTACGTGGC
>DASYWC010000168.1:0-6794 GCA_035936615.1 Allosphingosinicella sp. | reverse complement strand
CTGCTTTGCCGGCCATAACGGCCCCAAGCCGATCACCGTCTGGTGCTCCAACGACTACCTCGCAATGGGGCAGAACCCCAAGGTGATCGAAGCGATGGAAGAAGCGCTTCACGATGTCGGCGCAGGCTCCGGCGGAACGCGCAATATCGGCGGCAACACCCACTATCACGTCGAACTGGAAGCCGAGCTTGCCGACCTGCACGGCAAGGAAGCGGCGCTCCTCTTCACCTCGGGCTACGTCTCCAACGAAGCGACGCTTTCGACCCTGGCCAAGATCCTGCCCGGCTGCATCGTCCTCTCGGACGAGCTGAACCACGCCTCGATGATCGCGGGCATAAGAAGCTCCGGCTGCGAGAAGCATGTCTTCCGCCACAACGACCTCGCCCACCTCGAGGAACTGCTCGCGGCCGCGCCCGCAGACGCTCCCAAGCTGATCGCCTTTGAAAGCGTCTATTCGATGGACGGCGACGTCGCTCCGATCGCAGCGATCTGCGATCTGGCCGACAAATATGGCGCCCTCACCTATCTCGACGAAGTCCACGCGGTCGGAATGTACGGCCCGCACGGCGGCGGCATCTCAGAGCGCGACCAAGTCGCCCACCGGGTAAACCTGATCGAAGGCACGCTCGGCAAGGCGATCGGGGTGATGGGCGGCTATATCGCTGCCGACAAGAACGTCATCGACGTGATCCGAAGCTACGCTCCCGGCTTCATCTTCACCACCTCCCTGTCGCCGGTGCTGGTCGCGGGCGCGCTCGCAAGCGTCCGGCATCTCAAGACCTCTTGCCAGGAGCGCGAGGCTCAGCAGGCGAATGCCGCTATGTTGAAGCGCATCTTCGCCGAGGCGCAGCTGCCGGTCATGCCGTCCACCACGCACATCGTGCCGCTGATGGTCGGAGACCCTGTGACCGCCAAGCGGATCAGCGACATCCTTCTCGCCGAATACGGCGTCTACGTTCAGCCGATCAACTACCCGACGGTCCCGCGCGGCACCGAGCGCCTTCGATTCACCCCCGGGCCCCAGCACAACGAAGCCATGATGCGCGAACTCGCCACCGCTCTGGTCGAGATCTGGGACCGGATGGAGATGCGGCTGGCGGCCTGAGCCACTGCATTTTCGTCCACAGGAAAAGATGCTCCAGCCGCGATAGCTGGTAGCAAAGACGGCCCCGCTCCACTAGAAGATGTGCCTCCACCTCATGGAGTCCGTCAGCGTGGCCGAACGCATTGCCATTGCTTCCGATCATGCTGCAATCGAGCTGAAGGCAGCACTGGTCGAGCACATGCGCGGCAACGGCCAGGAGGTGGTCGACCTCGGCCCCGGAGGGGCGGATCCCGTGGATTACCCGGACTACGGCTACAAGATCGCCGAAGCCATCGCTTCCGGCGCTGCCACCAAGGGCGTAGCCGTCTGCGGCTCCGGCATCGGCATCTCGATCGCGGTCAACCGCCACCCAGCCGCGCGGGCGGCTTTGGTCTCCGAACCCCTTTCCGCCCGGCTGGCGCGCGAGCACAATGACGCGAACGTCCTTGCGATGGGCGCCCGCCTGATCGGGATCGCGATGGCCAAGGAATGCGTGGACGTGTTCCTCTCGACCCCGTTCGGGGGCGACCGCCACCTTCATCGGGTGCAGAAACTCTCAAACCCCAACTTCTCGAAAGAGCCAGCATGAGCACCCGCCCAGCCAACGACCTTTCTGACGTCCGGCCCGCAGGCTTCTTCACGCAAGGCCTCAAGTCCGCCGACAGTGCTGTGGCCGACGCCATCGCTGCCGAGCTCGACCGGCAGCAGAACCAGATCGAGCTGATCGCGTCGGAAAACATCGTCTCGCGAGCCGTGCTGGAAGCGCAGGGCTCGGTCCTCACCAACAAATATGCCGAAGGCTATCCCGGCCGCCGCTACTACCAGGGCTGCGCTCCGTCGGACTCGGTCGAGACCCTCGCAATCGAGCGAGCCAAGCAGCTGTTCAACTGCGGCTTCGCCAACGTCCAGCCGCACTCAGGGGCCCAGGCCAACGGAGCGGTCATGCTCGCGCTGACCAAGCCTGGCGACACGATCATGGGCCTCTCGCTCGACGCCGGCGGCCACCTCACCCACGGCGCCAAGCCGGCCATGTCCGGCAAATGGTACAATGCCATCCAGTACGGCGTCCGCCCCGACGACCACCAGATCGACTTCGACCAGGTGGAGATGCTCGCTCGCGAGCACCGCCCCACGCTGATCATCGCCGGAGGCTCCGCCTATCCGCGCCACATCGACTTCGCCCGCTTCCGCGCAATCGCCGACGACGTAGGCGCTCTGCTGATGGTCGACATGGCCCATTTCGCGGGCCTGGTCGCGGCCGGCGAGCACCCGACCCCTTTCGGCCACGCCCATGTCGTCACCACCACCACCCACAAGACCCTTCGGGGCCCGCGCGGAGGAATGGTTCTGACCGATGACGAGGCAATCGCCAAGAAGATCAACTCCGCAGTCTTCCCCGGCCTCCAGGGCGGGCCGCTGATGCACGTCATTGCCGCCAAGGCGGTCGCGTTCGGCGAAGCTCTGCAGCCCGATTTCAAGACCTATGCGCGCGCGGTCGTGGAGAACGCCAAGGCCCTTGCCGGCAAGCTCAAGGAGCGCGGCGCCGACCTGGTTGCGGGCGGAACCGACACCCACCTTGCCCTTGTCGATCTCCGCCCTCTCGGGATCACCGGCAAGGACGCGGACGAAGCGCTCGAACGCTCCTCCATCACCTGCAATAAGAACGGAATCCCGTTCGATCCGCTTCCGCCATTGAAGACCAGCGGAATCCGCGTCGGCTCGCCCGCAGGAACCACCCGCGGCTTTGGAGTGCAGGAATTCCGCGAGATCGGCGACATGATCGCAGACGTGCTGGAGGGCGTACGCTCCAACGGCGAAGGCGGCGACAACCGCGTCGAAGCGGAGGTCAAGGCGCGGGTGCGCGACCTCTGCGCCCGCTTCCCCATCTACCAGGGGCACTAATTGCGCTGCCCCTTCTGCGCCCACGAGGACAGCCAGGTAAAGGACAGCCGCCCGAGCGAGGATGGCTCCTCGATCCGGCGGCGCCGCCAGTGCGAGGATTGCGGCGCCCGCTTCACCACGTTCGAACGCATCCAGCTTCGCGAGCTGACCGTGGTGAAGTCCGAGAACCGGCGTGAGCCCTACGACCGCGGTAAGCTCGAACGCTCCGTCTCCATAGCGCTTCGCAAGCGGCCGGTGCCCCAGGAGCGCATCGACAAGCTCCTCTCGTCGATCCAGCGCCAGCTCGAAACCAGCGGCGAAACCGAAATCGCGTCGGCCACCATTGGAGAGATGGTGATGAACGGCCTCAAGGCCTTGGACACCGTCGCCTACATCCGCTTCGCCAGCGTCTACAAGGACTTCCGCGAAGCCAAGGATTTCGAGGATTTTGCCGGGACGGTGGCGGAGGCCGGCGAAAACCCGTGATCTCCCCCAACCGTTCGTGTCGAGCGAAGTCGAGACACCCAATCGAGCGCAGCCGAGATCTGGCGGCAGGCAAATGAGCTTCTGGACGTACATCCTCCGCCTCTCAAACGGCATCTACTATACGGGCCATACCGACGATCTGGATCGCCGCGTTGCCGAACATCAGAGTGGCGCGATCAAGGGCTATACCCACGACAAGCGGCCGCTGGAGCTGGTGTGGGCGGATGAGTTCCCAACCCGAGCCGAGGCTCTGGAGGCCGAACTCAAGATCAAGAGCTGGTCCCGGGCAAAGAAGGAAGCTTTGATAGCTGGGGATTGGCAGAAGCTGAGCAGGGCCGCGATGCCTCCGAAGGAGCGCAACGCGCGCGCCTCGGCTTCGCTCGGCAGGACCCCTCGACTTCGCTCGGGGCGAACGGAAAATGTGTTTTCCTCCCCCGTTCATGTCGAGCGAAGTCGAGACACCCTGCCGAGCGGAGCCGAGGCACCAGGCAGCGGTGTATCGCGAGCCCCAGCAATCGTCCTCGTCCGCCCGCAGCTCGGCGAGAACATCGGCAAGGCCGCTCGGGGTATGCTGAACTTCGGCCTTACGGACCTGCGGCTCGTCGCTCCCCGGGACGGATGGCCGAACCCTTCCGCCGGACCAGCCGCTTCGGGCGCCGACATCGTCCTCGAACAAGCCCGGGTGTTCGACAGCGTCGCCGAAGCGGTGGCCGACTGCCCGTTCGTCTACGCCACCACCGTCCGCAAGCGCGAGCTGGTGATCCCGGTCGTCACGCCCGAAGAGGCCGCCCGGGAGATCCGAACCAATAGCGGCCCCTCCGCGATCCTGTTCGGGGCCGAGCGCTCTGGCCTGGAGACGGAGGAAGCCGCGATCGCCCAGAAGATCCTGACGGTTCCGGTCAACCCGCACTTCCGGTCGCTGAACCTTGCCCAGGCGGTGATCCTCGTCGCCTACGAATGGTCGAAGCTCGAACGGCTCGCAGTCCCGACCGAAGGCGAACCAGCCGAACCGCGCGCCACCCAGGAACAGCTCGAAGGCCTCATCCGCCAGATGGACGAGGCGCTCACCGACGCCGGCTACTATTTCCCGCCCGACCGGGTCCCGGCCACGAAGAAGACGATGCGCACGATCCTCTCCAAGGCCGGCTGGTCCAACCGCGAGATCCAGGCGCTTCGAGGAATGATCCGCGCGCTGGTGAACCCGCGCAGGCGTTAGCCGCGAGTCTGGTCGAACCGCTCGAATTCGTAGGCGATCGACGCTTCCACCAGCGCCTCGTAAAGCGCCGCCACCCGCTCGGCGGGCGCACCCGCCTTGGCCGCCGAAGCCTCAACCTTGGCGAGCACGTCGGCCTTGCGCCGCTCGTCCCGTACCGCCGCCCGGTCCGGCTTGATCCTCGCCGCAGCCTCCATGTAGCGGAACCGCTCGCCAAGCAGCGCCACGATCTCCCGGTCCAGCCGGTCCACCCCGTCTCGCACCTCGTCCATGCTCTGGCAGTCGGCTGGAAGCACTCTCTCGTCGCTCATGCCCCTCCTTTAGCGCCGCGGTACCGCCTGTCGAGGTTGACTTCCGTGGCCCCAGCGGCCATGTGCCCGCCTTCGCAATTGGCTCCGCATTCCCGGTGAAGCGGCGGCCGCGTCCGGTATCAGATCGGGCGGTGCGTGTCCGGGACCACGGCCCCTCAAGGGGCACAGCAAATTGGAGTAAGTCATGTCGAAGCGCTCAAGCGCCAAGTATAAGCTCGACCGCCGGATGGGCGAGAACGTCTTCGGACGCCCCAAGAGCCCAGTCAACAAGCGCGAATACGGCCCCGGGCAGCACGGCCAGCGCCGCAAGGGCAAGGTCTCCGACTTCGGAATCCAGCTTCGCGCCAAGCAGAAGCTTAAGGGTTATTACGGCGACGTCACCGAAAAGCAGTTCAAGCAGACCTTCCAGCAGGCGAGCCGGATGAAGGGCGACGCTTCGCAGAACCTGATCGGCCTCCTCGAGCGCCGCCTCGACATGGTGGTCTACCGCGCCAAGTTCGCTCCCACCATCTGGTCGGCCCGCCAGATCGTCAACCACGGCCACATCCGCGTGAACGGCGAGAAGTGCAACATCGCGTCCAGGCGGGTGAACGTCGGCGACGTGATCGAGCTTGGGCCCAAGGCGCAGGAGATGGCGCTGGTCATGGAAGCGCAGAGCCTCGCCGAGCGCGACATCCCTGACTATGTCGTTCCGGACGGAGCCACCAAGGTCACCTTCAACCGCGTCCCGACGCTCGACGAAGTGCCCTATCCGGTGAAGATGGAGCCGAACCTCGTGGTCGAGTTCTACTCGCGCTAAGACCTGTTCCTCGACTCTTCTCAAGAGGCGGCTCCTGCGGGGGCCGCCTTTTTCGCGCCTGCCTTGCGCCTGTAAAAACTTGCTGCCACAAGCGCCCCGGGGGCTGACGGAGAAGAGAATGTCGTTGCGAACCGCCTCTATTACCTTGCTTGGCACCCTTGCCCTCACCGCTTGCGCCACCGTCGCCACCGCTCCGGAAGGCCAGCCGCAAATCTCGCTGGACACGCTCAAGACGGTGACCCAGCAGCTGGCGTCGGACGAGTTCGAAGGCCGCGCTCCGACAACGGCTGGCGAGGAAAAGACCGTCAACCTGATCGCCCGGCGCTTCGCCCAGACGGGCCTCCAGCCCGGCAACAAGGGCAGCTGGTTCCAGAACGTGCCGCTGGTCGAGATGACCGCCACTCCGACGGCTCTGCGCATCACCGGCGGCTCGCAGCCGCTGACCTTCCAGCACCGGACCGACATGGTCGCCAACACTTACCAGGTGCAGCCGAGGGTCGATCTCGCAAACAGCGACATCGTCTTCGTCGGCTACGGGATCAACGCTCCCGAGCGCGGCTGGAACGACTATGCGGGCGTGGACGTGAAGGGGAAGACCGTCGTCATCCTCGTCAACGATCCCGATTACGAAAACCCGACACTCGAAGGCCCGTTCAACGGCAAGGCGATGACCTATTACGGCCGCTGGACCTACAAATATGAGGAAGCTGCCCGCCAGGGCGCGGCGGCCGCCTTCATCGTCCACGACACCGCTCCAGCCTCCTACGGCTGGAACGTCGTCCAGTCCTCCTGGACCGGCGCCCAGTACAATATGGACGATCCGGGCGGGCACATGGACCAGTCGAAGGTGGTCGGCTGGCTCACCAACGATGCCGCCAAGCGCCTGTTCGCGGCTTCCGGAAAGAACCTGGACACCCTTTCGGCGGCCGCCAAGCAGCCCGGCTTCCGGGCGGTGCCGCTTGGAATGAAGGCCTCGGTCTCGCTCACCAACCAGATCAAGAAGCAGGCGTCGAAGAACGT
>DASYWC010000167.1:0-12735 GCA_035936615.1 Allosphingosinicella sp. | reverse complement strand
TGCCGGCCTCACCGAGTGGCCGGTGCCGCTGCTTGGGGCCTTCGATCCCGCATTCCTCGAAGTTCCGCGCGAGGTGATCCAGCTCACCATGCGCACCAACCAGAAATATTTCGCGCTTGTGGACGGGGAGGGGAAGCTTGCTCCCAATTTCGTCTGCACCGCCAATATCGACGCAGCCGATGGCGGCGCCTCCATCGTCGCGGGCAATGAGCGCGTCCTCTCGGCCCGCCTGTCCGACGCCAAATTCTTCTGGGGACAGGATCTGAAGATCCCGCTCGCGGACCAGGCCGCCAAGCTCGGCCAGATCGTCTTCCACGAAAAGCTCGGCACCGTCGCCGACAAGGTCGAGCGCGTCGCGAAACTGGCGAGATGGCTGGTGGAGGAGGGCGTTGTCGCTTCTCCCTCTCCCCAGGGGGGAGAGGGTTGGGGTGAGGGGGAGCGAGCGTCCAGCGAGCGTCCGATCTCAGCGGATAATCTCCAGGATCGTAAACCCTCACCCAACCCTCTCCCTCAGGGAGAGGGTTTTCTAGCGGACCAAGCCGAAACCGCCGCCCGCCTCTCGAAGGCCGATCTCGTGACGGGAATGGTCGGCGAGTTTCCCGAGCTGCAAGGCGTCATCGGCGGCTACCTGGCCCGAGCCCAGGGCCAGCCGGACCAGGTGGCCGACGCAATCCGCGACCACTACAAGCCGGTGGGGCAGGGGGATGAAGTGCCCACCGCCCCGGTGACGGTGGCGGTGAGCCTGGCAGACAAGCTGGACAGCCTTCGCAGCTTCTTCGCCATCGGTGAGACGCCGACCGGGTCCAAGGACCCCTTCGCGCTTCGACGGTCTGCTCTCGGCGTGATCCGGCTGGTGGTCGAGAACGGCCTCCGCATGAGGATAAGCCCGGAACTGCTCGACTTCTTCGCCGACCGCCTGAAGGTCCAGCAGCGCGAGGCTGGCGTTCGCCACGATCTGATCGACGCGGTGTTCGCGCTTGGGGGGGAGGACGATCTCGTTCGGCTGCTCGCGCGGGTGAAGGCGCTGCAGTCGTTCGTTGAGACGGCGGAAGGGGCCGACCTCCTCGCCGGGTACAAACGGGCTTCGAACATCCTCAAGAAGGAGGGCTACACCTCCGTCACCCCGGCGCAGGCCGGTGTCTCCGGACGAGAGGACACCGGGGCAACCCACGCTGAGATGCCGGCCTCCGCCGGCATGACGGATAGCGAAAAATCGCTGTCCTATTCGCCCGAACCTGAGGAAGCTGCCTTGATCGCCGCGCTCGATTCGGCGGCGCCCACCGCTGCGGCCGCGATCGAGGCCGAGGATTTCGAAGGGGCGATGGCGGCTCTGGCGAGCCTCCGTGCGCCGGTGGACAGATTTTTCGACAAGGTGACCGTCAATGATCCAGACCCGGCAAAGCGCGAAGCCCGCCTCGCTCTCCTCACCCGAATGCGCGACGCGGTTCACAAAGTGGCCGATTTCTCCAGGATCGAAGGTTGAAGGCAGCGGTTTTTCTGCTCCTGGGGGTATGAAACTTGTGAAAGTTCCGTTCAGGAAAGCCGCCGAATGAGCCGCCCAGTGACTCAATATGTCTACCGTTTCGGAGGCGGCGTTTCCGATGGGGAGGGAGGGAACAAGGAGCTGCTCGGCGGCAAGGGCGCGAACCTGGCCGAAATGGCCTCGATCGGCCTGCCCGTGCCTCCCGGTTTCACGATTTCGACGGAGATGTGCGCCCGCTATTACGAGGAAGGCGAGCGCTTCCCGGACTCGCTCCAGCAGGAAGTCACCGACGGCCTGATCCATATCGAGGACGTGACCGGCAAAGGCTTCGGCAATCACGAAGATCCGCTGCTCGTCTCGGTGCGCTCCGGCGCCCGGGTCTCCATGCCTGGGATGATGGACACGGTCCTCAACCTCGGCCTCAACGACAAGACTGTGCAGGGGCTCGCCGCCGCTTCGGGCGATCCGCGGTTCGCCTGGGACAGCTACCGCCGCTTCATCCAGATGTACTCCAACGTCGTCCTCGGCCTCGATCACGGGGCGTTCGAGGAAGCGCTCGAGATCGCCAAGGAGGACAAGGGCGTCCACCTCGACACCGATCTCGACGCGTCCGACTGGGAGGCGCTGGTCCGCCGCTACAGGGAGCTGGTCGAGGAGCTTAGAGGCGCACCCTTCCCGCAGGACGTGAACGAGCAGCTCTGGGGCGCGATCGGCGCCGTATTCGGGTCATGGCAGTCGGACCGCGCAAAGGTGTACCGCCGCCTCAATGGAATCCCCCACGACTGGGGCACTGCCGTCAACGTCCAGGCGATGGTGTTCGGGAACATGGGCGACACGTCCGCCACCGGGGTCGCCTTCACCCGCGACCCCTCGAAGGGCGACCGGGCCTATTACGGCGAATATCTGATCAACGCCCAAGGGGAGGACGTGGTCGCCGGAATCCGCACTCCCCAATATCTGACCCGCGCCGCGCGGGAGGCGGCCGGCGCCAAGTCGCCCTCGATGGAGGAGGCGATGCCGGAGGTCTACGGCGAGCTGGCGCGGGTCTTCGACCTCCTCGAGACCCACTATCGCGACATGCAGGACATCGAGTTCACGGTTGAGCGCGGCAAGCTGTGGATGCTTCAGACGCGATCGGGAAAGCGCACCGCCAAGGCCGCTCTCAAGATCGCCGTCGACATGGCCGGCGAGGGGCTGATCGGCGAGGAGGAGGCGATCCTGCGTGTGGACCCGTCCGCGCTCGACCAGCTCCTCCACCCGACGCTCGACCCGGCAGCCGAGCGCAACGTCATCGCCAAGGGCCTTCCAGCTTCGCCGGGCGCCGCATCGGGAATGGCCGTGTTCGACGCCGACACTGCCGAGCGCATGGCGGGGCAGAACCGCGACACCATCCTCTGCCGCATCGAGACTTCGCCGGAGGACATCCACGGAATGCACGCGGCGCGCGGGATCCTCACGGCGCGCGGCGGAATGACCAGTCACGCAGCGGTCGTCGCGCGCGGAATGGGCCGCCCCTGCGTCAGCGGCGCCGGCACTGTGGCGATCGACTACAAGTCAAAGCTCTTCCGGGTCGGCGGCCACGAAGTGCGGGAAGGCGACACGATCACGATCGACGGCTCGACCGGCGAAGTGATGCTCGGTGCCGTGCCGACGGTGCAGCCCGAAATGGCGGGCGATTTCGGTACTCTGATGGAATGGGCCGACAAGGTCCGGCGCCTTGGAGTGCGGGCCAATGCGGAAACTCCCAACGACTGCCGGACTGCGCGCGAGTTCGGAGCGGAAGGCATCGGCCTCTGCCGAACCGAGCACATGTTCTTCGATTCCGAGCGGATCACCAACGTGCGCCGGATGATCCTCGCGGAGGACGAGGCGGGTCGGCGTGCCGCGCTCGAGAAGCTGCTTCCCGCACAGCGAAGCGACTTCGAGGAGATATTCGCGATCATGGCCGGGCTTCCGGTCACCATCCGGCTGCTCGACCCGCCGCTCCACGAGTTCCTTCCTCACGGCGAGGAAGAGTTTGCCGAAGTCGCGCAAACGGCCGGAGTGTCGGTGGACGTGCTGAAGCGCCGGGTGAGCGAGCTTCACGAGTTCAACCCGATGCTCGGCCACCGCGGCTGCCGCCTCGGGATCACCTATCCCGAAATCTACGAGATGCAGGCGCGGGCCATCTTCGAGGCCGCGGTCGCAGTCGCCAAGTCCACCGGCGCGGCTCCGATCCCCGAGGTGATGGTGCCCCTCGTGGCCACGAAAGCCGAGCTGCAGATCATCCGCCAGCTGATCGACCGCACGGCCAAAGCGGTGTTCGACGAGCAAGGCACGTCGGTGGAATATCTGGTCGGGACCATGATCGAGCTGCCCCGTGCGGCGCTGATGGCCGGGAGCATCGCCGAGGAAGCCGACTTCTTCAGTTTCGGAACCAACGACCTCACCCAAACCACCCTGGGCGTCAGCCGCGACGACGCCGCCCGCTTCCTCGGCGTCTATGTCGAAAAGGGGATATTCGCGCGCGATCCGTTCGTCGGCATTGACGAGGATGGAGTGGGGCAATTGATCGGGTTGGCGGCCGAGCGGGGGAGGGGAACCTCGCCCGGCCTCAAGCTTGGTATCTGCGGCGAACATGGGGGTGATCCCGCCTCGATCGCCTTTTGCGAGAAGACCGGCCTGGACTACGTCTCCGCCTCGCCCTACCGGGTCCCCATCGCCCGCCTCGCAGCTGCGCAGGCTGCGCTCAAGTCGTAGGCCGGTCCGCGCGCGCCTTGGCGGCGATCAGTTCCGCTTCGTGGTGCTTGTGGGCCCGCTCGAGCTCCTCGCGGCGCCGCACCTCCTCCTTTCGAAGGACGGCTTCTTCCTGGTACCTGCGCTTCCACTTGCGCCCGGTGCAGAGCATCCCGCCCACCAACAGACCGATCAGGAAGGCCAGCGCCACAATCACCCACTGAGTGGTGGTCCAGTCAAGCATCCGCATCCTCCCTTGTGGTTCGGGAGGAATAATAAGCGAGGGGGCGGGTTGTTCCGCCCCCGGCTCAAGCGTTGATGAACTTGTCCGAAATGTCGCAGGCCGCGGGGCCGAGGATGACGATGAACAGCACCGGCAGGATGAAGAAGATCAGAGGAACGGTCATGATCGCCGGAAGCCGGGCCGCCTTTTCCTCGGCGCGCATCATCCGCTCGTTCCGGAACTCGGCCGAAAGCACTCGAAGCGCGCTCGCAAGCGGAGTTCCGTACTTCTCGGTCTGGATCATCGTGGTCACCACCCCGCGCACCGCGTCGAGGTCGATCCGCGTCGCAAGGTTCTCGAACGCGGATCGGCGGTCGGTCAGGAAGCCGAGCTCGATGGAGGTGAGCGCAAACTCGTCGCCCAGCTCCGGATAGGCCCTTCCAAGCTCCCTCGCCACCCGGCTGAACGCGGCGTCGACGGTCAGCCCCGCCTCGGCGCAGATGACGAGGAGGTCGAGCGCGTCCGGGAGGCCCTTGCGGATCGCAGCGCTGCGCTTGGTGATCTTGTTCTTGATGAAGATGTCCGGGGCCTTGTACGACCCGATCAGAGATCCCGCGACGAGGCCGTACTTCTTGAACGCTCCCCATTCGGGGAACCAGTCTAGCAGGTACACTCCGACGATCATCGTCGAGCCGATCACGAGCGGCATGATGAAGCGGGCGAAGATCACCACGAACGCGAGGTCCTTCGAGCGGTAGCCGGCCTGAAGCAGCTTGCGCTGCGCGGCTTCGACCTGCTCGTCCTGAAGCATCTTGAGCGAACCGAGCAGGGTTCGGACCTTGTCCGCCGCCTCGTTCCTGTTGGTGATCTTCTTGCGGCGCTTCGTGGCCGATGCGACGATGCCGGCCTTCAGCTCCTCCCGCCGCTGGTTCAGCGCCTTTACCCGCTTCGCCATCGGATCGCGCACCGTGGTGGCGGCATAGATGGCGACGAGCACCGCGAAGGTCGCGACGGCGGCAAGAACCGTCCCGACCATGATCACGTCGATCCCAAGAAGGGTCGGGCCGCTCGCAGGTGCCATCTCTAAACGCCTTCCCTCGTCAGATTTCGAAATTGACCATCTTGGCCATGATGAAGACCCCGATCGCCATCCACACCATTCCGCCAAGGCCAGCCACGATCAGGCGCGGCTCGCTGAAAAAGCCGTCCATGTAATCGAAGTTCACCATGGCGATGATCGCGAAAACCGCGAACGGCAGCGACCCGAGGATCCACGCAGAGGCTTTAGATTCAGAGGACATGGCCCTGATCTTCAGCTTCATCGCCGCCCGCTTTCGGAGGACGTCGGCCAGGTTCGCCAGAGTCTCGGCCAGGTTGCCGCCGGTTTCGCGTTGGATCGCCAGAGTGATAACGAAGAACTGGAATTCTGGCGTCCCGAGGCGATCCGCAGTGTCCTGAAGCGCGGCCTCCATCGTTCGGCCGATCTTCATCTTGTCCGACACGGCCCGAAACTCCACGGACACGGGGCCCGGAACCTCGCTTGCCACGATTCCCATCGTCTCCGAGATGGGAAGGCCGGAGCGGAGGCCGCGAACCATAAGCTCGATGGCGTCGGGGAACTTGGATGTAAACTGGGCAACCCGGCGGTTGATCATCTTGCCGATCACCAGGTGCGGGATCCCGACCCCGGCGAACAGGCCGGTAAACAGCGCCAGCAGGAACGGCATTCCGCGGAGCATCATCAAGCCCCAGACGCCGACGCAAATGCCCAGCGAGGCGATCACGTACTGGCTGAGCGTCCAGCCTTTCCCGGAGCGCTCAAGGCGCAGGCGGAGCAGCGCCGGATTTGGGATGAGCTTCTGGAGCGCTCCATCCATCTTCGTGTTGCGGCCGGAGATGATCCGCTTGAGCTGCGCCTGGGCCACCACATCCGAGGACTTGCTATGGCGCTCGCGCACTCCCTCGAGCCGCCGCACCTGTGCCTTGGCGGGGGAAGGGCCGGCAAAGGCGTAGAAGACCATGCCGAGGGCCGAAAGCAGACCAAGCGCGATAATCATCATTGAGAAATCCGGCATCTCGCCCTCTTCAATCTCCGGCCCGAGCCGATCCTGTCGGCCGCTATGCCGCCTTTGCGACGTTGGGCTTCTTTGCCGCCAGCGACTTGAAGCCCCCCAGCTTCTGAAGCAGCGACCCGCCTGCCGTCGGTTCCTCCGCCTCCGCGCCACTTGCTTCCACGGACGACACTGCCACCTTCGCGATCTGAGCCATGGGCTGAGCGAGCTTGCCGCTGCTCGCCGCCTGCGCAAGCGGTTGCCCGAGCTTTGCTGCCTGGGCTGCCGCCTTCGGGTCGAACGGGAGCACGATATCGACCTTACGCTCGATGGAGTTCTCGAAATCTTTCCGGCTCACTTCCTGCATCCCCCCCGGGTGAACCTTGTTGGCAACGACGATCACCCGCGCTTGCGGCGCATTGGCCTTGAGCCACGCCAATATCCGGATCGCGTCGCGAGTGGCGGCGAGGGTGAACTCGACCACCAGCACGACCACATTGGTCTCCTGTACCAAGTGGGGGTACTGGACCAGCATGGGCCGCGGCAGATCGAGCACCAGTGCCTCGAAACCGTTGCGCATCTCCTCCTGGAGTTGAAAGAAAGCCGCCCCGTCCGTCATCATCGGCTGGTTGATGGGGGCTTCCGCCGAGAGCAAGCTGAGCTTCTCGCTCGCGCGCACCATTGCCCGCTCGATGAACAGGCCGTCGATCCGGCTCGGATTCTCGATCGCGTCGGTGAGACCACGCCCCGGCTCCAGATCGAGCGAGAGGGCGCCGGTCCCGAAATGGATATCGAGGTCGAGAAACGCGGTGGTGCGGCCGGCCTGTGCGCCCATCATCCAGGCAAGGGAGGAGGCGATCGTCGTCGCTCCGGCCCCGCCGCGAACACCGATCACGGCCGCGGAGACATGCGGCCGCTCGACGGCCGGCTCGTTCCCTCGGGGTCCCGAAATCACCATCTGGGCATGCGCGAAGGCGTCGCGGACCTGATCGGCGGTGAAGGGCTTGAGCAGATAATCCTGAATTCCGCTGGCGAGGAGGTCCCGGTACAGCCGGACGTCGTTTACGCGTCCCGCCGCGATGACGACGGTGCCGGGTTCGCACACTTCCGCCAGAGCGTTGATGTCGCCGAGCGGATCCCCGGACTCCGAGAGGTCAACGAACAGGACGTTGGGGCTCGCCGACACCGAAAGCGACTGGACGGCGTTGCCGAGGCCGCCCTTGTTCACCTTCTCCGGCGACCAGCCATGTTCGACCGCGATCGGCCGGAGCAGCTCAGCCGTCTCCTCGTCGCAGACGTAGGCGGTGAAGGGATCCCGGAGCGTGGCTCCGCGTGCAGCGAAATGAGCGTTCATTGTTTACCACCCGGTGACTCTGGTTTCACTTGGCCTGCCGCGCCGCTCTGCGGCCGGTCGCGGTAGGATTTGACGGCTCGAGCCCCCGCCGCGGCATCGGCCGTGCCGGATTGGCCGAGCACGAGATCGATGGGGTTGGCGACCATCGCGGCAAGGTTCGAATTCACGGCGCAGCCGTAATTGGTGTGAGTGGGACTGGTCGGCGAACCGGGCTGTGCGTCCGACCAGTCGGGACAGGTTGGAACGCTCGCGTTCGTCCGGCTGACGATGACCCGGGCGGTCCCCGGCTGAACCGCGCCGGCCGTGACGGGTGCGCCATCGCTCAGTAGAAGCCCATAGGATTGGACGACCGCGGCGACGTCCTGCCGGGCGCCACCGCCGTACGCGGTGCCTTCGTCCACCCAGACGCGGTCTCCATAGCCAAGCTGCAGTCCGTCGAACCATGCCTGGAGCCGCGCCGCCTCTGAGGGCGCAAGCCCGTTGCTCGCCGCCAGATCGAGAACATAGTCGCTGCGCTGCACGACCGGCTGGTGCACGGAATAAACGGACGGGTTGTAACTGGGCGCGAGGCGCCCCTGGGTGATCACGGGCGGGGTGCAGCCCGCGGCGAGGGCGCTGAGGCCGGCAATGATGACAAAGGATGGAACGCGAGCCATTGAACTGTCCTTTCCGAGGGGCATCAGAAACCAAACCCGGGCTTGACCGCAGGCTGCGGCGCGGCAGCTCGCGGCTGAGGAGTCTGGACTACGGCGCCGGTGCTTAGCCCGGGAGCAACGGTCTGCGGCGGCGCCATTCGCGGCATCGGCCGCGCCTCCCTGCTTCGACTGTCGTGGTCCGTGTTGCGAAGCAGCCGGTCTGCATGCGGCGAGGAGCGGTAGCCGTCGGTTGGAAGCGCGATCTGCGAAGCGTTGACCGGCTTGACCAGGTAGGGCGTGACGACGATCACCAACTCGGTCTGGCTCCGGCGGAAACCGTTCGAGCGGAACAGCGCCCCAAGGATCGGCAGGTCGCCAAGGAAAGGAGCCTTGTCGATCGAGTTGTTGCTGCTGTTGCTGAGCAACCCTGCGATCATGAAGCTCTGGCCCGAGCCGAGCTCCACCGTCGTCTCCGCCCTCCGGGTGGTGAGCGAAGGTATCTCGAACCCGTTCATCCTCACCGCGTTTACGCTCGAGATCTCCGACACTTCGGGCCGAACTCGCATCGAAATCCGGCCGCCCTCCAGCACCGTTGGGCTGAAGGCGAGGCCGACCCCGTAGGACTTGAACTCGACCGAGGTGCCGTTGATGCCTTGTGCGGTTGGAATGGGGAATTCGCCGCCGGCGAGGAAGCTTGCAGTCTCGCCTGAGAGCGCGACCAGGTTCGGCTCGGCGAGCGTGGTCACCAGGCCGTTGCTCTCTGCGAGATTGAGAGCGCCGATGATGTCCAGTCCCAGAAGGTTACCCCGGGCCTGGAGCGTCGTTCCGACCGCAGCTCGGATCACTGCACCCGTATCGACGTCGATGCCCCCGCCCTGTCCGATTCCGAATTTAAAGCCACCGGTCTGGTCTTGAGACAGCAGGTTGACGCCGATGTTCTGGAGCACGGACCGGCTGACCTCGGCGATCTTCACCTGCAGCATAACCTGGAGCGGGGTGGCCGTCTTGAGGCGGCTCACCACCTGGGTGCCCTCGCCGACAAAACCCTGGACGAGCCGGGTGGCGTCCTCGACGTCGGCAGGGTCCGACACGGTGCCGGTAAGCAGCACGACTCCATTCATGGTCGTGACTCGGATCTGCGACTGCGGCATCGCCAGGGTCAGCATCTCGCCCACCGAGTCGATGTTGTTCCCAACCCGAACCGTGGCCGCGTAGACCGTGCGGCCGGCGCTGTCGGTCGCGTAAATCGTGGTTTCGCCCTGGGCCTTGCCGAAGACGTAGAGCTGGTTCGCGGAGCGGACCTGCACGTCGGCGACTGCCGGATTGGCGATGAAGAGATCGCTCATCGACCCGTTGAGGCGGACCATCCGGCCGGCTCCGACGGAAATCGCGATGTCTTCGGCGGGCTTGGGGGCGGTCGCCTGAGCCGCTGCGGGAGCCGAGGTCGTGGCGACCATGCTCGCCGCCAGAAGCGCGGCAAGTGCGGTGCCCAGCGCGTTTCGGCTGATCCTGGTACGGTTGGTCATCTTACTTTGCTCCAACGGGAACTTCGGTGACGCTATTGCCGCGCGCGATTCGTACGACCGGGCCGGCGGGGCGCGGCGCCGCGGCGGGGGCGGGGGCCGAAGCCGGGGCGGACCTGCCTGTGAAGCCGCCGGTCATCCCTGCGAACATTTCCCCGAAGCCGTTGGTGGCTGCGGGCCGGGCTGCCTCGGTGCGCGCCTTGATGGGCACCGTCCTGCGCTGATAGCGCGAGACGTCGGCGCCGACGGTGGCAGTAGGGTTCTGGTCGCTTGGCTGGCTCGCGACCGCGAGCAGCATCCGGCGCTCGGCCTTGCGATCGGTCCCTTCGGGAACGCTTACCGCTCCGGAGGCGATCGCCTGTTCCAGCTCGGCAGTCGTGTCGGCGAGCGGCCGCAGCGACAGCGAGAGCGTTCCGATCGTCTGTGCGACAGCGATCTTCTCGGCGATCCGCGGAGTGGCTTCGAGCGTGACCGTCTCGGTCGCGGCCATGACGATCTTGCCGTTCTCGTCCTTCGAGGTGGTGCGCTGATCGGTGGCCAGCACCCGCACGTTGCGAAGGATCGTCTCGGACACCTTGAGGGCCTGGCCTTCGCCGCCGCCGGCCACTTCCTGAGTCAGCACGATGTCCACCCGGTCGCCTGGAAAGACGAAGCCCGCAACGCCGGTGGTGGAACTCACGGCGACCGTGACGGCGCGCATTCCAGGTCCAAGGGCGGCAGCAAGGAAGCCTCGATCTCCCGGCTTCACCAGAGCGCCCTGAGTGATGGGCTGCCCTGCCGTGATCTCGTTTCGGACAACGGTGCCGAGGAGATCCTGCGGCTGAGCGCCAGGCTGACCCTTTATGTAATAGGCCGGCTGCACCAGGCCTTCCGGCCATGCCTGGAACCTCAGGGCTTCGGCATCGATGATCGTTCCGACCGGAAGGGCGCGGGTCGCCACGAGAACTTCCGGTCCGGTCACTTCGGCAGCTTGCGCCTGGGGCGCGGAGGCTCCGGTGAACATGTTCTTCGCCATCACGGCGGTCACGACTGCAATCGCCAGCGCCCCCACCAACAGCATGATCTTTTTCACGTTCATGACGCCTGAAGCCTCCTAAAGCGGTCCCGCAAAAACCTGCCGCTATTCATGAGCTAAATTGGTTAAGAAACGGTTCGGCAATCACCCAGAGACCGGCAAAGGCGATCGCCACTCCGTAGGGAACTTCGATCTGCCCCTGGCTCTTGGCCAGCCGCTTGCGCACGATCATCGCGAGGGTCAGCACGCCTCCGGCAATCGACATGACGATGAGGACGCTCAGGACTGCGCCCGCGGGCAGCCAGAGCGCGAGCGCTCCCATCATCTTGACGTCGCCGCCCCCCATCAGTCCGAAGTGAAACAGCAGCGCGAAGAATGCGAACACGCCAAGGGCCACACCGAGCTGCACCGCCATGTCCGGCCAGGGGGAGAGGCCCAGCGAGAACCAGAGGGGAATAGCGAGGAGGGCGATAGCGCCGTTCAGCCAGTTGGGGATCTCGCGCCTGCGCACGTCCCCGACGGCGGCGAGGGTGAGCATCAGGGCAAGAACGCCCAGAAGGGCAGTGGAGAGATATGCTTGCATGAGGAAGAGTCTAGACGCCGTTGCTTTCAAAACCGTAACCAGCGGCGATGAACTATCCGGCGATCGATCGGCGGGCGCATCCGCCCGGTGCCTCGCTCTCGAACTGGAGCGGGGCCGGCGGCTGGGCTTTGCGCCGGATGGATTGGCCGCAGCCGGACGGTGCGGGCGCGCGAGGAAGCCTCATTTTCGCCAATGGGCGGGGCGACTTCGTGGAGAAGTACCTGGAGGCGCTTGGCCATTGGCATGGGCGCGGCTGGAACATCACG
Organism: Allosphingosinicella sp.; assembly: GCA_035936615.1. Taxonomy (GTDB): domain Bacteria; phylum Pseudomonadota; class Alphaproteobacteria; order Sphingomonadales; family Sphingomonadaceae; genus Allosphingosinicella. The sequence goes on along the minus strand of DASYWC010000167.1, from coordinate 887 downwards.
AGCTTCGATTGGCGGGGCCAGGGGGGCTCCCAAGGCTATATCCGCGGCGGGCATCTGGACAGCTTCGACCCATTGCTCGACGACTTGCAAAGCCTGGTGCGGGATTGGCTGGAAAAAACCCCGGCACCGCACGCGATCGCCGGCCATTCGATGGGAGGCCACCTGCTCCTTCGCCTGCTTGCCGAGCGAAGCCCGCCGATCCAGGCGGCGGTGCTGGTGGCGCCGATGATCGCGATCAACGCGGCGCCAGTCCCAGCCTGGATCGGACGGCGAGTGGCGCGCACTCTCGCGGCGATGGGCTGGAGCGAGCGGCGCGCCTGGAAGCACAATGAGAGGCCCGCTCCTCCCGGTTCTACCCGCCAAGGCTTTCTGACGTCCTGCCCCGAGCGCTACGCCGACGAGCTGTGGTGGAGGGAGCGGCAGCCGGGCTTCAATCTGGGGCCGCCGAGCTGGGGGTGGCTTGATGCCGCCTATCGATCGATGGAGAGCGTAACCCCCGCACGGATGCGCGCGATTCGAACCCCGATCCTGTTGCTCGGCGCGGCCCGGGATCGCCTCGTCAGCCCCACCGCAATCAGGCTCGCCGCAAAGCTTCTGCCCGACGTCGAGTTGGTGATGTTCCAGGAAGCGGCGCACGAGCTGTTGCGCGAGAGCGACCCTGTGAGGCTGGAGGCGTTGGCGCGGATCGACGCCTTCCTCGATGCGCGCGCTCCGGCATGAGCCGAAGCGCGGACATCGCCATCATCGGCGCGGGGATTGCAGGAGCGAGCCTGGCGGCGGAAGTGGCGCCGCACGCGTCGGTTCTGCTGATCGAGGCAGAGGACCATCCGGGCCGCCACTCCACCGGGCGATCCGCGGCTTTTTGGTCGGAGACGTACGGGGGGCCG
>DASYWC010000166.1:0-8471 GCA_035936615.1 Allosphingosinicella sp. | reverse complement strand
GATCTGCCGCATCAGCGCCGAGCCTGCATCTCCGTTCACCACCTTCTTGACCGGACAGCCCATGTTGATGTCGATGATCGCCGCGCCCCGGTCCTCGTTGAGCTTCGCGGCTTCCGCCATCTCGACAGGCGAGCAGCCGGCAAGCTGCATCGAGACCGGATCCTCGGCAGGGTCCCAGGCCGCCTTCTGGAGCGACTGGCGGGTCTCGCGGATCATCGCCTGGCTCGCGATCATCTCCGTCACGGTAAGGCCGGCTCCGTAGCGCTTGACGATCTTCCGGAACGGACGGTCGGTGACGCCAGTCATCGGCGCCAGAATCACGGGCGCTTCGATCCGGACCGGGCCGATGGAGATTGGAGACAAGGGCTGCATGGGAAGGCGCGCACATAGCCGCAAAGGCGCTGGCGGGCAAGATCGGCCTGGGGTACTGGCGCGGGAATGGGGAGCAGGAACAGGACGGTGGCGCTGGTGGTGGCGGCCGGAAGCGGGAGCCGCTCCGGGGCCGCCCTTCCCAAGCAATATGCGCTGCTCGCCGGCAAGCCCTTGCTCGCCCATGCGGTCGACCGGCTGGCGCACGCGCTGATCGACGAAGTGCGGGTGGTGATCGGGCCGGGGCAGGAGGAGCTGTACCGGGCGGCGATGGGTGAGCGCCCCCTGCCCGCGCCGATCCTTGGCGGAAAGACTCGGCGGCAGTCGGTCAGGAACGGGTTGGAGGCTTTGGCCGGGGAAGGCGGGGCGGATGTCGTGCTGATCCATGACGCGGCCCGGCCTCTTCTTCCAGGGGCGGTGGTGGAGCGTCTGGTCGAGGCACTCGGCGATGGCCATGGAGCGGTGCCGGTTCTCCCGATGGTGGACAGCATCGCTCGGGCCCCAGATCGCCTCGGCGAGAGCGTGTCGAGAGAAAATATCGTTCGTGTACAAACGCCTCAGGCGTTTCGCTTCGATGCCATCGCAAGTGCGCACCGGAGCTGGGACGGCGAGACGGAGCCCAGCGACGATGCGCAGGTGGCTCGGGTGGCGGGCCTTGAGGTCGCCATAGTCGAGGGCGATCCGATGCTCGACAAGATAACGTTTGCGGAGGATTTCGGGCGGGCCGAGCGCGCCCTAGCCTCCTCGCTGGTGAGCCGAACCGGGCTCGGCTTCGACGTTCATGCCTTCGCGCCCGGCGAGGAGCTTTGGCTTGGCGGGCTGCTGATCCCGCACGAGCGCGGCCTCAAGGGGCACAGCGATGCCGACGTAGTGCTTCATGCCGTCACCGACGCCTTGCTCGGAGCTGCGGGCGAAGGCGATATCGGGGATCATTTCCCTCCCAGCGACCCGCAATGGCGCGGAGCCGCGTCCTCCCGCTTCGTCGACCATGCCCGAAGCCTGATCGAGCGGCGCGGCGGGCGCATCGATCACATCGATGTGACCGTGATCTGCGAGGAGCCGAGGATCGGCCCGCACCGGCCGGCGATGCGCGAGGCCATTGCGGCCATGCTCCAGGTCACGCCGGAGCGGATCAGCGTCAAGGCCACTACCACGGAGCGGCTCGGATTTACCGGCCGCGGGGAAGGAATTGCGGTGCAGGCCGTGGCGACGGTTCGCCTTCCGGAAGAACGATGAGCGACACCCGCGACACCACGCTTCCGGAGCAGCTCGTCGAGATGGCTCGAAAGGTGGTCGAGGCCAACCGCGCGCGCGGCAAGCGGATCGCGGTTGCAGAAAGCTGCACCGGCGGACTGGTCGCGGCGGCGCTCACGGAGATCGCCGGCTCCTCCGACGTGTTCGAAGCCGGTTTCGTCACCTATTCCAACGAGGCGAAGATCGACACTCTGGGCGTGAGCACGGACGTGCTTGAGACGTTCGGGGCAGTGTCGATCGCGATCGCCTGGGCGATGGCGCAGGGGGCGCTTGCGAAGACGCGGGCCGACACTGCGGTCGCGGTGACGGGCATTGCCGGCCCCGGCGGCGGTAGCGACAAGAAGCCGGTGGGCACGGTGGTGTTCGCCTGCGCCCGCCGCGGGGCCGATCCGGGCGACGTGCTCGCGCACCGCAAGGACCTGGGCGACCTCGGCCGAGGCGGGATCCGGCTTCAGGCGGCGCTGTGCGCGCTCGAGCTGCTGATGCCGGTGGAGGAGCCGTCACCGTAAAGCTGATGCGCCCGGTCCTCGAAGGCGCCGATCATCTTCCTAAGAGCCCGGTCGAACATCTGCCCCGCCAGGGCCTCGAAGATGCGCGAACGAAAGGCGAAGTCGACGCAGAAGTCGATCTCCGTCCCGCCCGTTCCGTCCGGCCTGAACTTCCAGGTGTTGTGGAGGTGCTTCAGAGGGCCCTCCACGTAATCGATGGTGATGTCGTGCGGCCGGTGCTTGTTCACCCGCGAGGTGAAGGTCTCCTTGAGCGACCGGAAACCTACGACCAGGTCCGCGACCATCGCGGTGTCGCTGTCGGAGCGTATCCGGGTGGCAGCGACCCAGGGGAGGAACTCCTGGTAGCGCTTCACGTCGGCCACGAGGTCGAACATCTGCTCGGGGGTATAGGGAAGTAGGCGGGTTTCGCTGTGCCGGGGCATGATGGATTAACGCCTACAAAACTCGTTCGTGCCGAGCGAAGTCGAGGCGCGCTGGCGTGGACTCTTCAAACGCGCCCCTCGACTACGCTCGGGACGAACGAAGTTGGTTCACCGGCTCTGAGCCAGCTTGGCCTCGCGTGCAGCCTTCATCTTCGCGAAGTCGTCGCCGGCGTGGTAGCTTGAGCGGGTGAGCGGGCTTGCGGCGACCAGAAGGAAACCCTTTGCCCGGGCGATTGCGGCATAGGCCGCGAAGGCCTGCGGAGTGACGAACTCCGCCACCTTGGCGTGGCGCTGGGTCGGCTGGAGGTACTGACCCATGGTCAGGAAATCGATGTCGGCGGAGCGCATGTCGTCCATCACCTGGTGGACCTCGAGCCGCTCCTCGCCCAGGCCCACCATGACTCCCGACTTTGTAAAGATCGAGGGATCGTGCCGCTTCACGCTCTCAAGCAGCCGAAGCGAGGCGTAGTAGCGCGCGCCGGGGCGGATCGTCGGATAGAGCCGAGGCACCGTCTCGAGGTTGTGGTTGTAGACGTCCGGGCGCGCCTCGATGATCTTCTCTACCGCGGCCTGGGCCTTGTTCCGGAAATCCGGAGTCAGTATCTCGATGGTGGTGCTCGGCGTGGTTCGGCGAAGCGCCTCGATCACCTTGACGAACTGGCTCGCGCCGCCGTCGGGAAGGTCGTCGCGGTCGACCGAGGTGATGACGATATGCTCGAGCCCGAGCTCGGCTGCGGCGTCGGCCGTGTGCTGCGGCTCAAGCGGATCGACGGCGCGCGGCATCCCGGTCTTGACGTTGCAAAAGGCGCAGGCGCGGGTGCAGGTATCGCCAAGGATCATCACCGTAGCGTGCTTCTTGGTCCAGCACTCGCCGATGTTCGGACAGGCCGCCTCCTCGCAGACGGTTGCGAGGTTGAGTCGGCGCATCAGTTTCTTCGTCTCGGCAAAGCCTGTGCTGGTCGGCGCCTTGACCCTGATCCAGTCGGGCTTGCGCTGCTTGGGCTGCGGCACGATCGGCGAAATCTCGTTCATCCGGCGCAGATAGCTCCATTGCATGCGACTTGCCACCCCTGCCCGCTTGCGATTAGGGGACGGCCGATTGCATCCGAGGGAGGTTCAATGGCCGATTTCAACGCGCTTCTGGAGGGTTACCGCCGCTTCCGCGACACGGGATGGAAGCAGGAGCGGGAGCGCTGGGCCCAGCTCGCCGAAGGGCAGTCGCCAAAGGTGATGGTGATCGCCTGCTCCGACAGCCGAGTGGACCCTGGGCAGATCTTCGACGCCAATCCCGGCGAGATGTTCGTGGTGCGCAACGTGGCGAACCTGGTGCCCCCCTTCGAGACTACCGGCGGGCATCACGGAGTCTCGGCGGCGCTGGAGTTCGCGGTGACGCAGCTCGAGGTGGAGGAGATCATCGTCCTCGGCCACGGCTTTTGCGGCGGCTGCGCCGCGGCCTTAAGCGGCCAGTTCGACGATGCCCCGCTGGGCGAAGGCCATTTCATCGCGCAGTGGATCAGCCTCCTCCGCGAAGCCGCCGGCAAGGTGCGCTCGCGTCATTCGGAACTGGATCGGACTGCCTTCCGGGAAATGGAGCACGAAAGCGTGCAGGTGTCGCTCCGCAACCTTCGTACATTCCCCTGGGTCCGTGAGCGTGAGGGCGATGGCCGCCTAAAGCTGCACGGCGCATTCTTCGCGATCTCCGACGGGGTTCTGCATGTCCTGGACGAGGCCTCGGGCAAGTTCTCCGAAGCCTGAGGGCTGTGCCTATCGCGGAATTTCTGCCGCTTTCTTCGCCGCGGCCTGTTCCGCCCGCCATTGCTCGTAAAGCTGCTTCGAGGTTCCTGCGGCACCGGCCAGGCCGATGTTGGAGCCGGCATCGGGGATTCCGCTGCCCATGACGTCCACCGCCAGTGCGGTCCCGGTGCGCTGGGTCTGGCCCTGCTTCCGGAACGCCTTGGGTATGCGGTACGGGTCCTCCCCGGTCCTTTGGCCGCAGACCACGACTTCCTCGTCAGACTTGGCCCGGTTCCGGCAATCGGCCTCCGTGATTCGGGTGTTGGCGCCCGAAGCCTGAACGACGGCGCCGCCCGGAGCGGAAAACAGGAGTAGGCCCAAAGCCGCCGCGCCCACTCCGGCCAGGCTCTTCAATCGGGCGTGTGCAACCAGTCCGGTCATCAAAGTCTCTCCGCAATCGGCCAGCATGTCATAGAGCCTCCCACCGCTTGACGGCGCATGAACAGCCTCAAGGAGGCCGGTTTTCTGCGACGGGGACTCACTTCCTCAGATGCATGACCCCCAGAACCACTACTATCGCAGCGCAATCCGCAAACCAGTCCATGGCGGAGGGGTGGCGGTTGAGGGCCGGAATGGACTGGAGCACCTCGATCAGGGCGCCGAAGGCCGCCAGCCCGACCCCGATCTTCAGCAGCGAGGCGCGGTAATAGGCATGGCTGGCGAGGCTGGCGAGCACCGCGAAGGCGATCATGTGCTGGGCCTTGTCGCCGGCCGGGAGCCGGGGCGGCACTGGAAGCAGGGCCATGACGAGAGCGAAGGCGGCCGCACTCCAGAAGGCGAGGATCAGAAGCTTCGTCGGTGGCGCCGGAATTCTCATCGGGAACTCTCTCTCCTGCGGAGCTAGCCCCCTCTCCCCGAGGGAGAGGGCTTTTTAGAAGGCGCCTGCTCCTTACCTCGTCAGCTTCTTGTAGCTCATCCGGTGGGGGCGGTCGGCTTCGTCGCCAAGGCGGCGGCGCTTGTCTTCCTCATAGCTTTCGAAATTGCCCTCGAACCACTCGACATGGCTGTCGCCTTCGAAGGCCAGGATGTGGGTCGCGAGCCGGTCGAGGAAGAAGCGGTCGTGGCTGATCACCACCGCGCAGCCTGCGAAATTCTCGAGCGCCTCCTCGAGCGCGCGCAGGGTCTCGACGTCGAGGTCGTTGGTCGGCTCGTCGAGCAGGAGCACGTTGCCGCCCTCCTTCAGCATCTTTGCCATGTGCACGCGATTACGTTCCCCGCCCGAGAGCTGCCCGACCTTCTTCTGCTGGTCTGAGCCCTTGAAGTTGAAGGCGCCGACATAGGCGCGGGTGGCGACCTCGTGCTTGCCGAAGCGGAAGATGTCGTGGCCCCCTGAGACCTCCTCCCAGACATTGTGCTTGGGATCGAGGGCGTCGCGGCTCTGGTCGACATAGCCCAATTTCACCGTCGGCCCGATCTTGATCTCGCCTCCGTCCGGCTGCTCGGCTCCGGTGATCAGCTTGAACAGGGTCGTCTTGCCGGCGCCGTTGGGACCGATGACTCCGACGATTCCGCCCGGCGGACGATTGAAGCTCAGGTCTTCGAACAGGAGCTTGTCGCCATAAGCCTTGGTCAGGCCCTTGGCCTCGATCACGTTGCCGCCCAGGCGCTCGGGCATCTGGATGAGGATCTGGGCCTTGCCGGGAGTCCGGTTCTCCTGCGCCTCGACCAGCTCGTCGAAGGCGCGGATTCGGGCCTTGGACTTGGTCTGCCGTGCCTTGGGAGACTGGCGGATCCACTCCAGCTCCTGCTGGATCGCCTTTTGCTTGCCTTCGTCCTCGCGCTCCTCCTGCGCAAGGCGCTTGGCTTTGGTGTCGAGATAGCCTGAATAATTGCTCTGGTAGATATAGTAGCGGCCGCGATCGAGCTCGAGCACCCAGTTCACCACATTGTCGAGGAAGTAGCGGTCGTGGGTCACGAGGATGACGTTTCCGGCATAGTCGACCAGATGCTTCTCGAGCCACTGAACGCTCTCGGCATCGAGATGGTTGGTGGGCTCGTCGAGGAGCAGGATGTCCGGCTTCTCCAGAAGCAGCTTGCACAAGGCGATGCGGCGCTTCTCGCCTCCTGACAGGTTGGTGACGGGGCTGTCGCCCGGCGGGCAGCGAAGCGCGTCCATCGCGATCTCGAGCTGGTTGTCGAGGGTCCAGCCGTCGACCGCGTCGATCTTCTCCTGGAGATCGCCCATCTCTGCTCCGAGCGTGTCGAAATCTGCGTCGGGTTCGCACATGAGGGCGCTGATCTCGTTGAAGCGGTCGACCATGTCCGCGACAGGGCGGACTCCGTCCATGACGTTGCCCTTGACGTCCTTGTTGGGATCGAGCTGCGGCTCCTGCGGCAGGTAGCCGACGCGGATGCCCTCGCCCGCCCAGGCCTCGCCCGTATATTCGGTGTCGTAGCCCGCCATGATCTTCATCAGGGTCGACTTGCCCGAACCGTTGGGGCCGATGATCGCGATCTTGGCGTCCGGGTAGAATTGCAGGCTGACATTGTTGAGAACGGGCTTTGGAGCACCCGGGAAGGTCTTGGTCATGTTCTTCATGACGAAGCTGTACTGTGCGGCCATGGCGGCGCTTTCTCCGAACGATCTTGGGGGGTTGCTTTGGAGCGCTACCTAGTGCGGGGGAGCCGCCTTGTCATCCGGGATATCGCCGCCTAAGCGCGGGTCCCATGAAAAAGCTCCTCCTTGCCGCCGCGGCCGCCGTCATCTCCCTCCCCTCCTCCGCCCAGATCGCGCCCGGCCAGGTCGAGCGCCTTCGCGACGCGGCATTGAAGGACGACATCGCCTGGGACATCACGGAAGGGCTGACGACCGAGGTCGGGCCGAGGCTGGCTGGAACCGAGGCGGAAGCTCGGGCCCGGGCCTGGTCGGTGACGAAGCTGAAGTCGCTGGGCTTCCAGAATGTCCGCATGGAGACGTTCGACATGCCGGTCTGGGTCCGGGGCGAGGAGCGGGCCGAGATCGTCGCGCCGTTCCCCCAGCCTCTGGTCGTGACGGCGCTCGGTAACAGCGCGGCCACTCCTCCCGCCGGGATCACCGCGCAGGTGATCGGCTTCGACAGCGTTGCAGCCCTCGAAGCCGCTCCCGACTCAAGCGTTCGGGGCAAGATCGTCTTCGTCACTCATGCAATGACGCCCACGCAGGACGGCTCGAGCTACGGCCAGTTCGGTGCTCCGAGGCGCGTGGGGCCGACGATCGCCAGCCGCAAGGGAGCTGTCGGAATCGTAATCCGCTCGATCGGAACCGACTATCACCGCAATCCCCATACCGGGGTCCAGAACTTCGCCGAGGGGGTCACTCCGATTCCTGCCGGCGCCCTTTCCATTCCAGATGCCGAGCAGCTTCAGCGCATCCTGAAGCGCGGCCGTCCGGTGACGATGCGCCTCACGCTCACTCCGCGGAACATCGGAGTCCGCCAGTCGGGCAACGTCATCGCCGAAGTCCCCGGGCGCGATCCGAACGCCGGAGTGGTGCTCGCCGCCTGCCACCTCGACAGCTGGGACCTGGGCACCGGGGCCCTCGACGACGCCGCGGGCTGCGGGATCACGGCCGCCGCGGCCAAGCGGGTCGGGGACTCCGGGCGGCCGCTCCGGACGATCCGGGTGGTCTGGTTCGGAGCCGAGGAAGTCGGGCTGTTCGGAGGAATCGCCTACCGGGACAAGCACCGCAGCGAAAAGCATGCCGCGATCGCCGAAAGCGACTTCGGGGCGGACCGCGTCTGGCGCTTCCAAAGCAACGTTTCCACCGCAGCCCAGCCCACAGTCGACCGCATTGCGGCCGCTCTCGCACCGCTCGGAATCGCCAAGGGCGCCACCAACCGGGCAAGCGGCTCGGACATCAGCGTACTGACGGCGATCGGCTTTCCGACCCTCGAGCTGAGCCAGGACGGCACCCGCTACTTCGACTACCACCACTCACCCGACGACACGCTCGACAAGGTGGACCCGGAGCAGCTTCGGCAAAACGTGGCCGCGTGGACGGCGATGCTCGCGATCGTGGCGAACGAGCCGGTGGAGTTCGGGCCTGTGCCTGGCCAGTAGGGCCGGCAGCGTGCGGTCCCTCAACCCTATTGAAGGTCCGGCTGGTTAGTAGCAAAGTCCGCCCGGCTTGCTGGAGGGGCAATGG
>DASYWC010000165.1:0-18108 GCA_035936615.1 Allosphingosinicella sp. | reverse complement strand
GGGAGTCTTCGCGGCTCAGGACATCTTCCTCTTCTACCTCTTCTTCGAGGCGGGCCTGATCCCGATGTTCCTGATCATCGGGATCTGGGGCGGCGCGAACCGGATCTACGCCTCGTACAAGTTCTTCCTCTACACGCTGCTGGGATCGGTGCTGATGCTGATCGCGATGCTGTGGATGGTGAACGTCGCCGGCACGAGGTCCATACCGGCGCTGATGGCCTACGACTTCCCGCCTGAGGCCCAGACCTGGCTGTTTCTCGCTTTTTTCGCCTCCTTCGCGGTCAAGATGCCGATGTGGCCGGTCCACACCTGGCTCCCGGATGCGCACGTCCAGGCACCGACTGCGGGCTCGGTGATCCTCGCAGGCGTTCTGCTGAAGCTCGGCGGCTACGGCTTCGTGCGCTTCTCGCTTCCGATGTTCCCGGAAGCCTCGGCCGAGCTGTTCTGGCTGGTGATGGGCCTCAGCCTGGTGGCGATCGTCTACACCTCGCTCGTAGCGCTCGTTCAGCAGGACATGAAGAAGCTGATCGCCTATTCCTCGGTCGCGCACATGGCGTTCGTGACGATCGGCATCTTCGCCTTCAACCGGCAGGGGCTCGAGGGCGCCTTGATCGTGATGCTCTCCCACGGTCTCGTTTCGGGCGCGCTCTTCCTGTGCGTCGGAGTCGTCTACGACCGGCTGCATACGCGCGAGATCGACCGCTACGGCGGACTTGCCACCAACATGCCCGCCTACGCGGTTCTGCTTTTGCTGTTCACCATGGCCTCGATCGGCCTTCCCGGCACCGCCGGCTTCGTCGGAGAGTTCCTGAGCCTGGTCGGAGCCTACCGCGCCAACAGCTTCGTCGGAGCGGTCGCGACCACCGGCATCATCCTAGGCGCGGCCTACATGCTCTACCTCTACTGGCGGGTCGCTTACGGCGTTCAGCGCAACCCGGACGCGGCCGCTTTGCCTGACCTGACGAGGCGGGAGCTTGCGATCCTCGCTCCGGTCGCAGCCGTGGTTCTGTGGATGGGCATCTATCCGGAAAGCTTCCTCGCTCCGATGCGCAGCGACGTCGGCGTCCTGCTGGCCCGGGTCGAGCGGGCGGCGCCTCCGAGCGACTCCCGGCTTGCGCGGGCCGCCCCGGTGCCCGCCGCCGCTGCCAAGCCTGCGGTCAAGGAGGGAGGCCACTGATGGAAAAGTCGCTCCTCCTGACGCTTCCGGAGCTGATCCTCACCGGCGCATCGTTGATCCTGCTGATGGTGACCGCCTTTGCGGGCGACCGGTCGGCGCGGCTGGTCACCTGGCTTGCAGTGGCCTCGCTTGCGGCGGCCGCGCTCTTCGTTCCCGGCGTGACGAATTCAGGCGGCGTTGGCTTTGAAGGCCTGTTCATCGCCGACAGCTTCGCCGCTTTCTCGAAGATCCTCGTCTATATCGCCGCAGCGCTGGCGATGGTCGCGGCCACGGGATGGTTCAGCCGGGACCGCGACTACCGCGCCGAATATCCGGTTCTCATCCTCCTGTCGTCGATCGGCATGGGCCTGATGGTCTCGGCCGGCGATCTGCTCACCCTCTATGTGGGCCTCGAGCTGCAGAGCCTGTCGGCCTATGTGCTCGCCTCCTTCCAGCGCAAGGACAACCGCTCGGCCGAAGCGGGCCTCAAATATTTCGTGCTCGGGGCGCTTGCCTCCGGGATCCTGCTCTACGGCACTTCGCTTCTCTACGGCTTCACCGGCACGACCTTGTTCGCCGGAGTGGCGGCGGGGCTCGCGAACGGAGTCTCCACCGGCGAGCTGTTCGGGATCGTCTTCGTCCTCGCCGGCATCGCCTTCAAGGTGAGCGCGGTGCCGTTCCACATGTGGACTCCAGACGTCTACGAAGGCGCTCCGACGCCGGTCACCGCCTTCTTCGCGAGCGCTCCGAAGGTCGCGGCCATGGCGCTTCTGGTGCGCGTGTGCGTGGAGGCGATGGGTCCGGCAACCGACTCCTGGCGGCAGATCATCATCTTCATGGCCCTAGCGTCGACCGTGCTCGGCGGAGTAGCGGCGATCGGCCAGGGGAACCTCAAGCGCCTGCTTGCCTACAGCTCCATCAACAACATCGGCTTCGCGCTGATCGGCCTTGCTGCCGCGACGCGCGAGGGCGTGGCCTCGGTGCTCTTCTACATGGCCGTCTATGTCGTGATGACGCTGGGCACCTTCTTCATCGTCCTGAAGATGCGCGACCAGGACGGACGCCCGGTCGAGAGCATCGCCTCGCTCTCCGGCCTTTCGCGCACCCGCCCCGGCCTCGCGCTGGCGATGGCGATGTTCATGTTCAGCCTTGCCGGAATCCCGCCGCTGATGGGCTTCTGGCCCAAGTTCTTCGTGTTCAACGCGGCCGTGGAGGCGGACCTCACTTGGCTTGCCGCGGTCGGTATCGCGACCTCCGTGATCGGCGCCTATTACTACATCAAGATCGTAAAGATCATGTATTTCGACGATCCCGCGCCAGCCTACGAGCGCCGCGGGTTCGGGATCGAAAGCGCACTTATCCTGGCGGCGGCCCTGTTCGTCTCACCCCTCGGCTACCTCCTGATCGGTCCGATCGACGCGCTTTCCCAGAACGCCGCGAGGGCACTGTTCTGATCAGATGGGTCGAAGAGACCGCCTCAACCAACGACGACGTCGCCGCTCTGGCCGGGGAGGGCGCCCCGGAGGGCACCTGGCTCCGGGCGGAGCGCCAGAGCGGAGGCAGGGGCAGGCAGGGGAGGGGCTGGCACTCGCCCGCCGGGAATCTGTATGCCAGCACCCTTGTTCGCCTTCGCCCCGGAGACCCTCCCGCTCCAAGCCTAACGCTGATGGCTGCAGTCGCGCTGCACGAAGTGGTGGAAGCGTTTGCGCCGCGGCATCCTGCCCTGATCAAGTGGCCCAACGACCTGCTGGTGGAGGGCGCAAAGATTGCCGGCATTCTCCTGGAGCGGACCGGAGAAGCCGTCGTGATCGGCTTTGGTGTCAACTTAGCCGCCTACCCCCAAGGCCTGGACCGTCCCGTCACGAGCCTGTCCGCGCTCCTGGGAGGCGCTCCCGAGCCGGCCGCGTTCCTTGAAACGCTGGCGGCGAGCTTCGCCCGCTGGCTGTCGCGCTGGCGAGCCGAGGGAATCCCGCCGATCCGCAACCGCTGGCTTCTCGCCGCCCATCCGGTCGGCACCGCGCTCTCCACCTCAGAAGGCGACGGCCTGTTCGACGGCCTCACCGAAGCCGGCTCGTTACGGCTGCGCTTGGCGGATGGCTCCGTGCGTGTCATTCACGCCGGCGACGTATTTCTTCTCTAGGGGCCGGACGAATGCTGCTCGCAATCGACGCAGGAAACACCAACGTCGTCTTCGCCCTTGTCGAGGGCCGCACGATCAAGGCGCGCTGGCGGATCGCGACCGATCCCCGGCGAACCGCTGACGAATATGCGGTTTGGCTTCACCAGCTCCTGCAGATGGAGGGGCTGGACCGGGGCGACGTTACCGCAGTCATCATCGGCACCGTCGTTCCCCGCGCTCTCCACAACCTCAAGGTGCTTGCGAGCAAGTATTTCGCGGTGGAGGCGCTGGTCGCCGGGCAGGAGGGCGCACCCTACGGAATCGAGCTGGACGTGGTGGAGCCCAAGACAGTCGGAGCCGACCGGGCCCTCAACGCCATCGCGGCGCACGCTCTGCATCCAGGCGACCTCATCCTGGTCGATTTCGGCACCGCCACCACCTTCGACTTGGTCGATTATACCGGCGCCTATAAGGGCGGGATCATAGCCCCGGGAATCAACCTGTCGCTGGACGCGCTGGTGAATGCCGCGGCAAAGCTTCCCCGGATCGCCATCGAAGCGCCGACCCGCACCGGAAGCGTCATCGGCAGAACCACCGAGGACCAGATGCATATCGGCATCTTCTGGGGCTACGTGTCGATGATCGAGGGGCTGGTCTCCCGGATGCGAAGCGAGATCGGCCGCCCGGTCAAGGTCATCTCCACCGGCGGTCTTGCTATTTTGTTCAACCAGCATACCTCAGTTTTCGACGCGGTCGAGCCGGACCTCACTATCACCGGCCTGGCACTGCTTTACGAGCGCTCGGGCAAGCCTGCTTGACGCCTCGCGCACCTCATCAGTTGGGAAATACATGAAGCCCGGAAAAGAACTCCTCTTCCTCGCGCTCGGCGGCTCGGGCGAGATTGGAATGAACGTCAATCTTTACGGCTGCGACGGCAAGTGGATCATGGCCGACCTTGGCATGACCTTTGCCGATCCGGGGTATCCGGGAATCGACTTCATTCTTCCGGACCTGAGCTTCATCGAGAAGCGCAAGAAGGACCTGCTCGGAATCGTTATCACACACGGGCACGAGGACCATATCGGGTCCATCCCCTATTTCGCCGCCGATCTCGGAGTGCCGCTCTACGCCACTCCGTTCACCGCAGGCCTCATCCGAGGGAAGTTGGAGGAAGAGGGGCTTCTCGGCGAGGTCGAGCTCAGGGTCATCGACATCGGCGGAAGCTTCAACCTGGGTCCGTTCGGGATCCGGTACGTTCCGCTCGCCCATTCCATCGCCGAGGCCAATGCGCTTCTGATCGAGACGCCTTACGGCAAGGTCTTCCACAGCGGCGACTGGAAGCTCGACGCCGCTCCGCAGATCGGCCAGCCGACAAGCGACGAGGCCATGCGCGCGATCGGCGACAGCGGCATCCTCGCTTTGGTGTGCGATTCCACCAACGTCTTCAACTCGGAGCCCTCCGGATCCGAAGCGACAGTGCGGGGAGGGCTGGAGGAGGTCGTTGCAGCCGCGAAGGGGCGGGTGGTCGTCACCACCTTTGCGTCGAACGCCGCTCGGCTGCACACGCTTGGGCGGGTCGCCCGAGCGACCAACCGCCGCCTGTGCGTCGCCGGCCGGTCGCTGGACCGGATCATCAGGGTTGCGCACTCCACCGGTTACCTGAAAGACTTTCCGGAGACGATAGACTTCGACACGGCAATGAGCCTGCCTCGGCGCGACGTGCTGATCGTCGCAACGGGCGGCCAGGGCGAACCTCGCGCCGCCTTGGCCCGGATCGCGTTCGGAGAGCACAAGATCAAGCTCCAGGAGGACGACACCGTCGTCTTCTCCTCCCGCCAAATCCCCGGCAACGAGCTTGCGATCGGGCGCATCATGAACGCGCTTGCACGGGCCGACGTGAAGACCGTCGCCGAGCGGCAGGCCCATGTCCATGTCTCAGGCCACCCGGCCCGGCCCGAGCTTGCCGCCATGTATCACTGGATCAGGCCGCAGATGCTGATTCCCGTCCATGGCGAGAGCCGACACCTGCACGAACACCGCCGCTTCGCTCTGGAGCAGGGGATCCCTTCCAGCATCGTGCAGGAGAATGGGGAGATCGTCCGTCTCGCGCCTGACGGCCCCGCCAAGGTGGGGGTGGAGCATGTCGGGCGGCTCATCCTGGATGGCGATGTCATCCTCACTGCCGACGGCACGACCATGAACCAGCGGCGCAAGCTGGCAGCCAACGGCCTCATCACGGTCGCACTCGCGCTTCGCGGCGGCCGCCCGGAGGGCGACGTCCAGATCGTGATCGAGGGGATTCCAGTGGAGGAGGACCGCGATGCTTTCCTCGCCGAAGCAGCCGACGCCGCGGCCGGCGCAGCCAAGGGCGGCGGCGATATCGAGAAGCTGAGGGACTCGGTCCGCCTCGCCGTTCGGCGCTGCGCCACGGAGTGGACCGGCAAGAAGCCGGTCGTGAACGTCCTCCTCATCCGGGTCTAGGCGATGACGACGGGCTCGATCCTAGCGATTTACGCCCTGTTCCTGGTGATGAGCTTTTTCGTCGTTCTGCCCTTCGGGGTCCGGACCGACGAGGAGGCGGGAGTCGAGCGGCTTCCCGGCCATGCGGAAAGCAGCCCGCATAGCTTCAGCTTCGGCAAGGTGGCCCTTCGAGCAATCCTGCTGTCAGCTGTCCTATTCGGCCTCTTCTACGCCAACTACGTGAACGGCTGGATCGGCATCGGCGTGCTCGACTGGGCGGCGCCCCCGCAGCGCTGATCAGCGGAGCCGTTCGATCGCCTGCGCCAAGGCCACGTAGAGCTTGCCCATATCCGAGGACAGGATGGTGACGCTGAGCGCATGGCCCTCGCGCTCGTTCAGCACCCGGCGAAGCATCGCTTCGAAGTCGTGGATGTAGCGGTTCACCTGTTCGCGGAATTCCTGGTCCGACTGGTAATGGCGGGCGATCTCGCGCGTCTCGGCGTTGTCGAGCAGCCGAACCGCCCGGCGGGTGAAGACTCCGCGGTCGCCCTTCAAATAGGCGCTCCATTCGCTGTCGGTCACTTCGTTCGACAGGATCTTTGTGACGTCGATCGCGGTCGAATTCAGCGACTCGATCAGGAGCGCCACCCGGCGGGAGAAGCCCTGGGCGTCCTGTTCCTCGCGGCTCTCGCGGGCGGCGTCGATCCGCGCCTCGACGGCAGCGGCGGATTCGCCGATGGTCAGCATCTGCCGGGTGAGCCGTTCCGACGCCTGCCGAGCGGCCTCGACAGCCCGTTCAGACAGAAGCGTCAGCTCGCTCATCTGCTGGCCGACCGTGTCACCGATCGCCTCGCTCACCGCCTGCCTGCTGGCTTCGCCGAGCTGTGAGGAGGCTTGGGGGATCACTGCGGCAATCGTCTCGCGCGCTCGCTCCGCCGCCTGATTGGCGGCCTCCCGCACTCGAACCAGAGCCTCGATCAGCTGCGGCCGGGTGTCGTTCGCCATCCTGCCCGCGGCCGCATCGGCTCCGGCCGTGGTTTCCTCGAGTGAGCGGAGCTGCTCTTCGATTCCAGCGACGTGCGAGCGCATCTGGTCGAGCAAGGCGTCCAGCGCGCTCTGCTGCCTGGCGATGCTCGCCTCCGCGGCGGCGATCTGGGTGGCGGCATCGAGCGCTCCCACCTGTATGATCTCCACCATCGGAGCCAGGCTTTCGGTCGCAACTCGGGTTTGCCCCGCCTGCTCCTCGACCCTCGCCAGGGCGGCAGGGATGTCGCCCTGAAGCTGACCGGTGATCCCGGCGAGGGCCTCGGCCATCTCGTTCGCCCTCCCGATCAGCTCGGCCGCACGGTCGTGGCCCCCGCCGATTTCGGAATGAAGGTGCTGAACGGCCTCCCGCACATGCGCGATCGAGCCGGCGAGCTGCTCGCTGCTGGCGCTTCCGCTCCGGCCGAGCTCAGCGAACCTCTGGTCGAGGTCCGCGAGGCCCTTGCCGAGTCTCGCGACCAGAGTCTGGCTGGCCGCGTCCTGGGCCGCCAGGTGGGACGCAAGGTTCTGGATCTGTGAGCTGACCGACTCCAGCCGCTGCGCCAGATGGCGGCCCGAAGTATCGCCCGCCTCCTCCAGCGCCGCCCTGCTGTGCTCGATCATCGCGAGCATCCCCTGGCCCTGGGCCTCCAGGCTCGCCCGGGCCGCGTCGACCGCTTCGGCGGTTCGAGCCATGGTCTGGTCCACCGCGCTGGTCATGCTGGTCGCGGCCTCATCAAGCTGAGTGGCGGCGGTGACGGTGCTGCTCTGGATCCGGGCGAGGTGCGCGGCAAGCCGCTGGGCCGCTCCGCCGACCACTTCGTCCGCTTCGCGCCCTCGGGCAACCAAGGCGGAAAGCTGGCTTTCCAGCTGGCCGGTTTCGGCATGCGCGGTGAAGCTTGCGTCCTTCATCGCTTCGGCGACCGCTCTAGCCTGCTCTTCGGCCCGCGGCAGATCGTGGAGGAGAACTCCGATATCCACTCGCGCTCCGTTGGCCGCGTTCTCGAGCTGCTCGGATTTCTTGTCGAGACTCTCCGTCTGCTTCGACAGGTAATGCGCGACCCGGCCGAGCCGGTCCGACGCTTCGTCGCCGAGCGCCATCAGCTTCGCCGCTTCGTCTGAGAGACGCGAGTGGCTGTCCTCAAGCCGGGCGGTCACGATCTGGAGGATCGTTTCCAGAGCCGTGCTTTCGCTTCGCATCGCATTGACGGCGCGGGTGAACCGCTCGGTCTCCCGCCGAGTCGTCTTGCCGAAGATCAGCCAGACCAGGCCGATCAGGATGAGCGGTGCCGATACCAGAGCGATGCCAATCGCGATTTCCAGCGGCGTGGGGACGGGGCTCGCGCGCCACAGCGTCCAGCCCGCAAAGCCGATCCAGCCGAGCGCTAGCAGTGCCAACAGCACGCCCAGCGACTTGGCGCCCCTCGACATGGGGGGCGACTCCGGCTCGGACCACTCCTCGGCCGCGGGCGGCCCCAGCCAGTCCAGCTCGGTTAGAGTGTCGGTGCCGGTGTCCGGCTGCGAGTTCGCGGAGTCCGCGCGCTGTGCCCCCATCATGACGCCACCTTATCATCTTTGCGCGCGCGTGGAAGGGAGAAGGCAGGCGGTTGCTCCTCCGCGCCGAGCGGCCCACCCTGCGGCCCCGTCCGCCTTGGCAAGCCCGTCGGTCCCCGCCTATCCACCGAGGATGGGGAGGGACGCACCGCAATGACGCTGGCAGCGTTGATCGCAGCCTATCACGAGGCCACCGGCGAGGGAGGAGGCCTTCGCGCTGCCCTGCCCGTCGCCGGCCGGACCCTGCTGGAGCGGCAGGCAAGGCTCGCTCAGTCAGCTGGGGCTGACTCGATCATCGTCGTTGCGGACGGCCGGCCGCGCGAGCTCGTCGACGCGATCAGCCGCCTGTCTGCCGAGGGGCTGGACATCGTTCTCGCCGCCGGCGCGGCGGAGGCGGCAAAGGCTGTGCAGGCCGGAGACCGCCTCCTTGTCATTGGCGATGGAGTTCTGGTGGGCGAGGGTGACGTGGAGCGCCTGCTTGCACTCGACGCCTCGGCGCTTCTGACGGTGCCGGACGCTTTTCCCGAAGACCGGTTCGAGCGGATCGACTCGGAATCCCGCTGGGCCGGAATCGCAGTGGTGAACGGTGAGCTTCTCAAGCACACGGCCGCAATGCTCCAGGACTGGGACCTCCAATCGACTCTGCTTCGCCGGGCGGTGCAGACGGGGGCGCGGCAGATGGCCCTTGCCGATCCCGGCGGACCTGACCTTCTGGCCGCACTGCGCGCCAGCGACCTTGCCGACCTGCAGGGCCGCCTGCTCGAAGGGTCCGGGGGATTTCAGCGGGACTGGGTCTCGCGTTACCTCCTTGCTCCGCTGGAGGTGGCTGGCCTGCGCCGGATGATGGTCACTCCAGTCACTCCGGCCCAGCTGTGGATGGGGAATCTCGCGCTGACGGCTTTGTCCGCTGTGGCCTTTTCGCGCGGCTGGCTTTGGGCCGGGCTGCTGCTGTTTCTGCTCGGAACTCCGCTTGCCGGCGTGGCCGAGCGCCTCGGCCGCCTGCGCGCCGAAAGCGTCCGCCGCGACGGCTGGCTTGTCCGGCTGATTCGGCCGCTGTCCGGCATCGCCCTGCTGGCGCTCGCATACGCCCTTTGGCCGGGCCACGGTTGGGGCACGCTGGTGCTCGCCGTCTCGACCATAGCCTTCCTGGTGGCTCTCGATGGGGAGAAGGGGCGGGAGCTGTCGTCTTCCAGCATCTTCCTTGCGGAACCGAAGGGCATGGGCTGGTTGATGCTTCTCTTCGCTGCGACTGGCCAGTGGGTGGCGGGGCTCGGGGCGCTGGCGGTCTACGCCGCCGGCTCCTTCTTCTGGGTCCAGCGGGGGCCGCGCTCCGGCAAATTAGCGGCGCCTTAACCTTGTTTCGCGTAAGGAGCTTCGATGTCGGACCAGGGGCTCAAACGACCTGAAGCGCTGGGTGATGCCGCTCGGCTTCTGCTCGCGGGCTCGCGCGAGCGCTTCTCCGTGGCTGCGGCCGACCTTCTCCTCCCGGAGCGGTCCCGGCTCAGCGAATGGCAACGGCATACCGCCTCCTCGCTGCTTGTGCGCCTCGTTGGCTCGATCGAGGATCCGCTTCGTGCCGCCCTTGCCCGCGGCTTTGCCGGCCATGAGGCGCTTAGCGCGGCCCTCGGCTCTGCCACGGTGCCCATAGCCCTTCCGCTCCTGGAGCGGGCAGGGGTGCTGCGCGACGGTGAACTGGGCACGGTCCTGGTCCGGCGCGTCGAAGAGCACCGCTACTGGAAAGAAAACGCCTCTCCAGTGGCGGACGACCTGCTCACCGAACTCATCCGCGACGAGGACGAAGCGGTGGCGGCTGAGGCAATGTCCCTGCTAGTGGCGCGCAGCAAGAGGTTCGATCGCTTCCAGGAGCCGCTCCTCGGCCACACCGACCTGCCCGCCGAACTCCAGCACAGGCTGGTCTGGAGCGTGGCCGCGGCGCTTCGCCAATATATGATCCAGCGGCACCAGATCGCCTCGGGAACAGCGGACTTAGCCATCTCCGCGGCTGCGGGCGAGATGATCGCCGCCTATGACGAAGGGCGGACCCTGGAGTCCTGCTGCATGCGCCTCGCCCGCCTTCTGCTGAGCACCGGCCGGCTCGAGGGCCGGGACCTCGCCCGCACGCTGGACGAGGGGCTGCTCCCGCTGTTCGTCGCGGGAGTGGCCGTCCGCTGCGGCCTCGACTATCCGGCGGCCTGGGAAGTTCTGTCCGACCCTCAGGCCAGGGGGCCTGCGCTCCTCCTGCGCTCAGGCGGCATCGCGCGGCCCGAGGCGGCTGCCATACTGCTGACTCTGAACAGGCGAGGGCGCCTGTTCTCCGGGGCGGAAGGGGACGCCGCCGCCGCGCAGCTGGACCTGTTCGACTCCATGACCGTCGCGGCCGCGGGCGAAGTGCTGCGCCTGTGGCAGGTCGATCCCGGCTACCGGGCCGCAATCGCCCGGCTTTCGATCCGGCGAAGCTCGTCAGAGGCCTCATGACCCCCGGTGTCGAGGCGGGACTTGCCGCTGTCAGGGGCAGAGTCGACTCGGAGGGACGGCTTGTCGAAGCCGATCCGCCCCTTGCCGATCTCCACAGCCGAGCGGGCGGAAAGCCCGGTGGAGTTCTGGCGGTGCCGCAGGTGGCGGCCCTTGCCCGGCTCGCCCAGCGCCTCGGAATCGTCGTATCCCGCCCCGCCATCGCCTCCGACGGGGCGCGCGACCTCGACCTGTGGGTTCGGGCCGAACCCGCAGGGGACTGGGTCGATCTCTCGATCAGCGGCTGGACCGAGCGTCCTACCTACGCGCCCGACGCCCCGGCCATAGAGCGCGAGCCCGACTTTGTGCGCGCAGCGGTCGACTGGGTCTGGGAAACCGACGAGTCGCTTCGACTGACGATGCTGTCGGCCGGCGCCACCGCCGCTCTCGGTAGACCCTCGTCGTTGATGGTCGGACAGCCGCTCACTGGGCTGTTTCGCTTCCGCGAGCAGGAGTGCGGAGCGCTTCCGATCCTCACCGCTTTGGCAGAGCGGCAGAGCTTCGAGGGCCAGCTAGCCGAGCTGCGCAGCGGAAGCCGCGACTCCTACCGGCTTAGCGGAGTGCCGCTGATCGACGGCACCGGCAGGTTCGCCGGCTTCCGCGGTTCGGCGACCAACGTTACCGCTGCCTTGCGGGAAAGCGCAGCCAATGACGAGGAGGAGCCTGCAAAGCCCGCCCCGTCCGCGTTCGGCGACCGGCTCGACACCGCTCTTCGCAGCCCACTGAGGCACATCGTCACTCATGCCGAGACGATGGCCGCCCAGGCGGACGGGCCGCTCGCCGGCGATTACCACGGCTACGCCGTGGATATCGCGTCTGCGGGCCGACATCTGCTCTCGCTCGTCGACGACCTGGTCGACCTGGAGGCGATCGAGCGTCCTGGATTCAGGCCCGCCGCCGATCCTGTGGATCTGGCCGAGGTGGCTAGGCAGGTGGTCGGACTACTGGGCCTGAGGGCCTCCCAGCGCAACGTCCGGATCGAAGGACCGCCGGCCGATCTCCAACTGCCTGCGACCGGCGAATACAGACGGGCGCTGCAGGTCCTGATGAATCTGCTCACCAACGCGATCCGCTATTCGCCCGAGGGTGGAATCGTCCGGATCTCCGCCGCTAGCACCGGCGGCTTCGCGTCGGTGACGGTTACCGACAGCGGGAAGGGCCTGTCGAAGCCGGATCAGGCGCGGATCTTCGAGAAGTTCGAACGCGTCGATCCCCTGGAGCCGGGCGGGACCGGGCTCGGCCTCTACATCGCGCGCCGCCTCGCTCGAGCCATGGGCGGCGACCTCACCGTGGAGAGCGCGCCGGGCGAGGGGGCGAGCTTCACCTTTTCGCTGCCGGTGGACGGCGGCGGAAGCTCGATCAGCTAGTCTGTCGCCGCGGTGGTCCAGGCCTCCAGCAATTGCCTGTCCCCCTTGGCGATGGGCCGGTCGTGCGAGGCAAAGATCAGCCGGTTGGGGCTCGACCAGGCGGCCCTGAAGGCCGCGTTCACCTGGTCCAGCCGAACCCGTGCCAGATAGGCCGCCGTGGACGACCCATCGGCGGGCGCAGTGAACACGATCCCGCGGGCTACGGCGTCCACGATGGCGTCTGCCAGTGCCGAGCTGCTTTGCGGGGCTGCATCCTTCGCGAGAGCGGCCAGGCTTGCGGCAAGTTGTTCGTCCAGCTCGGCTTGCGAAAAGCCATGGTCCAGCGCCCGGCGCAGCTCCGTCGCTCCGCCTCGAAGAGCGCTCCGCCAATCCCGCTCCTTCGCCGACACCTCGATGCGAGCCAGCCGGGCGGTGGCGAAGTGATCGTAGACCGCGGAATCGGCGCTGCTGAAGGGAGCGTCGGGGCGAGAGGCGATTCGGGCCAGCCGCCTGTTCAGCATCTCGCTTCCAAGGTGCTCCAGGAAGTACGAGTCGCGCCCAGTGCTTGCGTCCCCGGAGGAGGCGAGCGGCGAAACCGTCGTGATGGTAACTATGGTCGGTGCCGCCGGGTCCACGAACAGATGAGCCTGCGTCCCGCGGTCGCTTCGTAGGAAGGGCACCCGCCGCTTGGGCTCCGGGTGTTCGCCTGTTCGCCAGTCGGAAAAGCGAGCCTGGATCTCTGCCTCCACTGCGGCCGGATCGAAGTCCCCGACCACCACCAGGGTCGCCCGCCGCGGCGTGTAGTACCGCTCGTACAGCCTTCGCAGCGCCTCGCCGTTCGCCCGGCGGACGCTCCCTTCGGTTCCGGCCACGGGTCCCCTGGCGATGGGTGTCCCGGGGGCAAAGAAGGCGTTCTGCGCCGCCGCCAGCCGGTCTTCCACCGCATTGCGGCCGCGTATCTCCTCCCGGACGTTCTTCTTCGCCCCTTCCACCGCGGTCCGGTTGAAGCGCAGATTGCTGGCAATCTCCCGCATCAGCACCATCGCCGTCTCCCTGGCGCGGCCATCGGACTTCGCCAGGTCGAGGCGATAGACGGTTTCGTCGAAGCTGGTGAAGGCGTTGAAGTCGGACCAGCGCCTTAGGCCCTGGTGCCGGAGCATCAGCGGCAGGGCTCCTTCGGGAAGATTTGCCGATCCGTGAAAGATCATGTGCTCCACAAGGTGCATGAAGCCGAGCTCCCGATCCCCCTCCACGCTGGATCCGCCATCCAGCCGCAGCCGAACCGAGATGCCGCCCGCCGGGACGGCGCTTTGCATGACGGCATAGCGCATCCCGTTGCCAAGCACTCCGAAGCGAACCTCGGGATGCGGGGTGAGGTCGCTTCGGTCGAAGCCCCAGGCGGTTTTGGCCGCTGCGGAAGGTTCAGGCGCTTGCGCCGCGTTGGCGGGCGGCAATACCGCCAACGCCAGCCAGAGCAGGAAGAAACGAAGCACCCACATGGTCTTTGGGGGCCACCGCTCCAGGTCCCGCAGACGGGCTATCTGCGGTCCACCGGCACGTAGTCGCGCTGCGGCGCGCCCGTATAGAGCTGGCGCGGGCGGCCGATCTTCTGGTCCGGGTCGGAGATCATCTCGTTCCACTGCGCGACCCAGCCGACGGTACGCGCTAGGGCGAACAGGGCGGTGAACATCGAGGTCGGGAATCCGATCGCCGAGAGGATCACGCCCGAATAGAAGTCCACGTTCGGGTAGAGCTTCTTCTCGATGAAATATTCGTCGCTGAGCGCGATCTGCTCGAGCTCGCGGGCGACGTCGAACACCGGATCGGTGACTCCCAGCTCCTTCAGAACAGCCTCGGCGGTCTTCTGCATCACCTTCGCGCGCGGATCGTAATTCTTGTAGACCCGGTGGCCGAAGCCCATCAGCCGGAACGGGTCGTCCTTGTCCTTGGCCCTGGCGATATATTCGGGGATCCGGTCGGGAGTGCCGATCTCGCGAAGCATGTTGAGCGCGGCTTCGTTGGCGCCGCCATGGGCGGGTCCCCATAGACAGGCGATTCCGGCGGCGATGCAGGCGAACGGATTGGCGCCCGACGATCCTGCCAGCCGCACAGTCGAGGTGGACGCATTCTGCTCATGGTCGGCGTGAAGGATGAAGATCACCCGCATCGCCTGCTCGACGATCGGGTTGACCTCGTACGGCTCGGCCGGAACTCCGAAGGTCATCCGAAGGAAGTTGCCGGTGTAGGACAGCTCGTTCTGCGGATACATGAACGGCTGCCCGACGGAATATTTATACGCCATCGCCGCGATGGTGGGCATCTTGGCGATCAGCCTGTGGCTCGCGATCATCCGCTGCTTGGGATCGGTGATGTCGGTCGAATCGTGATAGAAGGCGCTGAGCGCCCCAACCACTCCGCACATGATCGCCATCGGGTGTGCGTCCCGCCTGAAGCCCCGGTAGAAGGTCGAAAGCTGCTCGTGCAGCATCGTGTGGCGCGAAATGGTGTAGGTGAACTGGTCCAGCTCCGTCCGGGTCGGAAGCTCCCCGTTCAGAAGCAGGTACGCGACCTCCATGAAGGAGGATTGCTCGGCCAGCTGGTCGATCGGGTAGCCGCGGTGGAGGAGGATGCCCTCGTCGCCGTCGATATAGGTGATCTGGCTTTCGCAGCTTGCTGTGGAGGTAAAGCCGGGGTCGAACGTGAACGCGCCGGTCTCCGCATAGAGTTTTCGGATGTCCACGACGTCAGGACCCACGGTCCCGGAGCGAACCGGATAAGCGAAGCTCTTCCCGCCAAGCTCGAAAGAGGCGTTGTCGTCGGCCATCAAACTCAAACTCCCTGTATCGTCATTCGGTCCGCTATCCGAGCCAGGCTCTCCGCTCGTCCGAGCAGGACGAGCACGTCGAATATGCCCGGCGAGGTCGCCCGGCCGGTCAGTGCCGCCCGGAGCGGCTGAGCCACCTGCCCGAGCTTGACGCCCCTTGCCTCGGCCACGTCCCGTACCGCCTGCTCGGTCGCTTCCGCGGACCAGTCCGTAAGCGAGGACAATGCCTCGTGCACGGACGCGAGCAGATCGGCCGCTTCGCCCTCTAGCAATGCGCTTGCGCGTTCGTCCATGTCCAAGGGCACGGTCTTGAAAAGAAATGCGCCCCCTTCGGCCAGTTCGTTGACGTTCTTCGCGCGAGGTTTAAGGCCCTCCATCGCCTCGGTCAGCAGAGCGAGATCCTCTGTGCTCAGCATCTTTCCGAGCAGAGCCTCGATCCGAGGCGCCGCAAGCCCCGCCAGCCGGCCGTTGGAAGCTTCTCGGATATAATGGCCGTTCAGGTGCTCCAGCTTCTTGGTGTCGAAGCGCGAAGGGGAGCGGCCGACCTGATCGAGGTCGAACCAGCGCACCGCATCTTCGCGGCTGATGATCTCGTCGTCCCCATGGCCCCAGCCGAGCCGGAGCAGGTAGTTCGAGAGGGCTTCGGGGAGGATTCCGAGTTCGTCCCGGTAATCCTCGACTCCGGTCGCTCCGTGCCGCTTGGACATCTTGGCGCCGTCCTGGCCGTGGATTAGCGGAACGTGGGCATAGGTCGGCTCCGGCCACCCCATCGCGCGGATGATGCCCAGCTGCCGGAAGGCGTTGTTGAGGTGATCGTCGCCGCGGATGACGTGGGTGACACCCATGTCGTGATCGTCGACCACCACCGCCAGCATGTAAGTGGGCGTGCCGTCGGAGCGGAGCAGGATCATGTCGTCCAGCTCGCTGTTCTGGACCGTCACCGCCCCCTGCACCTTGTCGTGGATGGTGGTCTCGCCCTCCTTCGGCGCCCGAAGCCGGATGCTGTACGGCATTCCCTCCTGCTCCGGCCCGCATTCCCGGTCCCGCCATCGCCCGTCGTAGCGAAGCGGCTGCTTGTTGGCCCGCTGCTCCGCCCGCATCGCCTCCAGCTCCTGGGGCGTCGCGTAGCATTTGTAGGCGTGGCCCGCTTCCAAGAGGTCCATCGCCACCTGCGCGTGACGCTTGGCGAAGTGCGACTGGAAATATTCCTCTCCGTCCCAGTCCAGCTCCAGCCAGCGCATGCCGTCGAGGATCGCGTCGATCGCCGCCTGGGTCGAACGTGCCTTGTCGGTATCTTCGATACGAAGCAGGAACTTGCCCCCGTGGTGGCGTGCGAACAGCCAGTTGAACAGCGCCGTCCTCGCTCCGCCGATATGGAGGAAGCCGGTGGGCGAGGGCGCGAAGCGCGTGACGACTGGTGTTGCGCTCACGCGCATATTCTCCAAGGATGAGGGTCATGCCGGTTACCGACGCCAGCGCCCCTAGCATAGCGGACAGGCCGCTTCAAAGCGGCGTGTCGAAGCGCCTCGCCCGCTTCAGCAGCCGGATGGAGCTGCTGTTCGAGCGGGAGCGGGACCAGCTCCCGCTCTGGCTTCCGGTCGGCTTCGGCCTCGGGATCGCAGCCTGGTTCGTTCTCCCCGACAGCCGCGCCTGGACCGCCTTCCTGCTGGCTGCCGCGGCCGCCGTCGCCGGATTTCTCGCGCTCGCCGGGGGAACGCGCTGGGGAAGGGCGCTCGCCATCTTCTCTTTGGCTGCGATGATCGGCTGCGGCCATGTCTGGCTGAGGTCGCAAAGCGTCGCCGAGCCGACTTTGAAGCGGGCGCGGATGGCGGAATTCGAGGCTCGGGTTGCCAGCTTCCAGCGCCTGCCTGCGAAGGAAGCGGTTCGGCTGGTTGTCGAGCCCGTCGACGCCACCGATCTTCCCCCGAAGCTGCGCATCAACGTTCCCCAGGACAAGGCGGACAGCCGGCTCCAGCCCGGCGCTCGAATTCGCCTCAAGGCTTGGCTCATGCCGCCTGCGCCCATGGCCGTCCCCGGCGCATACGATTTCGCCCGAGTCGCGTGGTTCCAGGGGATCGGCGGCACCGGCCGAGCGCTGGGCGAGGTGCAGATCCTCTCCACCGAAGGGAAGCAGGGGTGGAGCGCCCGAATCTCCATGTGGCGGCAGCGGCTCGCCGACCATGTCGGTGGAAAGCTCGAAGGCGGCGAGGGCGGAATCGCCGTGGCCCTCGCCACCGGAGATCAAGGTGCCATCCCGGAAGAAGACGCCGAAGCGATGCGCCGCTCCGGCCTTGCCCACCTTCTCTCCGTCAGCGGACTTCACCTCACCGCAGCGGTGGGCGCCGTCATGCTCCCTTCGCTACCCGTGACAAGCCGCTTCGGTTGAAGAATTTATCTCCCCGGTCACTGGCTTCACGCGGGGGCGATTCAAGGTAGCGGTTCGCTCTTATGCGTCGTAACCTGCTGTAGCATCATTGGGGGGCATATGGCAGCGAGCGTCGATAACTATCTTGCTATTGTTGAAAGAGCCTACCGTGGGGAGTTGAAGCTGCCCGCGTTCCAGCGCGACTGGAAGTGGAAACAGAACCAGGTCATTCTGTTGTTCGATAGCCTCCGCCAAGGGTTCCCCATCGGCTCTTTCCTTTTTATTCAGTCCAACCCAACCGTTGATCTAGCTCCTAGAGCGTTCCGCGGCGCCCAGAAAGGAGCGGACCAAGCCAAGGCCGATGAACTTGTTCTGGACGGCCAGCAGCGGATTACAGCCGGGTTAGAGCTGTTCCATGGAGAGAGCAGCAGACACTACTTTCTCGACCTACGTCGCTTGAAAGAACTCGCCAAGGACCGCGGGGTGGAGCCATCGGAGAAGGAGACGGTGAGGCGATTCTTGGCCGATTTGGACGCTGAAGACGGATATTGCGTGGCAGCAAAGGCTAGCAACGACCCACTGCAATACTTGTTAAAGAACGATAGATTGTGGACCGGCGTTCTCCTAGATGACGATGAACTTGAGAGGGCAATTGGCCAATATGCTAAGGTATTTCCAGAGCATGAGGAATTCATAAGGTATGTCGTAGGGCGGAACTTTAGACCATCGAATTCCAACAGCATTCCTATC
>DASYWC010000164.1:0-11937 GCA_035936615.1 Allosphingosinicella sp. | reverse complement strand
CTGGATGGCGAGGGTGAGGTCGTCGCCACTTCCGATGTGAGGCCTTCGCTCGGGCAGGTGGAGGCGGTCCTGCCGAGCTTGACTGGCCCCATAGAGCAGGTGCCACCCGCCTACTCAGCCCTCAAGATCGACGGAAAAGCCGCCTACGCCCGTGCAAGAGCGGGTGAGGAAGTGGAGATGAAGGTCCGGAGGGTCACCGTCCACTCCCTCACCCTGCGTCACCCTGAACTTGTTTCAGGGTCCATTCCGCCGCCTGCCGTGGCCTCTCCGGAATGGATGCTGAAACAAGTTCAGCATGACGGACTGAATGAAGCCACCCTCGCCGGCCATGTCTCCAAAGGCACCTACATCCGCTCCCTCGCCCGCGACATCGCCCGAACGCTCGGAACCGTCGGCCACGTCACCATGCTCCGCCGCACCAGAGCCGGCCCGTTCACCCTCTCACAGGCGATTTCGCTGGACAAACTGGAGGAACTCGCTAAGGCCCGCCAGCTTGAACAGACACTCTTGCCGCTGACGGCGGGGCTGGACGACATCCCGGCTCTACCCGTCACCCCCGATCAGGCAAGGCTGCTCCGGCAGGGGCGGAAATTGACCGGGATTGCCGCACAGCCAGGGCTACACCTTGCGACCGAAGGATCTGTTCCGGTTGCGCTTGTGGAGCTTTTCGAAGGTGAGCTTCGAGTGGTGCGCGGCTTCAATTTCTAAGACACGAAGGAGTCCACGATGTCGGTAACTGCCGAACGCAAGCAAGACATTATCAACGATAACGCCCGTAACAGCGGCGACACCGGATCGCCCGAGGTCCAGGTCGCGATCCTGACCGAGCGCATCGCCAACCTCACCGAGCATTTCAAGACCCACGCGAAGGACAACCATAGCCGCCGCGGCCTCTTGATGATGGTCAACAAGCGCCGCTCGCTCCTCGACTACCTGCGAAAGGAAGACGAAGCGCGCTACACCGCACTCATCGCGAAGCTCGGCCTTCGCAAATGACGCAATCGTTCGGCCCGCTTTGAGCGGGCCGTTTACGTATTGCGCCATCCCGGCGGAGGCCGGGATCCAGACTGCGCTCCCGGCTTCGCGGGAGCACAAGCGGCCGGGAACACAATCCAGTGGACCGGCCCGGACCATCATCGGTCCGAACAGGCCCCGGCCGCATAGGGCGGCCGGACGGAAGGAAAAACCAAATGTTCGACATGAAGAAAGTAGAGATCGAGTTCGGCGGCAAGACGCTGACTCTCGAAACGGGCCGCGTCGCCCGTCAGGCGGACGGCGCAGTGCTGGCCACCCTGGGCGAGACCGTCGTCCTTTGCGCCGTCACGGCGGCCAAGAATGTGAAGCCGGGGCAGGATTTCTTCCCGCTGACCGTCCACTATCAGGAAAAATATTCAGCCGCCGGCCGGATCCCCGGCGGCTTCTTCAAGCGTGAGCGCGGAGCCACCGAAAAGGAGACTCTGACCAGCCGCCTGATCGACAGGCCCGTCCGCCCGCTGTTCCCCGAAGGCTTCTACAACGAAGTCCTCGTTATCGCCCACGTGCTTTCGTACGACGGCGAGAACGAGCCTGACGTGCTCGCGATGATCGCCGCGTCCGCCGCGCTCACCCTTTCCGGAATTCCGTTCATGGGCCCGATCTCGGCAGCCCGGGTGGGCTACCAGAACGGCGAATATATCCTCAATCCCTCTCTCGACCAGGTCGCCGAGGGCGAGCTCGACCTCGTCGTCGCCGGCACCTACGACGCCGTTCTGATGGTGGAATCGGAGGCCAAGGAGCTTTCCGAGGACGTGATGCTGAAGGGCGTCATGTTCGCCCACGAAGCCGGCAAGAAGGTGATCGAAGGCATCGTCCGCCTCGCCGAGCAGGCCGCAAAGGACCCCTGGGAGCTCGCTCCGCAGGAAGACGTGGCTGCAATCAAGCAGCGGCTTCGCGACCTCATCGGCGACGACCTCGCTCAAGCCTACAGGATCACCGACAAGCAGGAGCGCCAGACGGCGATCAACGAAGCCCGTGCCAAGGCGCGCGAAGGCCTCGCCGACATGGAAGCGAGCGACCCCGCCGGCTATCTGGGCGCCCTGAAGCTGGTCAAGAAGCTCGAGGCCGAGATCGTCCGCGGCGCCATCCTGAAGGAAGGCATCCGGATCGACGGCCGCGACACCAAGACGGTCCGCCCGATCGAGGCGATGGTCGGCTTCCTCCCCCGGACCCACGGCTCGGCCCTGTTCACCCGCGGCGAGACCCAGGCCATCTGCACGACCACCCTTGGCACCAAGGACGCCGAGCAGATGATCGACGGCCTCACCGGCCTCTCCTACCAGCGCTTCATGCTTCACTATAACTTCCCGCCCTATTCGGTCGGCGAAGTCGGCCGCTTCGGAGCTCCCTCGAGGCGCGAGACCGGCCACGGCAAGCTTGCCTGGCGCGCTCTCCACCCGGTGCTCCCGACCCACGAGGAGTTCCCCTACACGATCCGGGTCCTGTCAGACATCACGGAGAGCAACGGCTCCTCGTCCATGGCGACCGTCTGCGGCGGCTCCCTCGCGATGATGGACGCCGGCGTTCCCTTGAAGCGCCCGGTCTCGGGAATCGCCATGGGGCTTATTCTTGAAGGCAAGGACTTCGCAGTTCTAAGCGACATCCTCGGCGACGAGGATCACCTCGGCGACATGGACTTCAAGGTCGCCGGAACGTCGGAAGGCATCACGTCCCTCCAGATGGACATCAAGATTGCCGGAATCACCGAGGAGATCATGCGGGTCGCCCTCGACCAGGCAAATGCGGGCCGGGCCCACATCCTGGAAGAGATGGCGAAAGCCCTCGACCACACGCGCGGCGAGCTTAGCGCCCACGCGCCCCGGATCGAGACCATGCAGATCGACAAGACCAAGATCCGCGAAGTGATCGGAACCGGAGGCAAGGTGATCCGCGAGATCGTCGCCGAGACCGGAGCCAAGGTCGACATAGACGACGAGGGCGTGATCAAGATCAGCTCGTCCGACGTTAGCCAGATCGAGGCCGCCCGAGCCTGGATCCTCGGAATCGTCGAGGAGCCCGAGGTCGGCAAGATCTACAACGGCAAGGTGGTCAACCTGGTTGATTTCGGAGCGTTCGTGAACTTCATGGGCGGCAAGGACGGCCTCGTCCACGTCTCCGAGATCAGGAACGAGCGAGTCGAGAAGGTCGGCGACGTCCTCTCCGAAGGCCAGGAAGTGAAGGTCAAGGTCCTCGAGATCGACCAGCGCGGCAAGGTCCGCCTGTCGATGCGCGTCGTCGACCAGGAGACCGGAGCCGAGCTTGAGGACACCAGGCCTCCGCGCGAAGGCGGCGACCGCGATCGCGGCCCCCGTGGCGAAGGCCGCGGCGACCGAGGCGACCGAGGCCCCCGCCGAGACGGCGACGGCGGCCGAGGCCGCGGCGGTGATCGTGGCCGTGGCGGAGACCGAGGCGGACGCGGCGGCGAACGCGGCGAAGGCCGAGGCGAGGGTCGTGGTGACAGGGGCCCCCGCCGCGAACGCTCCGAAGGCGAAAGCACCGACCGAGCCCCCCGCGAGGACGGCCCCGAGCCCGAGTTCGCGCCGGCGTTTTTGACGCGGGACGACGATTGATCCCTAACCCGTCATGCCGGACTGACCCGGTATCCACGGAAACAGGAAAGGCCCCGCAGCGATGCGGGGCCTTTTCTTATGGCACCCATGTCTGCTTTCGACCCATTGGGGACATTCGGCTGCGGAGTGAGCTTCTCAGGCCGGGGGGCCGAGCAGCCCGTGATTGCTCAGTGCCACGAGCAGGTTCACGGCTGCGTGCAGCCCCACCGGCAGGTAGATCGATCCACTCTTCCATCGGATCATGGCCAACAGGATACCCGCTCCGACAAGGGATGCCATAAACCACCATTCCGCTCGAACGTGGAGAAACGCCCAAAGCAGGCTGGGGGCTACTGCGGCCGCCCTGATGCCCCAGCGGCGTAGAAGCGCCGCGAACATGGCTCCCCGGAAGAGAAGCTCCTCCATTACCGGAGGGAGCAGGACAGACAGGATTAGCTCCTCTCCGAACGAAAGCTGCTCCATCCGCGTGAGCAAGCCTGTATCACATCAGTGGGAAGAAAAATGGGGATCGCCCACTGAACTGTGGTCAGGAGGATGAACAACAGGACCCAAGGCTCTGCCCTTCTCAAATCAGGAGCCGAAAGTCCGAGGTCCAGCTTAGACAATTTCGCCCACAGCAGCACGGGTATCGTGAGGGTGGCAAAAACCAGGAGGTAAATGACAAAGTCCACCGTGTGATTGCTAGCGGCAGGCAGACCGGAAGCAACCCGCGCAACGTCCGCTTCCGACCCAAAGCAGACGTTCCGCTAATCGTGTTCGGAGGCCCATTGCGGGGCGTTCAGGCCCCTGAAACACAAGCCCTTTTAAAGCTTAATCATAAACAGGATGGGGAAGTGCCGCCCAAAGGGGCGGCCGGAAAATCATGCAAGCGAAGTTCTTGATGTTCCTAGGCGCTACGGCGTTACTGGCCACAACACCGCTGACGGCCGCACCTCGAGGCGACGAGCCGATCGCGGTCCCGCGCACCGTCAAGCAAGGGATCGACTTTGTCTATGTCGACCCGGAGATGTCGACCGTTGCACTGGAGCCCACTGGGGTCGCCAAGCGGCACCAGCGGCCACGCAATTGGCTCCAGCGTCTTTTTAGCTCGAACCGGCGGCAGCCCGATGCTCGGAAGGCAGCCGTCCAGGAGAAGACTCCCCATCCACTCTTCCTTCAACTGGCGCAAGGGCTGGAGCAGTACCAGGCCACCTGGGCACGCCTGCCGCAAGTCACCATCCCATCGGGTCCTGCGCTGAAGCGCGGCTCGACCGGCGCTCGCATTGGCATGCTTCGGACGCGGCTCGGGTTACCCGCAGGGGGGTATGATGAGGCGCTGTCCCAGGCGGTTATGACGTATCAGCGCGTCCACGGCCTCGCTCCGGCCGACGGCATTGCGGGCAAGGCGACCCTGGCCTCACTTAACCGCGGCGCGGACCATTATGCCCGCCGCATCGCCATAAACATGGAGCGCGCGCACCGGCTTCCGCCCAATGGCACGTTCGCGCGCTACGTGCTCGTGGATTCCGGCGCCGCCGAGGCCCACCTGTTCATTGGCGACCGGGCCGCGGACAGCATGCGTGTCGTAGTCGGCGCACCGCAAACCGCGACTCCGATCATGGCCGTCCTCATGCAAAGCGCGAAGGCGAACCCCTATTGGAACGTCCCTCCTGAGCTTATCCGCGACATGACTGCGAAGCGGGTGAGGCAGCAGGGGGTCTCGTACCTCAAGAACTTCCATTACGAGGTGCTGTCCGACTGGACGGCCGCTGCGCAGCCGATCGATCCCAAGACGGTGAACTGGAAGCAGGTGGCGGCCGGGAAGAGCGACGTTCGCGTTCGCCAGCTTCCGGGGCCGTGGAATTCGATGGGCGCAATGAAGTTCGAGATGCCCAACGACTACGGCATCTACCTGCACGACACTCCGAACAAGGAGCTCTTCGCAAAAGAGGAGCGGTGGGTGAGCAACGGCTGCGTGCGACTGCAGGATTATCGGCGCTTCGCTACCTGGGTCTTTGGACGCGTGCCGCCGCTGGCTTCGGAGTTGGAACAAACCATCGAGCTTCCGCGGCCGGTCCCGATTTACCTGACGTATCTGACCGTCGCATCGGGCGGAAACGGTGTCGTGTTCCGCCCGGATCCGTATGGCATGGACGAACTGGCGATGCCGCAGATGTTCGGTCCATCGAGCGCCCTCGCCTCCGCGTCTTAACCATCAACTTTTCCCGCTTGGCGCTGTCTGCTTGCAGCCCGAGGGGGAGGTTGCCTTGGGGTTGAACAGTCCTGGTCTCACTTCTCGTCGAAGGTGCCGCACCGTATGCTGTCCCAAAGCAGACATTCCCCTATAGGCGTGGCGCGGCCTGTCAGGGGCGCCCGTTGTTGGCGCTTACCCTAACGTCCGCTCGTCGCCGGCACCGGCAATGGAATGTACGCTTCCGGTCACGACAGCTGAAAGCGGATGATCGTAAACACGTTCTCCCCAACAGTTCAGGGCGAATTGACGTTATGTTGCTGCGGAGCACCCTCATTTTCCGCTCCACCCGTCGCTGACGATGCGCGGTCAAAGGCTGCCGATCGTTCAATGGTCAACACTGGAGGATAATCTATGACCACCGGAAGAGCCGCTGACACGCCAGCCGACGTAGTCGCCGAGGACGGAGAGGTCCTAGTGGAGGGTCCCGGCGGGATCACCTACTCCTTTACTCCGCATGCCGCCTTGGAAACCTCAAACAGGCTCCTGTCAGGGGGAATGGAGGCGAACGGGCAGCGGCTTAAAAAGAACCTAACCTACGGGGTCCAAGGCCGAAAGCGCTGAAACTCTACTAGGCTCCACTCACGCGTGGTGGCCGCGCACCAAAGGCCCTCCCCTAGACAGGACGCTGCCCTACATTTCCTGGCGAAGCCTCGGATGCCGGATCGGCCCGGCCCAAAGCTTGGAGTGCAGATGAGACGCGGCGCTCCGCCTCCGCTTCGCTGCTAACGAGCCACTCAGCCAGAACGTGATCCCCATGGGTGAAAATCACCTTGAAAGGTTTTTCACCCGTAGCTGAAACTACTTCCCAACCCAGCAACGGCATCGACGTCTCCCTGTGCTGCGAGGCCATACATCGGCGCGCTTTCACCATCCTGAACAGGGTTGAAGATTGGCAGCATCGGCGGCATTGCGGACGCCGCGGGCTCATCTGCTTTCGACCGATTGCGGACATTCGCTTGCGATGCGAAGCTGGTAGGATGAAGCTATCGTTTGCCCCATATCTCTTCCAGGCGGCCCTGCTCGCAAGCGCATGCTCGCCGGAGAAGGCCCGCGGGGAAAGGGACATCATCCCCTTCGTGCATGGGTGGGACCAGGACGGCGACAAGCGTCTCGCCTTTCGGGAGTTTAAGCGCGCTGCTCCTGGCAGAGGTGAGACTCTCTGACAGCGAACTGAAAGAGGCATTCAGGGGGTATGACGCCGATGGAGACGGCTTCATCACGGCCATTGAGATGCGAACGGTAGCGCAACGTTATCGACACGAGCACCCAGATCAACGCTGACGAAATGTCCGCTTTCGACCCAAAGCAGACATTCGCCCTATTCTTGGAACGGCTTCACCCGCTCCGTAGCCGCCCATAAGACCTGCGGTTCTCCGCAGATTGTCCGCAGAGGCTGCGCAGCTAAGTTACCGCCAACCGACAATCATCCCCCCAACGAGTATTGTACGGCCAGGGGCCGGCTGCGAACCCCACATTGTAGCCGCCCCGCTTTACGCCTCCAGCCTCGGAATAGGCGCCAGCTTCGCACCCTTGTGGCCGCACCTGCTACAGACCAGCCGCCGACGCACCTCTGCCAGCCTGGTGCCTAGCCCGAACATAGTCGCAAGCTGCTCGGCAGTGAGGTTGCGGCTGTAGCGGCAGCCTTCGCACCGGATCACCGCGTCCACTTCGAGCGGCGCAAAGTCCATGACGGTCTCGAATCGCGCGCTGCCCATGTGAGAACGTCATAGGAACATCGCTGCTGTTGGCGAGGCGCGTCGGCTGGCTCGATTCGGAACAAGGACATGAGCCCGGGCGTCTCTACTTAAGATCGACGAGGCTCTGTTTACCGGTGCGGAGTGGTCTCTGCCTTCGCTGTAGGTGCCCACCTTCCGGACCTGAACTGCATTGGAGGTTCCCATGCGAATTCTTCTGATAGGCACGTTGCTCCTAAGCGGCTGTGCGACAGCTGCCACTGACCTTCCTATGCGAGGAGCCCCAACGACTGCTGCCGAGCTTCGTCGTCAGCCACCCGCGGCAACTTATAAGACAGCAAAATCACCGCAAGCTCTCGGCCAGTGCCTCAATGATCGCTTCGCCTCCCTTAGTCGCTTTTCCCTTTTGAAGCGGGGCAGTCGCCATACGCTCCGGTTTAACGAAAACGGAGTGATGAGGATGCTGATCGACCTCAGAGATGATGGAGCCATGAGGTTGTGGCGATTGCTGCCCTACGATGCTGATGCACGTGCCAAGGTAGAAAGCTGCCTCTAGCCCGCTGGGCGGACGAAATGACCATCTCGAGGGAGGCAGGACCCCGCAATAGGGGCGAATGTCCGCTGTCCACCCAAAGCGGACATTCGGATGGCTAAGCAACCGGCCGCGGCGGCGGGAACAAGGGCAATAGCGGCAAGAAGGGCTGAGCACGACGCCCCGAGCGCAGCGACGCCCACGCCACGCGTCGCCGGAGCAGCGCGGAGAGCTGCGGAGCGGCCGGCCAGCGGTTGCGCAGCCGAAGCCGACTGACGTCACGGGATTTACTCCCGTGATCGGCCCCATCTGAAGAAGCCGTCGAACGGTTCGCTCACTTGAGGCCTCGCGCCCCGCCGGCCGAGCGCAAAATGTCTCCCTTCGGCGAGCTCAGGACAGGGTTCGCGCTGCCTCGCCTTCGCTTCGCAAAGCCTCCGCTACGCTCGATTGCGCTTCTCGGCATGCCCCCGGCATGCCTGCGATGCTCAATTTGTGCTTTCCTATTCCGTTCTCTCCTGCCAGCATCGGTGCCGGCTCTGGGATTCGTGATATGTTCCGCCAAGGCTTTGATCGAGTGGGTCGATTAAAGGAGCCTTATTGATCGAGTGGATTTTTTTCCGAGGCTAAACTTCCGAAAGTTCCGCCAAGCGACCCGCGGCAGCGCAGCGGTTGCGAAGCGACCGTCAGCAGCCGCAGGAGTCGCGCAGGCCGGGCGGCGGGGCGCTCGGCGGGACCGAGCGAACCGTCCGACGCGGTCAGGCCGCCCTGACCGCACCCTCTCCAAGCGTGACCTTAGCGTGACCTTTCGCGGACCCCCTACAGGAACGAGCCCAGCACCCCGCAGCTGCTGGCCGCCCGGGCGACTTCGATGGCGATCTTGGGGTCGCGGATCTGGGAGGCGACCCGGAACAGGTCGGTCGGGGTCAGGCGCCCCGGGGTGGTGTCTCCGCGGGTGAGGGCGCCCGCGGCCCGGGCGAGCTGCTGAAGCTGGCTCAGCGACAGGTTCGCCTGCAGCCTCTGGCCGACGCATAGGGCCTGGACGGGGTTGAGGCCGTAGCCGCCGAGCTGGTCGGCGATCCGGGCGGACGGGGTGGCGCAGCCGGTCAGCAGCAGTGCGCTGCCCATCGCGGCCACGGCGAGGTGTTTCGCTCGGTTGAGGGAGTGCTGTTTCACGAGGAGCCTTTCCAAAGTCGCCTCAACAGCGTGCAAGGCGCGCCCTTGGTTCCCGGCGCAAATCAGGAAGCGGCGCTCAGCACACGCGGGGCGGCCGCTGCGGCTTGCTCGAAATAGGCCTCCAGCTCGGCCGCGCGATGGGCGGCGGTATGGGCGGCGAGCACCTTGGCCCGGGCTGCCTCGCCGATGGCACGCGCATCCGGGTCCGACGTGCCCCGGAGCGCGGCGACTGCGTCTTCGGCGGTCTCAGCGAGGATGATCTCGGACCCGGGCTCGAACAGTTCCTCGATGCCCCTCCACTTGTCGGAGATGACTGGGACGGCGCAGGCGGCCGCTTCGAACAGGCGCACCGAGGGCGACCAGCCGGACTCGATCATGTCGGCCCGGGTGACGTTGAGGGTGAAGCGGGAGGCGGCGTAGAAGGCTGCGTGGTCGCCCGGCGGGCAATGCTCGATCCGCTCCACGTTCGCCGGCCAGTCGATGTCCGCCGGATATTGCGGGCCCGCGACGACGAACGCCTTGTCCGGCATCAGGCGCGCCGGCTCGATCAGCAGCCGCTCAAGCGTGGGCTGACGGTCGGGACTGTAGGTGCCGAGGTAGGACAGCTCCCACCTCTTGGGCACGTCGAGGGGGCTGTAAGCCTCCGCATCGACCGAGCAATAGAGGGCTCGGGCGGCGGGGGAGCCGTAATGCCGCTCCAGATGCTCCAGCGTCGGGCCGCCGGTGAAGGAGAGGTAGAGATCGAAGCCCGGGATCACCTCCGGCGAGAGGTACTCGAAGTCGCCTCGGCGAAGCTTCGCCAGCGTGACCGGCGTATCGATGTCGTAGAACGCCGTCACTCCCCGCGCGTGCGCCTGGACGAAGCGCGAGACCTCAACTCCGTCCGGCACATACGAGCCGACGATGACGGCGTCCGCCGAGGCGATCTCGGAGCGCCATTGCTCGAGCGTGGGGAGATCGGGGTAGAATTCGAGACGGCAGTAGTCGGGATCGGCGATGTCGCGGTTGCTTGCGTACCAGGGCACATCGCGCTCGAGGAACAGGATGTCGTGGCCGCGGGCGGCGAACTCCTTGAGGAGGGCGCGGAAGGTGGTGGCGTGGCCGTTGCCCCAGGAGGAGGAGAGGGAAAGGCCGAGGACGACGAGGCGCATCAGGCGGCGCTCCTTTGCGGGCGCGCACTGTCGCGGAAGAGCTTGTCCACCTCCTCGCCCCTGTGTGCATACGTGTGCTCCGAGAGGACCCGGGCGAGCGCCGCCGCGCCGATGCTTCGCGCGCGCTCGGGGGTGAGGTGGCGCATATGCTCGGCCACGTCCTGGCCGTCGCGGGCGACCAGCACCTCCTCGTCCGGTGTCAGGAACTGCTCGATGCCCTCCCAGGCATCGGTGATCAAGCAGGCTGCGGCTCCGGCGGCCTCGAACACCCGGGTTGCAGGGGAGAAGCCGATGTCCGCCATGCTGTCCCTGGCCACGTTGAGAACCGCGAGCGGAGTGCAGTTAAAGGCGTTGTGCTGGTGGGTGTAGACGTGGCCGAGGTGGCGCACGTTGCCGGGCATCTGCTTGGTCTCCCACCCGTTGCCGCCGATCAGGAAGCTTCGCTCGGGAAGCTCTGCGGCGGGCTTCAGGAAGAACTCCTCCACCCGAGCCTCGCGGTCCGGCAGGCGGTGACCGAGGAATGCGAGGTCGGAGCGGAACAGCTCCTCCCCTTCGACCGGGAAATGGGTGGTCGGATCGAGCGCGTTGTAGATCGGCACGCAGGAGCGGGCGCCGAAGCCCGTGTAGGAGTCCACCACCGGAGGTCCGCCGCCATAGGTCAGCACCATGTCCAGCGAGGGCAGCATCCGGCGGACCACGTGGTCCTCCTGCCCGCGCATTTCCTCAAGGGTTGCGGCGGCGTCCACGTCCCAGAAGATGCGCAGGGCATCCTTGCGGCTATGCTCAACTATGCCTTCCAGAAGCTCGGTGTCGAACACGCCCACGCCGTTCGCCTTGACGACGATGTCGGCGTCCTTCGCTTCGGCCAGCACCCGGCGGACGGCTTCGTCGGTGGCGGGATAGACGACGGACCTCGCCCATTCCGGCGGATCCATGTCCCGGTGCTGCTGCCGCTCGAACGCGTCGGGTTCGTAGAAGGTGATGTCGTAGCCGCGGCCCGCGAGGTCGCGAAGCAGGCCGCGATAGTAGGTCGCGGCTCCGTTCCAGTAGGATGAGAGCAGGCTTGAGCCGTAGAAGGCGATCTTCATGCGTATCTCCTCCCCTCCCCTTCAGGGGAGGGGATTGAGGGGTGGGGGATCTCGGCGATTGCCTGCCGGCGGTGGTTCTTCTCGACCTCCCCCACCCCAACCCCTCCCCTGAAGGGGAGGGGCTTTAGCCGCTGCACGATGGCGAGCAGCTCGTCGGCGCGGTGGGCGCAGGTGTGGCGGGCTCGGATGGTTTCAAGGCCGCTGACGGCGAGGGAGGCGCGGAGGTCCGGGTCGTCCCGCAGCCGCCTCAACTGCCGGGTCATCTCGGCTCCGTTGGCGGCGGTGAGGTAATCCTCGCCGGTTCGGAACAGCCCTTCGCTGTCTTCCCAGGGAGCCGAAACGAGCGGGATCCCGCAGGCCAGCGCCTCGAACACGCGAATCGTGGGGATTCCAGGAAGCATGGTGGAGTAGAATTTGCGCGGCACGTGAACGGTGGCGAGGTGCTCGGCGAAGACTTCGGG
>DASYWC010000163.1:0-10367 GCA_035936615.1 Allosphingosinicella sp. | reverse complement strand
GGCCTATATTACGGACAATGTACCGAGCTGTGCGGAGCCCGCCATGCCTATATGCCGATCGCAGTCGAAGTGGTCCCGCCCGCGCAGTTCGCAGCCTGGGTGGCTTCCAAGGGCGGAACCATGCCCGGTCAGGTCAAGCCGACCTCATCCGACGCCACCCAGAACTCGCCGATCACCAATCAGCCGGTGCCCGACGTGAGGCCCGCCGCGGGCGGCATGCCGACCCCCACCAGTCCGGAACCAAGCAACGTCGTTGACGCCGTCGCCACTCCTCCCACCTCAAGCCAGGGCGCGACGAACTCCAGAAGGGGCGACAGCCAGTAAAATGACCGACAGCACCGCCAACAACGTCCACTTCGAGGCCGCGCATCCGCACGACGCCCACCACGACGCGGACCACAAGCCAGGCTTCTTCGCGCGCTGGTTCATGTCCACCAACCACAAGGACATCGGCACCCTTTATTTGATCTTCGCCATCGTCGCGGGGATCATCGGCGGAGCGATCTCGGGCTTGATGCGGGCCGAACTCGCAGCGCCCGGAGTGCAGTATCTCGAGGCCTGGTCAGGCGCTTCGTTCGACGAGGCGCTTCACCTTTGGAACGTGCTCATCACCGCCCACGGTCTGATCATGGTGTTCTTCATGGTCATGCCGGCGATGATCGGGGGCTTCGGCAACTGGTTCGTGCCGATCATGATCGGTGCTCCGGACATGGCCTTCCCGCGCATGAACAATATCAGCTTCTGGCTGCTCGTCCCTGCGTTCCTGCTGCTGTTGGGATCCACCTTCGTTCCCGGAGGCAACGGCCTTGGCGCCGGCACCGGCTGGACCGTCTATGCGCCGCTATCCACCAGCGGCTCCCAAGGCCCCGCCGTCGACATGGCGATCCTGTCGCTCCACTTGGCAGGCGCGTCCTCGATCCTTGGGGCGATCAACTTCATCACGACCATCTTCAACATGCGCGCGCCGGGCATGACCCTGCACAAGATGCCGCTGTTCGTCTGGTCGGTGCTGGTCACCGCCTTCCTCCTTCTGCTCGCCCTTCCCGTTCTGGCGGGGGCGATCACCATGCTCCTGACCGACCGCAACTTCGGGACCAGCTTCTTCGACGCGTCCGGCGGCGGCGATCCGGTCCTCTACCAGCACCTGTTCTGGTTTTTCGGCCACCCCGAGGTCTACATCATGATCCTTCCGGGCTTCGGTATCGTAAGCCAGGTGATCGCGACGTTCAGCCGCAAGCCGGTCTTCGGCTATCTCGGAATGGCCTATGCCATGGTCGCCATCGGAGTGGTCGGCTTCATCGTCTGGGCGCACCACATGTTCACCGTCGGAATGGACGTGAACACCAAGATGTACTTCACCGCCGCGACCATGGTGATCGCGGTGCCCACGGGCATCAAGATCTTCTCCTGGATCGCGACGATGTGGGGCGGGTCGCTGACCTTCGAGACCCCGATGATGTGGGCTCTGGGCTTCATCTTCATGTTCACGGTGGGCGGAGTGACCGGAGTGGTCCTCGCCAACGGCGGCGTCGACAACTACATGCACGACACCTACTACGTGGTAGCCCACTTCCACTACGTGCTGTCGCTGGGCGCCGTGTTCGCACTGTTCGCCGGCTGGTATTACTGGTTCGGCAAGATGTGGGGCCGCAACTACAACGAGATCCTCGGCCAGCTCCATTTCTGGGTGTTCTTCATCGGAGTGAACGTGATGTTCTTCCCGATGCACTTCCTCGGCCTCGACGGAATGCCGCGCCGCTACCCCGACTATCCCGACGCTTACGCCGGGTGGAACGAGGTCGCGAGCTGGGGCTATGCCATCATGGCGCTGGGGATGTTGTTCTTCTTCATCAACGTCATCTGGTCGCTGGTCGCGGGCAAGAAGACTCCGGACAATCCGTGGGGAGAAGGCGCGACGACTCTCGAGTGGACCCTGTCCAGCCCGCCGCCCTTCCACCAGTTCGAAACCCTTCCGAGGGTGGATTGAGGGTCCTTCGAGACGGGCCTTCGCCAAGCTCAGTCCCTCCTCAGGATGAGCGGGGGGAGGCCCAGGACCGCTCATCCTGAGGAGCCGTTGAGCGAAGCCGAAACGGCGTCTCGAAGGACGTATTGAAGCGCTGATCATGACAAGTTTGACCACCCCTGCGCACGCAACCCTCCCAGCCGACTGGCGGGACTTCGTTGCCCTGACGAAGCCTCGGGTGATGAGCCTCGTCGTGTTCACAGGCCTTTGCGGGCTGCTCGCGGCGCCCGCTTCTATTCACCCGGTGCTCGCCTTTGCCGCCATCCTGTGCATCGCTCTCGGCGCGGGCGCGGCGGCGGCTCTCAACATGTGGTACGAGGCCGACCTCGACGCACTGATGAAGCGGACGTCGAACCGGCCTCTCCCCGCGGGACGGATGGACCGGCAGTCGGCGCTTCATTTCGGAGTGGCTCTTGGCGTCTTCTCGGTGCTCCTGATGGGGGTCGCGACCAACTGGTTCGCGGCGGGCGTGCTGGCCGCATCGATCCTGTTCTATGTGCTGATCTACACCGTCTGGCTGAAGCGCCGGACTCCCCAGAACATCGTCATCGGCGGAGCGGCCGGCGCCTTTCCGCCGGTGATCGGCTGGGCCGCGGTGACGGGCGACGTGACCCTCCTGCCGTTGCTCCTCTTCACCCTCATCTTCCTTTGGACCCCGCCGCATTTCTGGGCGCTGTCGCTGTTCGTCCGCTCAGACTATGCAGCCGCCGGGGTGCCGATGCTTCCGGTCGTGTCGGGAGCCAGGGTCACCCGCCAGCAGATCGGGCTCTACACCTTGCCGATGGCCGCGACCGCGGTGGCGCCCTGGCCGCTGGGGCTGGCAGGGCCCCTCTACGGCCTTGCCGCCGCGGCGCTAAGCCTCGTCTTCATCCTGCTCTCGCTCCGGGTGCTCGCGAACCGGGCCTCCGAGCCCGAGGGGATGAAGCCCGAAAAGCGGCTGTTCGCCTTTTCCATCCTCTACTTGTTCGCCGTATTCGGAGCGCTCGTGCTCGACCGCTGGCTTCTGGCATGATGCCCGTCGACCCGGATGAGGTACGCAGGCGCCAGAAGAGCCGGGCCATGGTCATGGCGGTTCTGCTCGGCACCTTCGTCGTCCTGATGTTCGCGATCACCATCGCCAAGATGAGCGTCAACCAATGACCACGGCCACACCGACGAGCTTGGCCCGCAAGAACGGCCGGACCGCCGCGATCTTTGCCCTGGTGGCACTCGGCATGGTGGGAGTCGCGTTCGCGAGCGTGCCGCTCTACCGCCTGTTCTGCCAGGTGACGGGGTTCGGCGGCACCACTCAGATGCGGGTCGGTGGCGAAGCTCCCGGAGCCGTCGGCAAGATCATCAACGTCCGCTTCGACGCCAACACCAATTCGGCCCTGCCCTGGACCTTCGAGCCCGAAAAGCGGGTCGAGCGGACTGCGCTGGGCGCCAGGAAGATGGCCTTCTATACCGCCAGGAACCACTCGAACGTGCCGGTGACGGGCACCGCGACGTTCAACGTCAGTCCGGCCCAGGCGGGGCAATATTTCACCAAGATCCAGTGCTTCTGCTTCACCGAGCAGACCCTGAAGCCGGGCGAGGAGATCCGGATGCCGGTGGTCTATTACGTGGACCCCAAGATCCAGGACGACCCCGAGGCGCGCAAGATCAGCGAGATCACGCTTAGCTACACCTTTTACCCCGTGGACGAGGCAAAAACTCGGAGCTAGAGCAGCAACCCGTCATCCCGGCGCAAGCCGGGATCTCAGGACGAGAGGTCTCGGCACTTCTCCACGGGACCCCGGCCTTAGCCGGGGTGACGCCAGAGGAACAGAGGACGAGACGAGATGGCCGGAGCGAAAAGCCACGATTACCATATTCTGCCGCCGAGCATCTGGCCGTTCATCGGCTCCTTCGCCGCGCTTGCGATGGCGGTCGGAGCGATCATGTGGATGCACCAGGACGAATTCGGCGCCTTTGGAGCCTACGTCTTTTTCGCCGGCCTGATCGCAGTCCTGTTCGTGATGTTCAGCTGGTGGGCCGACGTGGTCCGCGAGGCCCATTCCGGAGATCACACGCCCATCGTGCAGCTCCACCTTCGATACGGCATGATCCTGTTCATCGCTTCGGAAGTGATGTTCTTCGTCGCCTGGTTCTGGGCCTATTTCAACGCGGCCCTGTTCCCCTCTCCGGTCGAGTCGGTGGGCGGGGTCTGGCCGCCCGAGGGCATGGAGGTCCTCGATCCCTTCGGATACCCGCTGCTCAACACCCTGATCCTGCTTTGCTCGGGCACCACCGTCACCTGGGCTCACCACGCTCTGATTCACGGCGACCGGGAGGGGCTGAAGAAGGGGCTGTGGGCGACGATCGCGCTCGGGCTGCTGTTCAGCGCGATCCAGGCCTACGAATATGCCCATGCGCCGTTCGGCTTTGGGGACAATATCTACACCTCCGCCTTTTTCATGGCGACCGGCTTCCACGGCTTCCACGTCATCGTCGGAACGATCTTCCTGATCGTCTGCCTGGTTCGCGCCTACAAGGGCCATTTCACCCCCCGTCAGCATTTCGGCTTCGAAGCGGCGGCCTGGTACTGGCACTTCGTGGACGTGGTCTGGCTGTTCCTGTTCCTGGCCATCTACGTCTGGGGCGGATGGGGCGCCGAATATCACTGATAAGGCTTCCCCTCCCGCAAGCGGGAGGGGATTAGCGCATCAGCC
The DNA here is from genome assembly GCA_035936615.1 of Allosphingosinicella sp. Taxonomy (GTDB): domain Bacteria; phylum Pseudomonadota; class Alphaproteobacteria; order Sphingomonadales; family Sphingomonadaceae; genus Allosphingosinicella. The sequence continues at coordinate 5,654 of DASYWC010000163.1, read as the reverse complement.
ATGAGGCGCTTGCCCGTCATCCCCACCCTCCTCGTCGCGGCCGCAGTCGCGGTGATGATCGGCCTCGGAGTGTGGCAGCTCCAGCGCGCGCAGTGGAAGGAGGGGCTGATTCGGGAGCTCGAAGCTTCCAGCCATTCCCGCACCACGCGCCTTTCCTGCATCATGGACGGCAAACCCGACGTGCGTGCGGGCCGAAGCTTCACGGGCGAGAGCGGCTTTCGCTACATCATGCCCTGTTCTTCCGGGCGCGATGGAGCGGATCAGGTGGAGGAGGGGCTGGTCGACATCGGCTGGTCGAGGCGGCCCGACCTGCTTCCCCGCGTCCGGCTCACCCGCACGTTCACAGGCACCTACGCGGCCGGCGAGGCGACCTCCGGCCGGATTTTTGTCCTGGACGATCCTGTTCCCCCGCTTGAGAAGAGCGGGCTGCCGTCGGCTTCCGATCTCCCAAACAACCACATGCTCTACGCCGTGCAATGGTTCTTCTTCGCCCTGGCCGCGGCGGTGATCTACGTCCTCGCGCTTCGGCGCCGCCGGGCGCGCGAGTTGCCGGAGCGCCCCTGACCGCCTATCTCCCCGCGCTCATGATGAAGCTCACCACACTTCCCAACGGCCTCCGCGTCGCAAGCCGCGAGATGCCGAGCGTCGAGACCGCCGCCGTCGGCCTCTATGCCGAGACGGGCTCGCGCTACGAGCCGGAGCGGCTCAACGGCCTCGCCCACCTGTTCGAGCACATGGTGTTCAAGGGCGCGGGCGGCCGCTCGGCGCGAGAGATCAGCGAGGCGATCGAGGACGTAGGCGGCGATCTGAACGCCTCCACGGACCGCGATTCCACCAGCTTCATGGCTTCCGTCATGGCCGAGCATGTCCCGCTCGGGGTGGAGCTGATCTCGAACATGATCCTTCGCCCCCACTTCGACTCGGCCGAGCTGGAGCGCGAGAAGGACGTGGTGCTCCAGGAGCTCGGCGAGGCGCGCGACACGCCCAGCGACATCATCTTCGACGATCTCCAGTCCGCGGCCTTTGCCGACCAGCCGCTCGGCCGCTCCGTGCTCGGAGACGAGTCCACCATCGCGGCAATCGCCGTGGACGATCTCGACCGTTGGCGAAGCGGACAATATCGCTCGGCCAGCCTCTCGCTCGTGGCGGCAGGGAAGGTCGATCACGGCCACCTGGTGGAGCTTGCGGGGCAATGGCTCTCAGACTTGCCCGAAGGGGGGATCGACGATGCTGAACCGGCGCAGTTCACCGGCGGGGACCGGGTCGGCCGGACATCATGCGACCAGGCGCACCTCGCCCTCGGCTTTTGCGGACCTGCTCAGCTGGACGAGGCTTACTATGCCGCCCGGCTGTTCTCCGATGCCGTCGGCGGGGGCATGTCCTCGCGGCTTTTCCAGCAGCTGCGCGAAGACCGGGGGCTCGCCTACTCGGTCTACTCGCATCTCCACCCGTACCGCGACACGGGCCTGTTCTCGATCTACGCGGCGACCGCCCGGCACCAGTCATCCTCTTCGGCTCAGCTGATCGAAGACATTATCGCAGACAGCGTCCACACCCTCACCCAGCGCGAACTGGACCGCGTGCGCACCCAGGCCAAGGCGGGCCTGCTGATGTCGCTCGAGAGCCCGTGGGGGCAGGCGCACTATGTCGCTCGGCAAATCTCGCTCCACGGGCGGCTGGTCGAGACGGCGGAGATCGTGACGGAGCTGGAAGCGGTGACCCTCGATGAGGTGCGGACCGCTGGAGTCAGGATGCTGAGCGGCCCCCGAGCCCGAGCCACGATCGGCTTTCCCGCCGTGAGGGCGGCGTGAAGCCAAGTCCGTCACCCCGGCGAAGGCCGGGGTCTTGTGGAGAAGTGCTGTGACCTCTCGTCCTGAGGTCCCGGCCTCCGCCGGGATGACGGAAACGCTGATCGGGGAGCCGTGGGAAGCCTACGGCCTGATGGACAGCGGCCATGGGCGCAAGCTCGAGCGCTACGGCCCCTACAGCTTCATCCGCCCCGAGCCGCAGGCGATGTGGGCCCCCGCCATCGAGGATTGGGATGCGGACGGGGAGTTCGTGCCCGGCTCGGACGAGGAAGGGGGCGGCCGCTGGCAGTTCCACCGGCCGGTGCCGCGCGAAGGCTGGGAGATGCAGTGGCAGGAGGTGCGCTTCCGAGCCCAATGCACGCCCTTCCGCCACCTCGCCTTTTTTCCCGACATGGCGCCGCAATGGAGCTGGATGCGGGAGCGGCTGGGGGAGGGGAGCGAGGCTCTCAATCTGTTCGGCTATACCGGAGTCGGCACGCTCGCCATGTCTGCGGCGGGCGCGAAGCTGACGCACGTCGATGCGTCCAAGAAGTCGGTTGAGGCGGGCAAGGAGAATGCCGCCCTCTCCCGAATGTCCGACCGCCCGATCCGCTGGATGGTCGACGACGCGGCCAAGTTCGTCGCTCGCGAAGTGCGGCGGGGCCGCCGCTATGACGGCATCATCCTGGATCCGCCCAAATATGGCCGAGGCCCGGCGGGCGAAGTCTGGAAGCTGGAGGAGGGGCTTCCCGCCCTGGTGGCCGACTGCCGCAGGCTGCTCGACGAGAACAGCCGCTTCCTCGTCCTCACCGTCTACGCCGTGCGCATGTCGGCGCTCGCGATCGGCGAGCTGCTCAGCCAGGCGCTGGGCGATCTTGGCGGCACAATCGAGTGCGGCGACATGGCCGTCCGCGAGGAAGCCCGGGGGCTCCTCCTCCCCACCGCCATTTTCGCCAGGTGGAGCCGGGACTAGTCCCGCGCCGCTCGGATGGCGGCTCCGGCCGCGAAGGGCGCTGCCGAGACGAGCAGCAAGGACACTGCGGCCAGAAGCTTCGCCGCTCCCGTGTCTCCGCCCCGCTCGATCAGGCCTGCGCCGAAGATCAGGATGGGCACCGCAAGCGGCAGAGTCAGGAGCCCCGCCAATGCTCCGGCGCCCTTGAGACCCGACGTCACGGCGCCGACGATCAGCGTCAGCGCAGCGAGGCCGGGAGTTCCGAGCAGGAGGCCTAGCTCCAGCCGGAGCAGAACGTCGGGCGGGAGCTTCATCAGGGCTGCGGCAGGCAGTGCGGCAAGCATCACCGGCGGGCCGAAGCTCAGCCAATGCCCCGCCAGCTTGGCGAGGGCGACGCTCTCCTCGGGCACTCCGCGAACGGCGAGCTGGTCGAGCACGCCCGCCGCGCGGTCGGGCTCCACCAGCCGCTCCACCGCAAGCAGCGCCGCAAGCAGAGCCGCCATCCACAAGGCGCCTCCACCGGTCCGGGCCAGCAGCGAGGCGTCGGGGCCGACGGCGAAGGGGAAGAGCGTCGCCACCAGCAGGAAGAAGATCAGCGGCAGAAGGCCGTTGCCGCCGGTCGCCGCCAGCCGCAGCTCGCGAAGGATCAGCGAAGCCATCACAGCGCGATGTCCGCCGCGCCGGCGAGGCTAAGCTGCACGTGCGAGGCGGCCAGGATCGCTCCGCCCTGGGCGCGGTGCGCGGCCGTCGCGGTGGTGAGCCTTTCCTGCCCCTCCGCATCCAGGCCGTTGGAGGGCTCGTCCAGCAACCAGAGCGGCGCTCGGGATGCAATCGCGCGTGCAAGCACCGCCCGCTTCCTCTGCCCTGCCGAAAGCATCCGAACGGGGACCCGCTCCAGCGGCATCAAGCCCATCGCCTCCATGCCGGCTGCCGCGCCGCCGCCGTCCAGCCGAGCCCAGAAGCCCAGAGCACTGCCAAGCGTCAGCCGCTGGTCGAGGGCCAGGCCTTCATCCGCGAAGGCGGCCGCGCAGCTGCGCTGGACGCGCCCTCCATCGGGGGTCAGCAACCCTGCCGCAAGCCGCAGCAGGCTCGATTTGCCGATTCCGTTGGGGCCGGTCACCACCGCTGCCTCGCCAGGGGCAAGCGTGAAGGAGAGCTTCTCGAACAGGAGCCTGCCGCCCCTCCGGCACGCCGCATCCTCGAACGCCAGCAGCGGCTCAGCCACCGGATCGCTCGATCTCGTGCATGTCCTCGTCGGAAAAGCCGAAATGATGGCCGACCTCGTGCACAATCACGTGGGTCACCAGCTCTTCCAGGCTCACGCCGGTCTCCACCCATTCGTCCAGCAGAGGGCGGCGGTAGAGGTGGATCATCGCCGGAAGCTCGCCGGACAGCATCGAGGACTGCTCGCCCACCGGGCGGCCGCTGTAGAGGCCGGACAGCTCGAACGGATCCTCGATCCCGAGTTCCTTCAGAACGTCTTCCTCGGCGAAGTCCTCGATCCTGAGGACCACGTCCTCCAGATGGGCCCTGAAGGTCTCGGGAAGTGCGGCGATCGCAGCTTCCGCAAGCCGCTCGATAGCGGCCGCATCGGGCGCAAAGGTTTGACGCTCGCTCACGAAGCAGCGACATAAGGGGAAGCCCAGGAGAAGCCAATCGTGCCTCAACTTTCGCCAGAAGAACGCAAAGCCGCTCTTGAAGAGCTGTCCGGCTGGAGCTGGGATGAGGGCCACGGCGGAATCGCGCGCAGCTTCAGGTTCGTCGATTTCAGCGAAGCCTTCGCCTTCATGACTCGCGTCGCCCTGCTTGCGGAGAAGGCCGACCACCACCCGGAATGGAGCAACGTCTGGAACCGGGTCGACGTGCTACTCACCACCCACAGCGCCGGGGGGCTCACGACGAAGGATGTCGATCTCGCCAAAAGCATCGACGCACTGGCCGCCTAGCTTGCCCTCGAATGCAGGGGCCGGTAGAGGCGTCTCCTTCCAGAGCATGCGGAGCGGTGGCCGAGTGGTCGAAGGCGCTCGCCTGGAAAGTGAGTATACGGCAAAACCGTATCGAGGGTTCGAATCCCTCCCGCTCCGCCACCTAGTCTTATGTGATTGATATAGAAGGAAAAAGTTGGAGCAAAAGGTGCGCAATTCTGCGCCGTTTGCGCATGTTAGGGTAGTGGGAGAGCGACTTAGCAGAGGGGAAGAAGGCGGAAATTCGGCCCCTTTTCTCCGCGGCCGCTGGCGGCAGTACCGTTCCCTATTCTGCTGCGTCCCTCCGCCAAGGAGAGCTAGCGGTCTGGCTGTCGATGATGTCCGTATTGCGCCAGTTCCGGTCATAGCTGACGAGTTAAGTGCGACGGAAGAGCGGACCTCCTTTCCGCTGGCGCATCCCCATTCAAGCCTCAGGAGCAGTGGGCCGGCTCTTCATAGATTGCCGTTTTACGCTGCGGGAGCCTACCTTCCGGCTATTGCAAGCGCACTACTGTTCGACCCGGTTCTATCGAGACGGTCGCGGGCACTTCCACCTTCAGCTCATAACCTTCCGCTTCGAGGCTCAAGGTTGCGAAACTGTGCGTACCCGGCGCGAGCGCAGCGGACCCATTGATCCGTGGCACCCCCGGAAGGAGGACGGTATAGCGGCTGTCCGGCTCAAGCAGAACCGGCCGATCACGAACCGTCAGCGAGAGTGCAGGGGTCGCAACGTTGAAGGTCAAGGCCTTTTGAAGAGCGGTGGTCGTAGGGCCCAGGACGGTCATACCGATCGCAGAGAACCCAGGCTTCGCGCCTTTCCCCGCCGCACCCGCCTCTAGGACGACCTGGTGTGCGCCAAGTGCCAGGAACTCGGGTACACTCTTGATCTCCCGTTGCTCGGCCGCGCGAATGATCGGTTCGAGACGGAGTCGGTGCTGCTCATACCCAAAT
>DASYWC010000162.1:0-1805 GCA_035936615.1 Allosphingosinicella sp. | reverse complement strand
CCTCGGAATGCTGGAAAAGCGGGTCGAGTTCTCAGAAGACCAGCAGAAGATCCTCGGCATGACCAAGCACGCCGCCGAGCAGGGATCGGAGCTTGTGAAGCGCCTTCTGGCCTTCGCCCGGCGGCAGCAGCTGGAGCCTGCTCCGATTGAAATGGGCAGGCTATCGGCGGCGGTCGGCGATCTCCTTGCTCACACCCTCGGGGGCCTCGTCCGTCTCGACTGGAAGGTGAGCGATGGCGTGTGGCCTGCGTTCGCCGACGAGGCCCAGCTCGAGCTGGCGCTGATGAACCTGATCATCAACGCTCGCGACGCGATGCCGGACGGTGGGACGATCACCATCTCCGCCGAGAACCAGAGCCTGGCGCCGGACAACGGCCTGGCGCTGCCGGAGGGCGACTATGTCGTCCTGACGGTGGCAGACACCGGGTCCGGAATCCCGCCGGACATCGTGGAAAAGGTGCTTGAGCCGTTCTTCACCACCAAGGAAATCGGCAAGGGCACCGGGCTCGGCCTCAGCATGGTCTACGGCTTCGCGAAGCAGTCGGACGGAGCGATCCACATCGAAAGCACGCTCGGGCGCGGGACCCAGGTGGAGCTGTGGCTTCCCCGGGCCCCGGCAGTTGCTGCAGCGGCTGAGCCGGAGCAGGCCTCGGACTCCGACCAGGACCTGGACGGCTTCCCCTGCCTGTCCATCCTGCTTGCCGACGACCATGAGGGCGTTCGGGCGACGACCGCTGCAATGCTCGAGGATCTCGGGCACAAAGTCACTCAGGCGGGCGGCGGAGCCGAAGCGCTGTCGATCATGAAGCGGGACCCCGAGGCCTACCAGATCCTCATCACCGATTACGCCATGCCGTCGCTTTCCGGAGTGGAGGTGATCCGGCGGGCCCGGAGCCTCATGGCGGGGCTGCCCGGGATCATCATCACCGGCTACGCCGACACGGACTCCATCGCCAATCGGCCGGGGGACGTGCTTGTGCTTGCAAAGCCCTTCACCCAGGACCAGCTCAACAAGACCGTGCGCTCGGCCTACGGCAAGCGAGCCGCATCCTCGGCAGGCCGAAGGGCCGCCGCTGCCACCGTCTAGGCGAGCGATGACCTACGAGCCCGGCGACATCATGGGGGGCCTGTACGGCGATGGAATCATCGCTCTCAAGGGCGCGTTCGACCGCGGCTGGGTCGTGCAGATGGGGGAGGATATCGAGCGGCTGTTCGAGCAAGCCAAGCAAGTTCCGCACGGGGCCCTGCCGCGGGGGCCTCAGCGCTGGTACGTGGAAGTGCAGCCCGAGCGGGTCCGGGGGTTCGTCGACATCGCAACCCATCCCTGGTTCGTTGCCGTGTGCGAGGCGGTTCTCGGCCCCGACTACAAGATCGTCGAGATCGGCTTCGACATCCCCTTTCCGGGAGCCGCGGACCAGCCATGGCACCGCGACTTCCCGGCGCCCGAAGCGACGATGACGGGACGCCGGCTGAACTCGCTGGCCTTCAACCTGACTGCGGTCGACACGACCGAGGAGATGGGGGCGTTCGAGATCGCGCCGGGTACCCAGTGGGACGATTTGAGCGGCTGCACCAACGAGATGTTCCCGCCGCGCGAGCTCTGGCCCCGCTACGAAGTGCGGAAGGTGAGGAAGCTGGCGCAGATGGGAGACATCTCCGCGCGATCGGCGCTGACCGTCCATCGCGGCACCGCCAACCGCTCGGACGTGGCGCGGCCGGTGCTGGTGGTGGGAGTGGATGCCCCCGACGCCACCAACGCCAACCACCACGACCTGCAGGTCACCAAAGCCTATGCCGAGACCCTT
>DASYWC010000161.1:0-5569 GCA_035936615.1 Allosphingosinicella sp. | reverse complement strand
CGTTGATAGTCGTGTGGAGGAGCCAGCTTGCTAGGAAGGCAGCCCAAAGCCGTTTTTCGTCGAACGCGAACGCGTAGATGGCCGCTGTGACCGTATGCATCAGAACGGGCAGCGCGGTGGCAAACACCAAGCCGACCAACGCTAGGCGGTCCCAGCTTTCGCCAGACTGTGCCACAACGAAGCCCCAAAACGGCTTGTCCACCGTGAGTTCCCAGATGCCGAACAGCGCGACCAACCAGAACCTGTTGATCCGGGCCTGTTCTCTCCTCGACGCGAACGCTTTCAACCCTTCCTCACAGGCTACCAACGCCCACATGCCAAGCGGGAACTGGAACAGTTCGGTTGGTGCCAACATGATGGGCACTGCGAAGAACAGGATGGACTTGCGCAGCATTGCACCCGAGCTTGGGTTTTCGGCCGTGGCGTAGAGCCACCCGAGCAAGAGCAGCACTCCTACCGAGAAGGTGATTACAGCGAAGGCAATGCCCGGAACCATGAGGAGCCGGTTGTCTTAGAAAGGACGAATGTCCGCAATGGGTCGAAAGCGGACATTGGCCTGAGCGACTGCAATGGGTGGAAAGCAGACATCTGCGCTCGAAGGATGCGAAGGGCGCGTAAGGGGCTTGTCAGACCAAATGCACCTGATGGCAAGGAGCGGGTAGGGGGGCTGTCATGCCTCGACCCCGCAAGCCAGCCAGCCCTTTCCGCTACTTCAACTCATCACCTGAGGTGATCCGTCTGGTGGTTATGATGTACGTCCGCTCCCCGCTGTCGCTGAGGAATGTCGAAGACCTGCTATTCGAGCGGGGGATCGACATCTGCCACGAGACGGTGCGCCACTGGTGGAAGAGGTTCGGCCCTCTGTTTGGAAGCGGGCGGCCCTGAAAGGGAGGGGTGCGCCATAAAGTAGCTGTGAACATTAAACCGGTCGTCCGGCTTGGGCTCAATTCGCTCGTACCTTCCGGCAGCAAGAAGCCGCCAGCTCTGTTCGTTGTCACAAAGGTTCGCGAGCAGCACCTGGTCGAGTATTTGCGCGCGGGCTGCGGGGTTCTCGATCCTCAGCATGTATTCCACCCTCCGGTCGAGGTTGCGCGGCATCCAGTCGGCGGAGCTGATGAACAGCAGGGCATTCCCGCCGGGAAGCTGCTCTCCGTTGGCGAACGCCCAGCTACGGCCATGCTCAAGGAACCGGCCGACGATCGACTTTACTCGTATGTTCTCGGAGAGCTCCGGCACCCCCGGTCGAAGGCAGCAGATCCCCCGAACTACCAGGTCGATCTGTACGCCGGCCGCGCTCGCCTCATAGAGTTTTTCGATGAGGGGCTTATCAACAAGCGCGTTCAACTTGGCCCAGATGGCAGCGGGCCTTCCAAGGCGGGCGTTGGCTATCTCTGCGTCTATCAGCTTCACGAGCTCCTGGCGCAGGCCCAGCGGGGCAAGCGTCAGCGTCTCAAGACCATGCGGCTCTATATAGGCGGTTATGTAGTCGAACAGCTGAGCGACGTCCCGCCCGGCGCGCGGGTCGGCCGTAAAGAAGCTTAGATCCGTATAGACGCGGGCGCTCACCGGATTGTAGTTTCCGGTTCCAAGGTGGCAGTAGGTGCGGTGACCGTCAGGCTCGCGCCGAACCACCATCGCCGCCTTTGCGTGGGTCTTGTACTTGATGAACCCGTAGACGACCTGCGCGCCCGCTTCCTCCAGGGCCTTCCCCCAGAAGAGATTCTGCTCCTCATCGAAGCGGGCCTTGAGCTCGATCACGACCGTCACGGACTTGCCAGCCTCGGCTGCGTCGATGAGGGCCCGAATGATCGCCGACTGCTTGCCCGCCCGATAGATCGTCTGCTTGATCGCGATCACGTCCGGATCTGCGGCTGCCTGCTTCAGGAATTCGACCACGACCTCGAATGTCTCGTAGGGATGATGGACGAGGATGTCGCTGGCGCGGATGGCGGCGAAGTAGTCGCCCCGATGCTCTGCGATCGGCTCGGGAAAGCGCGGCGCGTAGCTCGGAAATTTGAGGTCCGGCCAGTCTTCGTCAACGACCCTCTCCAGGCCGTCGAGACCGAGCAGGCCAGGTACTTCCGACATCACGGCGTCCGCCGCAGAAAGGCCGAGGCGGGCGACCTCGGAGAGGCGGTCCGGCATGCCCGACTCTAACTCAAGCTTGACAACTCGGCCGCGCCGCCGCCGCTTCATCGCCTTCTGGAAGAAGGGGACCAGTTCTTGTCCCTCTTCCTCGACATCGACGTCGCTGTCGCGGATGATCCGGAAAGCGCCGTGCGCGAGCAGCTTGTATCCCGGAAACAGCTCCGAAAGATGACGCCGAACCACGTTTTCGATCGCCACATACTGCGCTGTTTCGCCCGGGATGCGGATGAAGCGAGGCAGGCTCGATGGCAGCATCAACAGCTCGCGAGCGTGGGCGCCGTCGGAGGGGCGGTCGAACTCCAGGATGAGCGCGATTCCCTTGTTGGGGATGAAAGGGAAAGGGTGCACCGGATCGATGGCCTGGGGCGTCAGCACCGGGAAGATCTCTTTCAGGAAATAGGCGGCAAGCCATTCGCCAGCTTCAGGATCAAGCTCTTCCTCCCCAAGGACCGCGACGCCGGCCCTAGAAAGCTCCACCCTAAGCTCGGCCCAGGCCTGTTGCTGATCACAGCTCAGCCGTTCCGCTTCGCCCGCGATCTCCTCCAGCTGCTCCGACAAAGAGCCGGCCTTCCCTGACGGCTCGCTTTGCTCGGCGAGCTGCTGCGCCTTCAGGCCGGCGAGGCGCACCATGAAGAACTCGTCCAAATTCCGCGCGGAAATCGACAGGAAACGGAGCCGCTCAAGGGCCGGATGGGCTTCGTTTCTCGCTTCCTCCAGAACGCGCCGATCGAAGGCCAACCAGCTAAGGTCACGGTCGAAGAAGCGCTCGGAATCCTTCAAGCCAGCCCCTCCTTCCGCGTCGCTTGTTCCGTCGGCTCGCTTCACCGGCAGAAAAGCAAAGCTTATCCGCAACCAAGGCCGGTTTCAAATCGCTCGGAGTGGAGCCGCGGCCTTCCAGTCCTTTTCTCTTTGAGCTTTGCCGGTTTGGGCCTAATTTGAGCTCAGCCATGCGTCGCAGCCGGGGGAAGGCGTCGTGCGATCAAAGCGTCTTTTCTTACGTTTAACTGGGTACTACGGCGCAATCACGGCAGTGGTGGTTGGCGCGCTGTGGCTGTTCCCGGGCGCGCGCGAGTTCCTGCCGGTGGGCGGGGTCGAGGCGCTCATCACCGACTCTGCCGGCGGTCCGCTCGACCCTCTCGACATCAACGCCTCGCGCGTAGCGAACCTCAGGGAAAGCCTGCTGTGGCTAATCGTCGCCATCGCGGGATCGCTGCTGACGGCGTTGCCGGTGAGCTGGACCTACATGGAAATCCGCAATCGGGAGGAATATGATCAATCGCTGGTCGAGACTATCATTGTGCTGCCGATCGCGGTCACGAGCATCGTCATCCTCGTCCACAACTCCCTGGCTCTGGCCTTTTCACTCGCCGGCATAGTCGGTGGCGTACGCTTCCGAAACTCTCTCAAAAGTTCGGGCGACGCGCTGTTCGTCCTGCTCTCGATCGGCATTGGCCTTGCCGCGGGAGTGGGAGCAATGGAGCTCGCAATAGTCATGTCGCTCGCGTTCAACTATTGCTTTCTAGCCCTGTGGGCTACTGACTATGGCGCGCGCAAAGGCACCCATCGTTACCTGCGCAAGAACCACGCACATCGGAGGCAGGGGGAGCTTAGCGGGGCGGCAGCTGAGAATGGAAAGCCCCCGGAGGCCCCCGTTCAAGCGCAGGAGGCGACTGGAAGCACCTTCGAAAACCGAGACTCTGTTTAGCCGAGGCACGTGCTGAGTTCCACCGTCTAAAGGCACGTCTTCAGCAGCTTAGACTGGAGCTCTCTGTCCGTTTCAAGGTGGCTGAGGGACTCCTGGAGGTAAGCGGAAGCCTTGCGACGCGGCCGGTCGGGGAGCTGCGGGAGTTGCGAGATCACCGCCTGTAGCGACCCACTGGCGGAGCGCACCTCAGCGGCAATCTGCCGGGCCTCGGCATTGTGGCGGCAATATCCACGGTAGCGGCGCGTGCGGACGCTCGCCACCGGCACCTGGTCCGGCGGCACGGCATAAGGCGCATCGACCAGGCCCGAAAAGTCGAAGTCGTATGGCACCGGGATCAGGCTTGTCGCCGCGTCTTTCCGCGCGCCCAGGAGCTTGGAGTTGTGGCAGCATTGCGAACCTGGCGGCCCCGCATCCATCGACCAGTCGAGGTTCCCGATCAGATACTGGAAGACCGCATAGCGCGCGGCGTCCTTCGGGCTGAGCTGCGACACCCGTATGTTGCCGGTGTCGGCTTCTTCCAGACCGTTCCGTCGAGCCGCCGCGTCCGCATCCTCGATCAGGAAGCCCATCCGCCTTAGGAAGGGCTTGTCGCCGTCCGGCTCCAGATAATCGATCTGGGCGAGCCGCACCCTCAGACTCCGGGGGGTGAGCACATTCATCAGCTGGTAGGCCGCGTATTCCAGCAAAACATGCTGCTGGAAGGACTCCGCCGGCTGACAGTGAGTGACGAGCTTTAGCCGCTTTTGGCGGTGGAACAGCGACCCAGCCGGCGGCTGCTCCGCAAGCTCCATCCGTAACGGGGGGAAGCTGCAGGTCTCGCGCTTGCGCCGCGTTATGCCGCGTGCCGCAACTTTGATGGGGTGCGCCTCACGCGCCCCTGCGACGCTGAGCGAGCCATCGAACATCGCCTCGGACTTGGGCGCGCTCGCGCGGATTTGATCGAAGGGCGCCCGGATGGAAAGCTGGATCATCTCCGTCCCCGCGAACAGGGGATCGGGCCCCTTGGCCGCCCCGGCCGAATGGGGGAGCGCAAGCGCTGCGCTAGCCAGAGCCAGAAACAACGGCTTCATCGCCATCGTTCCCGCAAAGCCACCTTCGGCACCACATGCGCCCTCGCTTCGCTTCCGACCAGCTCGAGGTAGGACCAGACGCCGCCGTAAGCCGCCGAAATCCCGGTGTCGGCCAGCACCAGCCGGCCGTCGTGGAGCAGGCGGATGCCGTCCCGCACCGGCGTATGCCCGATAACAATGCGCCGCGCCCCGAATGACCCGAGCACCGCATCCACCTCTTGCCGGCTTCCGGCGGGCGCCGCCCCGCCTTCCGACGTGCGCCCGGCTAGGCCTCGGTACCAGAGCGGACCTGCGGGGTCGTTGATGATCGAGTCCGGCGCAGTTTCCTGCGCGGCGAGCGCGGCGGCGACGCGGCGGTTGATCTCCTCGATCGGCACGGCCGTGTAAGCCGGGCTGATCCCGCCGTGGACGAAAATAGTCTCGCCTATCAGCGCTACGGCCGGGTTGTGCGCGGCCCAGCGCCCGATCTCGCCGGTCGGATGCCATGCCGCCTGATGCTCGATCATCCCGAGCGGCGTCTCGGCGAACCAGGCCTTCTTCACCGCCGCGGCCGAAAGCCCCGGATCGCGCTTCCGATACGAGCTCTCGATCGCGGCTCGGTTCACCTCGAACGCGCGTTCCCGCCGCCGCTCCGATTGCGAGTCGA
>DASYWC010000160.1:0-1803 GCA_035936615.1 Allosphingosinicella sp. | reverse complement strand
GGATAGAAGTGGCGCTTGGCGGCCGAAGCTATGATGTCCTGATCGAGGAGGGCCTGCTTGACCGCGCGGACGGATATCTCGGCCCCTATGTCCGGGGTAACCGCCTGATCGTCGTCTCCGATGAAAACGTCTGGGCCGCTCAAGGGGAAAGGCTGAGCCGCGGCCTGGGCCGGGTCGAGCCGGTGCCGATCCTGCTGAAGCCGGGAGAGGACAGCAAAAGCTGGGACGTGCTCTCAGCCCTGGTGGAGCGGCTGCTCGCGCTCGGCGTCGAGCGCAGCGACCATATCGTCGCGTTCGGCGGCGGAGTGATCGGGGACCTTGCAGGCTTCGCCGCCGCGATCGTCAAGCGCGGCTGCGGCCTTATCCAAATCCCGACGACGCTTCTGGCGCAGGTGGATTCGTCGGTCGGCGGCAAGACGGGCATCAACGCAGGCGGGCTCAAGAACGCCGTGGGGGCTTTCCACCAGCCCTCCCTCGTCCTGATCGACCCCGACTGCCTCGCCACCTTGGACCAGCGGCAGCTCCGCGCCGGCTACGCGGAGGTCGTGAAGTACGCCCTTATCGAGGACGCCAGCTTCTTCGAGTGGCTCGAGGAGCACGGGCCGGCGCTGCTCGATCGAGAGGGTGAAGCATTGCACCGCGCGATCGCCGTGAGCGTCGCTGGAAAAGCACGCATCGTGGCCGCGGACGAACGGGAGACGAAGGGCAAGCGGGCCCTGCTCAACCTCGGCCACACCTTCGGCCACGCGCTCGAAGCGGAGACGGGGTTTTCGGATCGCCTGCTCCACGGAGAAGCGGTCGCCGCGGGCTTGGCGCTCGCCTTCCGATTCTCGGCCGAGCGGGGTCTCTGCACTCCCGAAGATTCCGAGCGGGTGCAGGCGCATCTTGAGGGAATGGGCCTCCCCGTCAGCCTGCGGCAAGCGGGGATCGCTTGCGACGGCGCGAAACTGGTCGGGCACATGATGGCCGACAAGAAGATGAGCCGAGGCCGCCTCCCCTTCATCCTCGCCCGCGGCATCGGTGCCGCCTTCGTCGACGACAGCGTGGAGCTGTCGCAAGTTGAAGCGTTCCTCGACTCTCCGCTCTAAGTGCCTGGCAGGGACGCAAGTCTCGATTGACTTTTCCGGGCCCGCCGCACAAATCGCGAGGCGCGGCCCGATGGCGGAGTGGTTACGCAGAGGACTGCAAATCCTTGCACGCCGGTTCGATTCCGGCTCGGGCCTCCACTCACCTATGCCGGCTCCGCCACCCGATGGGCGACGCACCCCCTACATCACGGCAAGGGCCTTGTTCGCGAACGCCTGCGGGAACTCGGAGGCTATCTCCACCTTCCGCTCGATCGACCGGAGGATGATCTCGGCAAAATTGACCCCCGCAAGCTTGCTGCAGCTTTGAAGATTGCCGGGGCTGAACACGTTCACTTCCAGCACCTTGTCCCCGACTATGTCGATTCCCACCAGGAACATGCCGTCCGCGATCAGCTTCGGCCTGATCATCTCCGCGACCTTCAGCTCCGTCTCGGTGATCTCGACCGCTTCGGCCTTTCCGCCGGCGTGGATGTTGCTTCGGATATCGTCGTCCGAGGCCACCCTTCGAAGAGCTGCGTACTTGCCGTCTCGCTCCAGCGGACGGCCGTTCATCAGGAAAAGCCGAATATCGCCCTTCGCGGCGGCCGGAACATAGGCCTGGGCGATGATATAGCCGTCGCGGGTGATGGCCTCGATCATCTGGTTGAGGTTGGTCGCGTTCTCCGATCCCACCAGGAACACGCCCTGGCCTCCGGAGCCCTGGAGCGGCTTCAGG
>DASYWC010000159.1:0-12349 GCA_035936615.1 Allosphingosinicella sp. | reverse complement strand
ATGTGGCACCGGCGCCCCTTGCTGCGGGACCCGTATGAATCAGAAGGGGACCCGAGGGCAACCTTAGTGTGGTCCTGCTAAAGCAGCGTCCCCCGTAGCCTCACCAGGGTGAAAAACAGTTTGCGACGAACCGTTGGAACGCTCGCCCATCGGCGTCGTTTAGATCCCTCGAAGGCGCCTCCCCCCCGGCGCCTCATTTCGATCAGCCCGCCGGTCCATGCCCCCCCGCTCACCGGCGGGCTTTTCATTGATCCCCCTATTTAGCCCCTAGCGGCTTCGGTGGACGGCGTAGCCGGATGACCAAGCCGACCTCCGTCACCGCCGGAGGCCAAGCCTTTTTTTGATCCTGCACGAACCCATGCGGGTGGAAGGGCCGTTGTTTCTTCCTATCTGCCCCTGCCCGGGCGAGAGGAGAATTCGATGGCCGATGAAGAAAAGGCGCCGCGGCGGCTCCAGGTCGCGAACATGCGGCCGGACGACAGCGGGCGCGGAGTCGCCCGGCTGCCTCGGGCGATGATGGCGCAGCTGGGAATCTCGGAAGGGGACGTGGTGGAGCTGATCGGCAAGCGCTCCACTCCGGCGCGAGCGATGCTCCCCTATCCCGAGGACGAGGGGCTCGACATCATCCGCCTTGACGGTCTGCAGCGCGCCAACGCGGAGATCGGCTCCGGCGACTTCGTCGAGATCAAGCGCGCGGACTCTAAGCCCGCTCAGCGCGTCGTCTTCGCCCCCGCCCAGAAGAACCTGCGCCTTCAGGGGTCCGCCGGCGCTCTGAAGCGCAGCTTCGGGATGAAGCCGGTGACCGCGGGAGACGTCGTCTCCACCACCGGCCAGCAGCAGGTGTCGAGGGGCGACATCCCACCCGAGCTTCGGCAGATGTTCAACGCTCCTGCCTACGCGCTTCAGGAAATCCGGCTGATCGTGGTTTCCACCGCCCCCAAAGGCATCGTCCATATCGACCAGAATACGGAGGTCGAGCTGCGCTCCGAATATACCGAGGCGAAGGACCAGCGGCGGGCGGACGTCACCTATGACGACCTGGGCGGGATCGGCTCGACCATCGACCAGCTTCGCGAGATGGTGGAGCTTCCGCTGCGCTACCCGGAGATCTTCGAGCGGCTGGGAGTCGACCCGCCCAAGGGCGTTCTGCTCCACGGACCTCCAGGCACCGGCAAGACCAGGCTGGCGCGCGCGGTAGCGAACGAGAGCGACGCCAATTTCTTCCACATTGCCGGCCCCGAGATCATGGGCTCGGCCTATGGCGAGAGCGAGAAGAAGCTCCGCCAGCTGTTCGAAGAAGCAGGCAACGCCGCGCCGTCGATCATCTTCATCGACGAGATAGATTCGATCGCCCCCAAGCGCGGGCAGGTGGCCGGGGAAACCGAAAAGCGGCTGGTCGCGCAGCTGCTCACCCTCCTCGACGGGCTTGAGCCGCGCCAGAACCTGGTGGTCATCGCCGCGACCAACCGCCCAGAGGCAATCGACGAGGCGTTGCGCCGGCCGGGCCGCTTCGACCGGGAGATCGTGATTGGAGTTCCCGATGAGAACGGGCGCCGCGAGATCCTCGGTATCCACACCCGCGGAATGCCGCTCGACGGCGGAGTCAATCTCGCGGAACTCGCCCGCAGGACCTACGGCTTCGTCGGAGCGGACCTGGCCGCGCTCACCCGCGAGGCTGCGATTGAGGCCGTGCGGAGGATCATGCCGCGGATCAACCTTGAGGAAGGAACGATCCCTCCCGAGGTACTCGAGACCCTCTCGGTTACCGGGTCCGACTTCGAGGAAGCGCTGAAGCGGGTCCAGCCCTCCGCGATGCGGGAGGTGATGGTTCAGGCGCCCAATGTGGGCTGGGACGATATCGGCGGTGTGGACGAGGCGCGCGAGCGGCTGCGCGAAGGCGTCGAGCTTCCCCTGAAGAACCCAGAAGCGTTCAGGCGGCTCGGAATCCGGCCCGCAAAGGGCTTCCTTCTCTACGGCCCCCCCGGCACCGGCAAGACGCTGCTCGCCAAAGCGACGGCGCGCGAGGCGGAGGCAAATTTCATCGCCACCAAATCGTCCGACCTCCTGTCCAAATGGTATGGCGAATCCGAACAACAGATTGCGCGGCTATTCGCCCGGGCCCGGCAGGTGGCGCCCACCGTCATCTTCATCGACGAGATCGACAGCCTCGTGCCCGCGCGCGGGGGCGGAATGGGCGAGCCGCAAGTCACCGAACGGGTCGTCAACACCATCCTCTCCGAAATGGACGGGCTGGAAGAGCTGCAGTCCGTGGTCGTGATCGGCGCGACCAACCGGCCCAATCTCATCGACCCGGCATTGTTGAGGCCCGGCCGGTTCGACGAACTCATCTACGTGAAGGTTCCGGATCGGGCTGGGCGCCGCCACGTGCTGGGAATCCATGCCAAGGGGATGCCGCTCGCCGAGGATGTCGACCTCGACGCCCTGGCAGCGCGAACCGACCGCTTCACCGGCGCGGATCTTGAGGATCTGGTCCGCCGCGCCGGGCTCTTCGCCTTGCGCGGTTCGATCGAGGCTGGACAGGTGAAGATGGACGATTTCGAGCGGGCTCTTAAAGAGACGCGGGCTTCCGTCACTCCTGAGATGGAGCAGGAATATGAAAAGATTCAGGAAAGCCTGAAGCAGGACGCGATGAGCGCCGGCACGGGCATGGGGTTCATCTCGCCCGGAATGCTCACGCCGCGGGGGCCGAAGGGCGGAAGCTGAGCTTCGTCCACAAGGCCAGCCCCAGCATCAGAGCTGCGGTGATCACGAACGGGAGCGGCATCCAGAGCCCGTAGAGAGCCACTCCGAGGGCCGGGGCAAGGATGAAAGCGACCCCGTTGACCGAGGTCACCATTCCGGCCGCCTCGTTCTGCTCCTCGGGCTTCACCGAGAGGGATGCGCCGCTGGTGAAGCCGGGCCGGAAGAAGCCGAAACCCAGGGAGGCCAGGGCGAAGCCGAGAGTAATGCCGTATATGCCCGGCGACAGGCCCGTTACGGCCGATCCGGCGGCGGCGATGAGCGAGCCCCAGAAGACGAGCCGCCGAGGGCTCAGCCTCAGCTGCGGTATCAGCCACCACTGAGCGAGCAGGGTCGCGACCGCGCCTGCGATCAACACCATCGCGATCCAGCGTTGAGCCTCGTCAAGCGGCGCGGAGATCCGGTCGATGACGAGAAAACCGATGACTCCAAGCAGCGCCGCATGCCCGTGGCCGCCGATCACTCCGATCATGTGCCAGGTGAAGATACGCGGATCTTTCCAGCGCAACTTGGCGGCAACCTGCTCCTTCGGCTTGGGCGAGGCACCGCCGCCATAGCCGCCGGTTGCGGGGTACTCGACCACGTCGCCGCGTGCGGAGTGGGTGGGCGTATCGTCGGGGAGGCGCAGAGCGAGCGCTGCCAGAACGAGCGCTCCGATCCCGGCGAAGACGATGAGCGGTCCGGAAAGGCCGAGCGGCTGGAAGATGAACAGCGGTGCTACTGCCGGGCCGACGATGGTCCCGAGGCTGAAGGACGAAGCGATGGCCGCAAGCGCATTGGTGCGCTGCTCGCCTTCCGTGCGGGCGGCGATGTAGGCCTGTACCGCAGGAGGGGATGCCGATCCCCAGCCGCCGTAGATCGCCCGCCCGAGTATGAAGACGGCAAAGACAAGCATCGGCGGAAGGGTCCCCGCCAGCCCCAGGGCAAGCACGCCTCCGCAGACCAGCATCGAGAGGATGAAGCCGTAGAGCCCCAGCCGCATCAGGGCTCCGCGTCCGCGCCGCTCGGACCGGCGGGCCCAATGGGGCGCCGTCAGCACCCAGATGACTGCGGAGAGGCTGAAGCCGACCGCGACCCACAGGTCGGGAATGCCGAGCTCGCGGCCGATCGAAGGCATGAGGGACTGCATCGCGGTATTGCCTGACGCCGCCACGAGCATGACCGCGAACAGCAGGAAAAAGCGCTCCCGCGGCAGTCGGCCGGCTCCTGCCGCTCGGCTGTTGGCAGTCGGTATTATGGCGAAGGTCCCGGAAAAGATGCGGCCCGTCCCGGAATCTGCGGTAGTGCAGCTCCGGAATGCCTCGCCCTTGCCATTGCGGCGTTGTTTTGCCAACGCACTCACGCCAGTTCATTGTTACGGGATCAATATGACAGTATCGGCCGAACGAGCACGACGAGATGGCGCCTTGGCCCGCCGGGCGAGCGGCGGCCCGGCGATTCAGTTCCTCCGCGGCTTCATCCGGCACCCAGTCATGGTGGGATCGGTGATCCCCTCCTCTAAAGTGCTGATCGAGAAGATGCTCGCCCCGGTGGATTGGAGCAATTGCAAGCTGTTCGTGGAATACGGCCCAGGGGTCGGCACATTCACCCAGCACATCCTGGAGCGCATGGCGCCCGATGCGACGTTGCTGACGATCGACACCAATCCGGACTTCACCAGCTACCTCAACAGCAAGTTCACCGACTCGCGGCTGAAGGCGGTCACGGGTTCGGCGGCCGACGTGCGGGAGATCATGGCCGAGCTCGGCTTCGAGCAGGCAGACTACGTGCTCTCGGGAATCCCCTTCTCCACGCTGCCTCCTGGCCTCGGGCCCAAGATCGCCAAGGCAACGGCGGACGCCCTGCGGCCCGGCGGCGGGTTCCTGGTCTATCAGTTCTCGCCCAAGGTGCGGAAGTTCATCGCCCCCCACTTCTCAAGGATCGACAAGGGGTTCGAGTGGCGCAACATACCGCCGGCGAACCTCAGCTGGGCCTGGAAGGACTAGGGCGGCAAAGGCCCTTCTCGCTAGCGTCCGTCGAGGCCGAAGTTGAGCCGGCGCGTGACGTTGTAGTCCATTGTCGTCACGATGAAGTGGGCCAGCCCCCACCTAACCCGGTTGAAAAGGCCCCTCTGCCGCCGATGAGCTTCGCGAGTGATGCGCTCGCTGTGGGCAATCTCGCCGTCCACGAACTCCCGCATCGCAGCGGCGAAGCGGGCATCTTCGATCCGGAGCATCATCTCCAGGTTCAGGTAGAGGCTGCGCATGTCGAAGTTGGCCGATCCGATGTGGACGGCGTCGTCGACTATGATCAGCTTGGAATGGAGCTTGGTCGGCTGATATTCGTAAACCTCCACCCCGTGCCGCAGCAGGCGCCAGTAGGTGTGGCGGGCAGCGCCGATGGTGGTGTTGTTGTCGGACTTCGCGGCGGTGACGATCCGGGCCGTTCCACGATCCGCCACTCCGCAAATGCGCCTGAGCATGGTGCGGCTCGGCGAAAAGTAAGCAGCCAGCATATCGAGCCGGGTCGCCCGGAGCATGTCATCCTTCACGGACTTGGCCCAGGGGCTGAGCCTGCGGGTGGGGCCGCCGAACAGCCACCGAAGCGCGCCCTCCTCCTCGCTATGCCTGTTCAACATGCGCCGAAGGTCGCGAATGCGGGCGTTCTTCGTCTGCACCCACGAATGAAGCGCGTCGAAATAGGAGGCGAGGCATCTGACGCTCGGCCCTTCAACCTCAAGCCCCAGGTCCCGCCAGGCGCCGCTTTCCATCGTGCCGAAATAGTCGGCGGTGATGTTGAAGCCACCCACCAGAACACGCTCTTCATCCGCCAGCGCCAGCTTCTGGTGGTTTCGCAGAAGATAGCGGCGCCCGAACCTCGGCTCGAACCTGCAGAAGCCGCATTCGCTGTCGACCAGCGGCTGGAAGAAGCTGTCGCTGGCGCCATCGCTTCCGAAGCCGTCGACGAGCACGGTGACCTTGACGCCCCTGCGGCAGGCGGCAAGCATGGCCTCCCTAACCCGGTGGCCGGCCTCGTCGGCCATGAACATGTAGTAGAGGACCCGAAGCGTCTTTTGCGCGCTCTCCATGAGTTCGAGCAGCGCCTCCAGGCGGGCGGGCCCGTCGGCGATGAGAGTCAGCCGGTTGCCGTCGACGGTAGCGGACGCCGCGGGGGCTGGTCTGGGCGCGTCGGCATCTGCCATTGCCGCACATGTATCCCTCCGAGGTGCTAGCGCAACCCCCCGAAACATTGACAATCGGCCACTGGCCTGATAGCCGCCGCGCCTTGTTTCCCACAGCTTTAACCAAGCGGAGCTGCTTTCATGGCGCGCGTTACCGTCGAAGATTGCGTCGACAAGATCCCGAACCGTTTCGACCTCGTGCTCCTCGCGGCGCAGCGCGCCCGGCAAATCTCGGGCGGAGCGGACCTCACTATCGACCGCGACCGCGACAAGAACCCGGTCGTGGCGCTTCGCGAGATCGCCGAGCAGACAGTGAAGCCCAAGCATCTCGAAGAGGCGGTGGTCTCCAACCTACAGCGCGTTCAGATGGACGATGAGGATGCTCCGGATGAAGTGGGCTCCCTCAGTGCATCCGCCGAGGCTCTGCGCCTCACCGCCGCTGCTCCGCCGCGCAACACCAACCTCGCGGGCGACTACGAATAGAGCCTGAGTGGCCGGTGCGGCGAGCATTCCGGCTAACCCTATCGGCTTCTGAAAAGCGGCTGACTGCCCCTCCCGGCTCAACAACTGCGTAAAAGCCTGCTTCACGCGCGTTTTTGCGTTGCAACAAGCCAGTGCCTCACCCCATGTTGGCCCGGTGCTGAGGCAGTATGAACTTCTGGAAAAGGTGCGGGCCTACGATCCCGACGCCGACGAGGCGATGATCAACCGCGCCTACGTCTTCTCGATGAAGGCGCACGGAAGCCAGAAGCGGGCGAGCGGCGATCCCTATTACAGCCACCCGATCGAAGTGGCGGGAATCCTCACCGACCTTCACCTCGACGACGAAACCATCGTCACCGCCATCCTCCACGACACGATCGAAGACACGGTGGCCACCCCGGAGGAGATCGAGAAGAGCTTCGGCAAGAACGTCGCCCGCCTGGTCGACGGAGTGACCAAGCTCTCGAAGATCGAGGCCCAGAGCGAGAACCAGCGCGCCGCCGAGAACCTTCGCAAGTTCCTGCTCGCAATGTCGGGCGACATCCGGGTCTTGCTGGTGAAGCTTGCGGACCGGCTCCACAACATGCGGACTCTCCACTTCATCCAGGATGAAGGGAAGCGCCGGCGGATCGCCCGCGAGACGATGGATATCTACGCGCCGCTCGCCGAGCGGATCGGAATGTACGAGTTCATGACCGAGATGCAGACCCTCGCCTTCCGGGAGGTGGAGCCGGACGCCTACGCTTCGGTCTCGAAGCGGCTCGAGCAGCTCCACAGCGGCGGCGGCGACCTGATCGAGCGTATCGGCCGGGGCCTCAAGGCGCATCTCGAGGCGAACGGGGTCGAGGCGCAGGTGCAGGGGCGCGAGAAGCATCCCTATTCGATCTGGCGCAAGATGGCCGAGCGGCACGTAAGCTTCGAGCAGCTGTCCGACGTCATGGCGTTCCGCTGCGTCGTCGACAGCGTCGAGGAATGCTACCGGACGCTTGGCATCATCCACCAGCGCTGGCCGATGGTTCCGGGCCGCTTCAAGGACTTCATCTCCACCCCGAAGCGCAACGGCTACCGCTCGCTCCACACCACCGTCATCCACGACGAGAACATGCGGATCGAGGTCCAGATCCGAACCCGCGAGATGCACGCGCAGGCGGAGCACGGCCTGGCTGCGCACTGGGCGTACAAGCAGGGCAAGGCGGCCGGCGAGGCTCAGCACCTGTGGATCGAGGATCTGATCGAGATTCTGGAGCATGCCGGAAGCCCGGAGGAGCTGCTCGAACATACCCGGATGGCCATGTACCAGGACCGGATCTTCGCCTTCACCCCAAAGGGCGAGCTCATCCAGCTTCCCAAAGGCGCAACCCCGGTCGATTTCGCCTACGCCGTCCACACCGATCTTGGCGACCAGACGGTGGGCGCCAAGGTCAACGGCCGCGTCATGCCGCTTCGAACTCCGCTCGATAACGGCGATCAGGTGGAGATCCTAGTGTCCCGGGCGCAGCATCCGCAGCCGGCATGGCTGAACTTCGTGGTGACCGGAAAGGCGAGGGCCAAGATCCGGCGATTCGTGAAGTCCAAGGAGAGGGAAGAGACTGTCGCTCTGGGCAAGAAGATCTTCGACGAGATCGTCCAGCGGCTTCCGGTCCCGCTCGGCTGGGAGGCGATGGCGGAGGCGCTTAGAAGGCTGAACCTCCCGGACGACGAGGCGCTGATGGAGGCGATCGCCCTCAAGCGCATCGACGACGTGGCAGTGATGGAAGCCCTGATGCCGGGCTCGGCGCTCAAGAAGGGCGTGAAGCCGCCGCCCCAGCGCCAGGCGATCTCGATCAAGGGCCTCACTCCCGGAGTGGCGTTCCAGCTCGCCGAATGCTGCCACCCGATCCCCGGGGACCGGATCGTCGGGCTTCGGCGCGAGGGAGAGGGGATAGAGGTCCACACGATCGGCTGCGACGAGCTTGCCAACGGGGTGGACGTCGACTGGGTCGACCTCGCCTGGGGCGACGAATCGGACGGTGGCGCGGCCCGGCTGTGCGTCGTCATCAAGAACGAGCCCGGCTCGCTGGCGGTGATCGCCGGGATCCTTGGAAGCCATGGCGCCAACATCGTCAGTATGGACCAGATGAGCCGCGACGGCAGCTTTCACACCTTCCATCTCGACGTGGAGGTGCACGACGTCCAGCACCTGATGCGCATCCTTGCCGCACTGCGGGCCACCGACGTGGTATCGACGGCCGAGCGGCTCTAGCTTATTCAGCCGGCATGACCGACACGCCCGCTTCCATGACCTACGGCGGCTACCTGGCCCTGGACCAGCTTTTGTCGGCGCAGAAGCCACTCTCCCCGCTCCACGACGAAATGCTGTTCGTCATCATCCACCAGACGAAGGAGCTTTGGCTCAAGCAGATCATCCATGAGCTCAGGCTCGCCCGTGAGCTCATCCGCGACGACCAGCTTATCCAGGTTCACAAGGGGCTGTCGCGGGTGTCCCGCATACAGGGGGTGATGACGCAGACCTGGGACGTGCTCGCGACCATGACTCCATCGGACTATAGCAGCTTTCGGAGCGTCCTTGGCTCCAGTTCGGGCTTCCAGTCGGCCCAGTTCCGTCAGATGGAATATATGCTCGGGATCAAGGATGGCAGGCACCTGCGCTACCAGGACGAGGAGTCGCAGGGGTACGTAGCGCTTAGCGAGGCGTTGCACGAGCCGAGCCTCTGGGACGAGGCCAACGCTGCGCTGGCCCGGGCCGGCTTCGATTTGCCCGAAGAGGTGCTGGAGCGCGAATGGAGCGAGGTTTACCAGCCCAGCCAGGCGGTGGAGAGCGCCTGGGCCGAGGTGTACCGCGACACGGGCCGGTGGTGGCCTTTGTACCAGCTGGCCGAGAAGCTCGTCGATCTTGACGATTCGCTTGCCACGTGGCGGCACAAGCATGTGGTGACGGTGGAGCGGATCATCGGGATGAAGCCCGGGACCGGGGACACGCCCGGCGTTGCCTACCTTCAATCCACGGTGAGTAAGCGCGCCTTTCCCGAGCTTTGGTCGCTTAGGACCGCGCTCTAGCGGCTTTGCGCCGCCGGCGCCAAATCTGCAACGGCTTGCCTGAAGATCCTTTCTCGCGCGGCCAGGCTCGGATGGGTGCGGAAGAGCTGCAGCTTCGACTCGTAGTTCGCGTAGAAGCGCCGCCAGAATGGCATCACCGCCCCCAGATCGTACCCGGCGGCCGCCACGAGCTTGACCGCGAGCCTGTCAGCCTCTTCCTCGGTCTGCCAGACGCGCCTGCCATTCTTCCCGAGGCTGCGCGAGGGTCCTCTCGGAACATTCAGAGCGCGCAGCCTCGCCGGATGACCCAGGACGTTGTGCGCCATTTCATGCGCCAGCACGAGCGCGAGTTCATCGTCACTCCGGACGAAGCTCAAAAGCCTGGTGGTCACGATCGCGTAGTTGCCGTCGGCGAAAGCATTTGGCTGCTCGGATCTCGCCAGCCGAACCCTCCCGGCGCACCCCCAGACGGGTGTCAGGGTAACCTCCAGCTTACGCCCCGCCCTCACCAGCTCAAGCCGGGCCGGCCCACGGGCAAGTTCGGTTTCGAGCTGTGTCTCCGTCTCTTCCAGCGCGGTTCTTTGGCCGGTCGCGTCACGGTAGCTGGCCGCGCGCTGAGGCGGCTGGAAGGCCTTGCCGTTTACGCTGATAAGCGTGTCTCCAGCCAGCAGGCCTGCCCTGGAAGCGGGGCTCCCGGGAAGCACAACGAGGACACCTGGACCAAGGTCGAGCCGATGTTCCTCGATGACGCGAGGCCGGTCTCGATGCTCGTACTCGCCCAACTGGTGCATCTGAAGTCCGCTCAGCGGCTGCTGCCGTGGGCAGTGCGAGAGGCCCGCGACGGCAAGACGGTAAGCCACCGAGGCCACGCGGAAGTCTTCGTGCCTTATGAAGCTGGCGGGCGCGTCCGGTACCGACGATCCGCCGGAGGCACGGCCCGCAAGCAGGGCGCCAGCTGATCCTAAAGCTAAAACGATCAGGATCCGGAGAGCGTGCACCTATCCCTCGGCATTCGATACGAAGCATCCAGATAAGAAAAGGGCCGGAGAATCTGCTTCTCCGGCCCTCGACTCTAGTAGTTTTTATTCGATTAGGCGCTGATCGGCCGGTCGCCTTCGTCATCATCGATAAGGACGAGGATGCCGAGGATCACGGCAGCCAGAGCCAGAAGCGGAATGAGGAAGCCGCCGCCGCAGGGCTCCATAATGCCGTCGCGGTCGCGATCGCACATACGGCTGCCGAGCGAACTGTCCGCGGATACCGTCTCTGCAGCCGGGGCAACCGGAGTAGCCTGAGCCGACGCGATCGCCGGTGTCGCCATCAGGGCGATCGCCGCAGTCGCATTCATAATTCCCTTGAAAACCACGTTACATTCTCCCTTTTACTCTCAACTCGATTTGCGGCGTCTTACCGCAGCGGAATGAGCCTGTCCAGCCCAAGCAGTGGCTCCATTCCGGGTAAGTTGAAGAGCCGGCAGGCGGAGCATGAAGGAGGAAACGCGGCTCGCTGCCCTTGGTTTCAGAGCTTTTTCAGCAACTTGCCGACTCTTACAGACCTGTGGCTCTGCCGCAACATCGGCAAGAGTTTGTGCATCACCCCGCGGTCGAGCGACGTCGCGCTTCGGGAACAGGGTAAGCCACTTTATGGGGCTGCATTCCTAAGCTTCCGGGCGGCGGGTTGACTTACCGGCTGAAATCGCTGTTACGGCGCCACCTGCCTTACCTTGTGAAGAGCGTTCAACAGCGTGACTCGAACAGATCATATCGTGGTAGTCGGGCTCGGCTACGTAGGGCTTCCGCTGGCTGTAGCTCTGGCCCGCAGCTTCGATGTGACGGGGATCGACATCGATCTTCAGAGGGTTGACGAGCTGCGGGCGGGCCAGGACAGAACGAACGAGGTATCTGCGGATGCGCTCGGCTCCTCGACTCTGAGGCTGTGCAGCGATCCCTCTGACTGCGACGCGGCGGACATCTACATCATCACCGTCCCAACGCCCGTGGATTCGGCCAATCAGCCCGATCTGAGGCCGGTGATTGGCGCCACCGAGGCTGTGGCGGCGATGATCGATCCTGAGCGGAAGCCCATCATCGTCTATGAAAGCACGGTCTATCCCGGAGTGACGGAGGAGATTTGCGGCCCTCTGATCGAACGTCTGTCCGGCCTCACCCGCGGAACCGATTTCTACCTTGGCTATTCGCCGGAGCGGATCAACCCCGGGGATCGAGAGCACACGGTGGATCGGATCGTGAAGGTTATCGCAGGAGAATCCCCACAGGTCGTCCAGTGCCTCGAGCAGGTCTACGGCAAGGTGACCAGCGCCGGAGTTTTCAAGGCCAAGTCAATCAAGGCGGCCGAGGCTGCCAAGGTGATCGAGAACGCGCAGCGCGACATCAATATCGCCTTCATGAACGAGATCACTCAGATATTTTCCAAACTGGATATCTCGATCTGGGACGTCCTCGAGACGGCTGGCACCAAGTGGAACTTCCTGCCGTTCCAGCCTGGGCTCGTGGGAGGGCACTGCATCGGCGTAGACCCCTACTATCTCAGCTTCCGGGCTCAGCAGCTTGGCCACGAACCGGATGTCATTCTCGCGGGCCGGTCGATCAACGACGGGATGGGCCGCTGGGTAGCCGATCGGCTGCATGAGCGGCGGGGGAGCACCCCGGGTTCCGTTCTGGTCATGGGCCTCACCTTCAAAGAAGACGTGCCGGATCTTCGAAATAGCCGAGTCGTTGACGTCGTCCACCGGCTACAGGAGCTTGGCCATCAGGTTAGCGTTCACGATCCACACGCGGACCCGGCTGCCGCAGTCCATGAGCTGCAGGTGGAACTCGATGGGGACGCCCTCGGGCGCTCCTTCGATCTAGTGGTGGCTGCCGTGCCGCACGCGGAGTATCGCGCCATGGG
>DASYWC010000158.1:0-13598 GCA_035936615.1 Allosphingosinicella sp. | reverse complement strand
GGTCGGTGTGTCCGATTTCGATGGTGAAGCCGCCAAGCGGTACATGAACCCGCATATCGAGGCCGTGCAGCAGCGCACCTTGGCTGAAATGCGGCGGCAGAACGAAATGAGCCGCCTGGCTCGCGGCGACGTGGCCATGGCGTCGAAGGCCTATGGCGGCGGGCGCGGCGAAGTCCTCGAGGGCGAGGCCATGCGTGGGGAGGAGGCGAATATGTACGATTTCCTCGCCCGCTCCAACGCGTCGGCCTACGAGAACGCTCAAGGTCAATTCGAACGCGATCGCGCGGCCGGCTTGTCGGCACAGGGCATGAACCAGGGCGCGAACCTGCAGGCAGACACCACCACGGCAGGCTTCTACGATATGCTGCTCGGCAGGAACCTCGACGCCGGCAACAGGGCTCGCGAGTTCGGCGCAGCCGCAGCCAACGACGTCAACGCCAGGAACGCTGGCTTCGAACAACAGACGGGCTTGGCGAACCAGGACCTCGAGGGCAGGTTCCGCCTGTCCGACCAAGAGGCCGAAAATCAGCAGATGGAAGCCGACGCGGCACGCCGGCAGGAGAGTGGGCGCTTTAACATGGACGCACGCAACCGCTCGTTCGGCGCCAATGCCGATCGACGCCAGGACGCGAGCAGGACGAACGCTGGTTTCCGCAACGAAATGGCGGGCGCGAACGCGGACCGTCGCCTGACCGCGAGCCGGGACAATGCTCAGATCGGGCAGTCCATGCTGGACCGGATGCTCAGGGCCGGAGCTCAGATGGGTGAGATTGGCGACGCGGACAGCAGGTTCGCCGGCCGCGACATTATGAACCTCCTGCAGACCGGAGGCGCGGCGCGCGAAGCAGAGAACGAGCGGCTCATGGCGGACTATGAGGAGTTCCTCCGGATGCAGGACGCTCCGATGGATCGCGAGCGCGACCTTATGGCGATCTTGTCGGGCACCCCGCGCGACGTCCGCACGACCTCTACCGGGAGCAGCAAGTCGTCAAGCAAGACGGGGGGCGGCGTAATGAACTCCGCCCTGGGCCTCGCCCAGCTGGGTCTCGCTGGGTACTCGTCCGGCATCTTCGGAGGGAGAAGGTAAAAATGCCTATAGGTTCAATGCGTCTGGAAACCAACACGACACCGTTCCGGCTGTCGTCACCGGCTCCCAAACCAAGAAAGGCCGCTTCCAAGGCTTCGCCCGATCCTGTGGCGAAGGTGCCGAAGGCCCGCGCACCATCGAAGCTCGCCTCGATCGGCGAAGTGCTGGGAGCGCTACCGACCGACCCGGGGCCACCGGCTCGCGTTGCGGAGGCCCCTTTCGAGCGCACTATGGCCATGCCCGGCGCGACGGGCAGCTTCATCCCCGGCACGGAGACGTTGCCGGACGCGGGCGGAATTCCCACCATCGACGTCGCGCGCGGCACTGAACACGCCGTAAAGGATACGCTGGCGGCGTCGCCTCGTCGGCAGAACGTGTTCGACCGTCTGGACAGCGCCATCAAGGCTCCAGGCATGGCGGGCGCTCTCCTGCGTTCCGCGGGCGCTACCTTTCAAGGCGGGCTCGGCGCTGGCATCGCTGCCGGCGCGGGCTGGGTCGACCAGCGAAACGAGCGCAACGAGAAGAAGCGCCTGGCCGATATCGAGACGCGGCTGCGCGAGCGCGGCATCGAAATTCAGCAGCAGCAGGCAAACACCCAAGGGCGCCAAGTCGACAACAACTATGACCTAGGCGTTGCGGGCCTCGGCGTGAACCTGGGCGAGCTCGAGGAGCGGCGGGAGAACAACCGCGGCAACCGCAACCTCAATCGGCGCGGCCAGGACGTGCAGATGCGCGGCCAGGACGTCGGCGCTGCAGTCCAGGTCCGCGGCCAAGATATCGGGCTCCTGGACAACCGGGAGGGCCGCGACGTCCAGCGCTACGGCATCGACACCGGCGCGGCAGTCGACGCTCGAGGCCAGGACATTACGATCCGTGGGCAGGATATCGGGCTGCTCGACAATCGCGAGGGGCGAGCTGCAGAGGCAGCTGGCATCGGCTCTAAGAATTGGCCTGTTCGCGAAGTCGTCACCAAGACGCCGGGCCAGGATGCGAAGCCGGGCGGCTGGTTCAGCAATGCCACGCCGGCCGTGCCCGAAGTGATCGAGAAAATCACAACCCCGATCGCGCCCCAGGGAATCACCCCTCCCGCGGAGGCAATTCGCGCGCTCAAGGAAAACCCGGGGCTGGCGGCTCAGTTCGACGCGAAGTTCGGACCCGGCACGTCTGCCCAATATCTCGGCGGACGCTAAGTGGCAGCGCCCAATTACTTTGACCGCTTCGGCGCCGTCCCGTCGATTCCTGCGGCTCCGGCGCCGGCCGCGACACGTCCGGGACAATCCAACTATTTTGACCGCTTCGATGCTGCGCCTGCGGCTCGAGCGACGCCGACGGCGCCCGCACCCGCACCTGCTGGCGGCGGCATCCTGGATTTCCTAGGACGCGTAGGCGAGGGCTTCGGAAACTCGCTCGAGCGGGTCGCGGGCGGATTGTCGACGGTCGCCGGCGCTGGTGCCAGGGCAGTCGGGGCGGAGGACGTCGCGGACTATTTCGCGCGGGACGCTGCGATGCAGAACCGCCGCGCCAACCGCGCGGTGGAGGGCAACACCACCTGGGAGCAGGTCAAGGAGAACCCCAACCTCGGGAACATCGGAATGTTCGCGGCGGAGCAGGGCCTTTCCTCCATCCCTGATATGGCTTTGGTCATGGCCGCGCCGTGGCTCTACGGCGTGTCCAGGGCTGGCACCATTGGGCAGGAGCGGGCGAACAACAACGGCACCGGCCCCGCGACCGTTTGGGATATCGCCAAGGCCGCACCTGCAGCGGGCGGCTCCGTCCTGCTCGAGCGCTTCGGCACCAAGGGCATTCTCGGGGATGCTGGCACCGGCATTGCGGGCGTCGGTAAGGCGGGCGGTCGGGAAGGCCTCACCGAAGCCGGTCAATCCGGCCTCGAATATACGGGCAGCAATCTCGGCACGGTCAGGGGCTTTGATCCCTATGCGGCTGGCGACCAAATGGCTGCGGGCCTCGTGGCCGGCACCCCGTTCGGCGCTGGTGCCAACGCCACCATCCAGGTTGGCGGCAAGGTTCGCGATTACTGGACCGGCCGCGGCGTCGACGTCGACGGCATTTCAGATGAGGACCTGGTCGCTGGCTCGCTCGACGGGACCATCGGCGGCGGAGCAGGCGCTGCGGACGTCAACGAGATACTCAAGGGCGCCGGCTTCGACCCGGCATCCTTCACGGACCCGGCAGCTATGGCTGCCCGAGTGGAAGCTGCTCGAGCTCGTCCTTCGACGAACGACCTGGGGCCGGAGGAAGTCGCTCGCCAGCGGGGCATCCTGGACGCAATCCTGGAAGGCAACGCGGATCCGGCCACAGCTCCTCGGCCTGTTGCCAGGACCATGCCGGAGGACGTGCCGATCATTGCTGCGCCGGAAGGCAACGTGCGCGGCGACGATATCGGCGGCATGGTCGGGCTCGAGCGCAAGCGCGCTGCAGACGCCAATGTGTTCGATCGAGCCCGGGAGGCGGCGCTTAACGATCCGGTCATTGGCACGATCCTGGACAGCGACGTGTCACCTCAGACCAAGCTGGCGACCGTTTGGGACCGGCTGCGGGCGTTCCGCGAAGGGACCGACCAGGACCCGGACTATGGCGACGTCCCGGCTGCTCCTCCGATTCCCGGCGTGCCGGAGCAAATGCCGACGCCTCGGGCGTCTCCGTACCAGGCTCCCACCCCTGCAGCCGCTCGAGGCGGCGAGAAGCTCGAGGGCGGCCTCGAGGGCTATCTCGCGGCGACCAGGCGGGCGGAAAGCGGCACCAACGACAACGCCGACAATCCGCGGAGCTCGGCGGACGGCCGCTACCAGTTCACCGATGGGACCTTCCGCCAGTATTTCATCAAGGAGTACGGGCGCGATCCTGGCCGGAGCCCTCCCAAGGCGCTCAAGAACGACGTCGAAGTGCAGGAGCGGCTTATGCGCTCCTTCACGGAGGACAACGCCGCAGCGCTTCGCCGGGCCCGCGTACCGATCAACAACGGGACCCTCTACGCAGCGCATCATTTCGGCTCGGGCGGTGCGATCGCAATGGGCCGCAATCCGAACGCGCCGGTGGCTGCGGATGTGGTCGCGGCCAATCCGCAGCTGCGGGGAATGACCAACGGCCAGGCGCTCCAGTGGGCGTCGAACTATGTGGGCTCCAAGGGCGGAGGCGAGGGCTTTGGCGATGCAGCGCCAGGCTCGAGCTCCAACTGGCGCATGGCCGCTCCGGAGGCCTCCACCATCGGCGGCGAGTATAGCGCCGCGACCCGGCCGATTAACGACAACACGACCTTCGGCGGAGCAGCGGAGGACCTATCCAAGCCTATCTCCCCTACCCAGGCGGAAATAAACATAGGCGAGACCGTCACCGGCAAGCCGGTCGAGGGCGGGCCTATGGGCACCGGCCGGAGCGATCGCGCCTTCAGGGACGTGTCAGACGATCCCGACGACCTGCCTGGCTTTTGGGAGAACCGCGCTCGAGCAACTGCAGAGGAGGCCGCGGCCAAAGCCCAGGCGGACCTCGAGGCTGAATGGGAGCGGAGGCGCAAGGCCCAGGAGGAGCGCGAACGCCGCGGCGGGCAAACCAGGTTCGAGGAGGAGCGCACCGCGAGCGACGACCCGAGCGGGCGCTATAAGGGCAAGTACGGCCAGAAGCCTGCGAAGGATGCAGATTTTTGGCGGACGACCGACGACGGCTATGTGGCGGACAAGGACGGCAAGCCGGTGGCGTTCCGCAATGCTCGAGAGGCGGCGACCTGGGCGGCCAAGAATGAAATGGGCGGAGACTTTGAGCTCCGGTCCTGGGCGGCGAATTCCTCCAGGATCGTCCTACAGCGCCGTGACGGTTCCACCTATGGGACCGCCCAGCCAGAAGCCACTGGCGCCGCACCTGGTCCAGAATCGGCCACAGATGCCCCAGGGCGCACGTTCCAGGGCAATCCGGACTATGACGGCACCGCGACGCCGGATAGCGCTGGCAAGGCTCTAGGAGCGCCTCCTGGGGCGCCTGCAGCGCCTGCTCCACCTCCAGCTGCTTCCCCTCCAACCCCGGCCGCGGTCTGGGCGGCGGACCCTGGTAACGCGGACGCGGTCGACATCATCGAGCGCGCCGTTCAGCGCGGCGACGCTGCCTGGCTCGAGGGACGCCAAGCCGCGTTCGCGAAGAGGCAAGCGGAGGGCCAGGTCCCCGCGGCCGGTGCTCCCGACTATCTCGCGGACGCGATCGCGCGGGCGAGAGGGGCGACAAATCCTGTCACCCCTGGGGCGACAGAAGCTGTCACCCCTACACCTGCGACAAATCCCGAGGTGCCTGCAGCTCCGGAGCCTGGCTTCCGTACCGACGACCTGGGCCGGGAGCCCAAGCGCCCCAGCGGCTTCATTTCAACGGTTCGCGGCTGGACGAAGCGCAAGAGCGAGGAGCTCGGCGTGCCGGTTCGTATCAGCGCGGAGGACGCCGAAAGCCAGGGCGTGCCTGCAGCCGATATCTTTGTGGACCCGAACAACCCGCGCAAGGACCGGCGCCGGATCAAGGTCGGCCTGGTCGACGTGTTCAGCTCCAAGTACGGCTCGATGAACTCCAAGCAGGTTGAGCTGCGCGACCTGGACGCGATGGGGGACGAGCTCGACTATCAGCAATGGGGGCTCGAGTACCGGGCTGGTGGGCGCGTTACGCCGGAGGAGATTGGCACGCTGCTCGCCGCTGACCTAGAGCGAAGCGACGACGCGCTCGACCGCAACGACCCGAATTATGACGCCTATGTGGACTGGCAGGCTCGGGCTGCAGACTATCAGGAGTATCTGGACCGCGCTGAAGCTGGCGAATCCAGCATCGAGGAGAACCGCGAAGGGGTCGACGAGCTGCTCGAGCGCCTCGTGGAGGCCGGAACCAATCGGACCACGGCCCCGTGGGTTCCGCCGACGAGCGAAAACGAGTATGGCGCAGGACCGGAGAGGTTTGACGATGGACAGCGAGGGCAAGGCGAACCTGATGCGGAAGCTGGCGGAGAAGATCCTCAGCGATCCCAAGTCTCATCCGGCCAACAGGGTGACGGCCGAACAGGCGATCCGGACCGCCAACCTGCTGGACAAGCAAGTCAAGATGACGCCTTCGGCACCCGCCCCGGAGACGAGCGCACCGCCCTCGAACGCCGCGGCGAAGGACGACTAAAGGGCCAGAAGGAGCAGAAGGCTCCGGGCAGCGACGGCGGCCTGTTCGATCCCGACGGCTCCAAGGGCCGCCAGCTGTTCCTCCGCTCGCGGCAGGACGGCATCGCCTCCGACGTCGATATCCGCTTCCTGAGCCGCGAACTCGACGAACTAGCAAAGACAAGCCGAAACCCGGCTGTTCGCACCCTCGCCTCCCGCCTGCGTCCGCTGGTCGACGACGCGATCCTCGCGTATGGCGGCGACCTGGGCCCGGGCATCAAGGGCATGACGAACCTGTACCCGGATGGGACGGCCTCGGCCTCTGTGCGGAGCCCTGCAGACGTCGACGCCTTGCTGCACGAAGCCATCCACGTCGCCACCCTCACCCGCTACGGCGAGCTGGTCGACGGCTCCACTGACGGAACCGCAGCTGCAGAGCCCGTGCAGGAGCTCGAGGCGCTGCTCGTCCGTGCGCGTAAGGCGTTCGCTCGCCGCTCCGAAGATCCGACTGGCGAGATTGAGGCGGCAATGGAGAGTGTCGACGAGCTGCTCGCCTACGGCCTGACCTCGCCGCCCGTTCAGCAGTTCCTCAAGCGCCACAACACGGCCGGGCTTTGGGGCCGCTTTGTCAACGGAGTGCGCGGCATCCTCGGCCTGGAGCCGAAGTACGGCACCATCCTCGAGCGCGTGCTTGCCTCGGGGGCCAAGGTCATTCAGGCCATGCCAAAGGACCCCACGTTCCGGCAGTCGAACGGCGCAACACTCTACGCCAGGAGCAGCGCCTTCCGCGACTGGTTCAGCGATTCAAAGGTTGTCGACAAGAACGGCGACCCACAGGTCGTCTACCACGGGACCGCCGACGACATTGAGGCCTTCGATGCGTCGAAGCGCGGAGGCCTTACAGGGGCAGAATCTGCGAAGAAGGCCTTCTGGTTCACAGACCGCAAGGGGACGGCGGACTATTACGCCAAGGCAGCGGCGCGCGAGAAGAACCTCAATCGCGGCTTCACCTACGACGAGGACGGGAGCAACTTTCAGCGCGCGCCGGAAGCGAAGGCTGCGATCATGCAGACCTACCTCTCGCTGCAAAACCCGCTGGTCGTCGACATGAAGAACAGGGTCTATCGCGACAAGTCATTCTCCGAGCACATCGACCAGGCTCAAGCAGCTGGACACGACGGCGTGATCTTCAAGCGCGCCTTCGACTCCGGCGAGTATGGCCGCTTCGACGCCCTGATGCGGGGCCGGCTCCGCGGCGACACGATCTATGCGGCATTCTCGCCCACCCAAATCAAGTCCGTCGACAACCGTGGCACATTCGATCCTTCGGACCCGCGCGTCCTCTACGCAAGGGGCGGCGGCATAGACCCCGACCCCAAGGGCTTCGCCAAGCTGGTTGACGCTTTCGCCGATGTGGACGGCATCAAGGCAGACGCCTCGGCGATCCGTGCCGCGATCGGCAAGCCCAGCACCGCGCTCAAGAGCTTCACCGAGCCAATGGGCCGAGTAATCTCCGCCGGCATGTTCACCAACGACGCGCGGGTCCGTGGCCTGGCTGCGAAGTTCAAGAGCAAGGCGCTCGAGGAGTATGCTGACCTCTGGCACGCTCGAGCGGGCAAAGGCGACGGGACCGGTCGGACCTATCATGAGGCGGTCGCGCGCGCCGCAACCACCCGCACCCAGCGCGCCTATGAGACGCTCGAACCGTTCCTCAAGAACGAGGCCAGTATCGGCCGCATCAAGGAGATGCTGACCAACCCGAACAAGACGGTGCGCTCCACCCAGGCGGAGCGCGACGCGGCAAAGGAAATGCGCGAGCTCCTCAAGGAGACGATCGACTACCGCAAGAAGGCGGGCGAGGACATTGGCGAAGTCACCGACGGCTATTTCCCGCGCATCCTGTCAGTGGAGCGGGTGCTCAAGGGCAAGGATGAATTCCTGAAGCGCGCGGAGCAGCTCTACCGCTCCCACGGCGTCGAGGACCCCAAGGCTGCAGCCGGTCACTGGTTCGAGCGCGTGTTCGACGAATATGCTGGCCTCGATGGCGGCTTCGGCTTCGTGCGGGGGCCGTCCGGTGGGCTCGGTACCACGACGGCAAAGGCCCGCGAATTCGGCAAGCAGGCGGATTCGCTGCTGAAAGACTTCTACGAACCAGACGTCTTCCACACCATGTCCGCCTACTTTACGGGAGCGGCCAAGCGGGCGGAATATGCGCGGCGCTTCGGCATGCCGGGCGAGGCGGGCTCCACCAAGCGCGACGCCTGGATGAAGGAGCATGGCGAGAAGAACCAGTTCGACGTCCTGATGAACCGCATCAAGGAGGACGTGCGCAGCTCCGGCGAGAAGCCTGCCGGCGTGCTGCAGGTGCTCGACAGCGTCCACCGCTCCAACCTCGGGCAGATGGGCACGGCCGACCCGTTCGCGCGCACGGCCGTCTCCTACCTCCACACCTGGAACCAGCTGCAGAAGATGGACCGCGTGACCATCACGTCGCTGGGCGAACTCACCATGGGCTTCATCCGCGGCGGCCCGCGCTACGGCTTCCCCTTCCTCAAGGACAGCATGCAGGAATTCGCCCGGCAGCTGCGCAAGGCGGACCCGACGGACGCCTATCGCTGGGCAGAAGCCATCGGCGTGGCAAACGACGCCATGGTCAACCAGGTGCTCACCAGCAGGATCAGCGCGGAGAACGCGACCGCTGGCGCGCAGAAGGTGCTGGCGGGCTTCTACAAGGGAATCGGGCTGCACCAGTTCACGGAGGGCACGCGCGTCGCTGCCGTGAAGATGGGTCGCAAGATGATCGACACCTTTGCCCACGACCTCGAGGCGAAGTCTCCGCGGGTCCGGAAGCGGGCTGAGCTCTACCTCAAGGAGCTGGGCGTGAAGGACGTGGCCGCATTCGGCGAGCGGATCCGGAAGGGCGGCTTCACGCGGGACGACGTGCTCGGGGACCAGGGCATGGCCGGAGAGTACGGTACGGCGCTCCTGCGGCTCACCAACCAAACGATCATGATGCCGTCACGCGCGGAGAAGCCCACCTGGTCGGCTCACCCGGTCGGCTCGCTCGTGTTCTCGCTGATGAGCTACAGCTATGGCTTCAAGAAGAACGTGCTTGATCGTGGCGCGCGTTTGGCGGTCCAGGGCTACAAGGAGAAGGACGCCGGACTGCTGCTGCCCGCCCTCTCCCTCACCATCATGGCTGCCTTCCAAGGCTTCAACGACACGTACCTGCGGCCTTTCCTGTTCGGCTCGAGCTACGATTTCGAAAGCGAAAGCCCGACCGAGTTCCTGATGCGGGTGGCAGACCGCTCGGGCTTCACCGGCGGCCTCTCGCCCATCATCAACGCCATTAAGGCTGTGCGGTACGATCGGAGCCTGCTCGAGTCCCTGTCCGGCCCCGTCGTCGGCACCCTGGGGAACACGCTGCAGAAGATCGCGGTGGAGCCATTCACCGATCGCAACTCACCGAACACGGCGACTGCCGAGCGCAATGCGGCCTCGGCTTTCTATGACGCAGTCCTGGACCCGATGATCGACGGCTTCGCAGCCGCGCGCCTCAAAGGTGCGGTGCGCTCGGCCGCCATCCTGGGCACCGGCAATCGCGAGGGCGGGATTGCACCAGGCGACAAAGATGCCTTCGTCGACGCATTCGGTGGGGAGGAGGAAGAATGAGGCCGCAGCGGAGCGGGGGGGCGAGCGCTGCGGCCTTTTCTGGGGGATGTTCGGATAACTCGAATATCGTGGTATAGGTTCCATGCCGCGGGGCGGTGACTAAGGGGGGAGGGGCTGTTATGGAAGCGGCTGCGATTACAGAGCTGATACAGTCCTTCGGACCCGGGATCGGCATTGGGAGTTTAGGACTATGGTTCGGCTTCAAGAAGGACGCACAATGCACGGCTCTCATGGAGCGCATTATCAAGATAGGCGAGGCTCAGACCATTTCCAATGGGCAGGTGGTTTCCAGCCTGGACGCGCTACGGGCGGCGATCAAGTTGGGGACCGAATCGTGAAGGGCGCCAAGCGCGTAGCGCGAGTTTTTCGTCCCCTGGACACGTCGGCGGCGGATGAGGTTCTAGACCGCTACGCAGCGTCGCAAAAGCAAGTCGCGGTGCACGCCCGGGCCCTCCGGATGGACATAAACTGCGGCGACATTTGCGAGACCTTGAAGGCGGTCAAAACGCTGACCTCCAATGTCAGCAAAAACGCCATGATGACGCTGCGGGAGCTGTTCCATCCGGTTCAGGAGACGCCGGCTGACATGCAGGCGATGCTCGACAAGCTCGACTGATCGTTTGACAAAAAGTTCGGATTGACCGAATGTTCGCTCCTGTTGCCGGGGGGCGATGTGAGCGATCCAAGGAAGCCGATTTTCGACCTGGTGCGCGCCGATCGCAAGCGCCGTGGCCTCACGCTCCCCCAACCCTTGGTCGACGCCGGCGACGCCTGGCTTGATTCCTGCGGCTTTCCCCGTGAGGTCGCCCCTAGTGAGCCCGCATGGGTTTCGGCCGGGCGGCTCCTGATCGGCGAACGGGAGATCCCGGGCCCGCAGCACAACCCGAAGATCGTCTCCTGGTGGCAGCGCGGGGCTTCCTGGTTCAAGGATGACGAGACGCCGTGGTGCGGGGCTTTCGTGAAGCATTGCATGGAATCGGCGGGCATCGCCTACCCCAAGGAGTTCCCGCGCGCGGCCGCTTGGGCGACTTGGGGTGTGAAATGCACTGCCCAGGTCGGGGCCGTGGGCGTGAAGCAGCGCACCGGCGGCAATCACGTTTTCATCATCATCGGTGAGACACCGGATAAGCGGTTCTACAAGGTTCTGCACGGCAACTCGGGCAACATGGTCTGCATCGGTGACATTCCGAAGGCGGACGTCTTTGCAATTCGCTGGCCAGTCGGGCTCCCCCAGCCCCTCCTGCCGCTCCCGCGCATGGCGCCGGGCACTATCTCGAGGAACGAGGCTTAGCGGCACTGGGCCGCTCTGATGGGGGGAGTGACATGAAGAAGGTGAGTTTGCTGCTGGGGCTGCTGATGGCGAGCCTCCTGTCGACCGGCTGTGCCGGCATCAACACGGCGACGCGGATTCTCCGCTCGCATCCGGCTCACTGCGAAATGGCGGTGCAGGTCGTGACCAACGCTATCGCGCAGCGTGTCGTCCCTCCGACGCTCACCTTCGAGGAGCGCGAGCGCCTCATCCACCAGACGCAGGGCGCTCTGTTCCTGGGCGGGATCTGTTCGGCGCCCTGACGGGCCCCGGAGCCGCTGCGATTTTTATCCCTGGGTCGCATCGGTAGACTGGCCCGTCGGAGCAATCCGGCGGGCCTTTGCTTGGTTTCATGGTACGACCGTCCCACGACGACCAATCGTCCAAGGAGCAAAAACGGGAGAATTCTGTGGTGGGCGCTGACGGGCTCGAACCGCCGACCCTCTCGGTGTAAACGAGATGCTCTACCAACTGAGCTAAGCGCCCCTATCGGGGAGTGCCGGGTGTCTAGAGTTTCTGGGGCTGTCGTCAAGCGCGCGTCGGGAAAATGGGAAGCATCGAAGGGCGCCCCTTAGCCGGAGGCCGATCCGTTCGGCGAGCCTTGCGAATACAGCTCGAGCGTTTGCTGTTCACCTCGGCCAAGTGGAGTAGAAACAGGCTCGCGAAACATTCGGGACCTTCCAAGTTGCAACGAGATTAGGGTCATCTTTTCGGAAGGCCGGCACCTGCTGAAGCCGTGCCTGATGTCTGCCATTCGAACTGGCAAGGGTGACCTTTGATCCTGAGCCCCTCACGCGCGCGGGCGCGGAAGAGGCACTTGCCTTCAGCGCCCGTCGGGTGCGATCACGACTCATGCTTCTGACACCGGAGATGTGCCGGGCGGCGCGCGCTCTTCTCAACTGGAAGGCGCACCAACTCGCCACGGCTGCGGGCTTGGGCCTCACCACCGTTAAGCGTTTCGAGACCGGCGGCATTGTTCGGCCGGGGTCGGTAGAGGCAATGC
Organism: Allosphingosinicella sp.; assembly: GCA_035936615.1. Classification (GTDB taxonomy): domain Bacteria; phylum Pseudomonadota; class Alphaproteobacteria; order Sphingomonadales; family Sphingomonadaceae; genus Allosphingosinicella. Next base: position 1,398 of record DASYWC010000158.1, on the reverse strand, counting down.
TGCAAGCGCTTCAGGCTGCGGGGATCGAGTTCATAGCTGCGGGCGGCAAGTCGCTGGACGGTGGGCCGGGGCTCCGAACGATCCCCATGGCCGAGCCGGAAGTCGCCGCAGCCGAAGAGGCCGCCGAACTGGACCAGCCCACGCTAAGCGCATCTGAAGAGATTTAGCCTCGGGCCCCGAGCCAGGCGGCAGCTTCGGCCCAACAGGAGCTTCGTTCGCGGCCCGTATCTCTTTGGCCTTGGAATTGACGGGACACCCCGTTTCCTGGGCAAGGCAGTCCCCCGCCTCCCGGGGGATGCGTTCGGAACGGCGCAAGGCGCACACCGTTGGTTTCAAAACAAACCAGGAGAACACGAATGTCGAACATCCCCAATTCCGCAATGCCCCACGCCGGCGGCAACTCGACCGACAGCGGCTCGAACGCTCCCCAACAATCGAACTTCGCCAGCGGCCCGAGCGGCAGTGCAGGCCAGAGCGCGGGCAGCAGCACTTCGATGCAGGCCGATGATTACTCCCGCGGAACTGCGCAGGGCGACCGATTCTCCGGCCAGCCGTTGCAGCAGGACCGCTTCTCGGAGACGAATTACACCGTCCGCGACCGCGAAAGCGGCGGGGTCCTCGAAAAGGCGCGCGACCACAAGACGGGCATAGCCCTCGGAGTCGCGGTCGGAGCGATCGCGGCTGCAGCCATCCCGTTCATGCTGTCGGGCAAGAAAAAGTCGAACGAGCGGCGCGACTACTCGACCGATCACGACTCCGAGATCCGGGTCGATAACCGAACCACCTCGGCTGGCGGAAGCACCAAGCAGCGCTTCTAAGCGGCCTCACTCCACAGGAAGCCCCGGCCGCCGCGCCGGGGTTTTTTGTCCGGCGCTAGATTGCGTGCGGCGAGACCCGCTGCACGGCGCGCAGATAGGCGGCAAGCTGCGCCGCCGCGTGATCGCTCAGCTCTATGAAAACGCGCCGCCCGTCCTGCGGGTCGGCGGTCCGGACAAACAGCCCGTGATCGGTCAGCGTCTTGATCCAACGAAGCGCCGTCGTAGGCGGGATCGCCGCCGCGATGCAAAGGCTTGAGACGGCGACTCGCTGCCGATCGAGCCGGGCTGCCATCAGATCGAGCAGCATGTCCCATGCGGGGTCGGCGAACAGCTCGCCCCCGAAATATTGATCGCGAAGCCGGCGGGCCCGGATGATTGCGCGCACCATCGAGGAGTTCAGATCGGCCTCGCCGCCCTCTCCGGGGACCGTCTGGGGTTCGGCGATCAGTTCGCTTTCCGAGAGGCTGGCGAGGATCGTTGCGATCCGGCCGACCTCCTCGCTCAGCTGCTGCAGCCTTGGCGGGGCCTGGCCTTTGCCGACATCGTGCAGCCTTGCCGGCTGCCGGGCGCAGGCTAGGCC
>DASYWC010000157.1:0-2812 GCA_035936615.1 Allosphingosinicella sp. | reverse complement strand
TAGCGGTAGCGAGTCCTGCCCTTACAGGCGTGGGCGGCAACCAGTGCCTCACCTGCTTCGTCGACGATAACTCCCGCCAGTAGGCTGGGGCTGGCGGCACGTCGTGCTCGGCGGTCGCCCCTTAGGTGATCTGCAAGTCTGCTCTGTACAAGCGCCCACGTCTCACGCTCGATGATGGGGGGATGCTGCCCTACGTACATTTGACCGCGATGGGCCACGTCGCCCACATAGATAGGATTCTTAAGGATCGCGTACAGTTGACCACGCGTGAAGGCACCTCCCCCGAAGTCCCGGCCGGCGAGGGTCTGCCTCACTGGGGAACCCACTCTCTCGCGGACAAGCTGATCAGCCACCAGCCGGACGTTGCCGAGATCCAGATACCGCCTGTAGATGTCGCGGATCAGCGCTGCATGCTCATCAACAATGGCAAGGCTCCGACCCGCTGGTTTGTACCCGAGCGGCGGCGTGCCACCCATCCACATGCCTTTCGCCTTCGATGCTGAGATCTTGTCCCGAATCCGCTCGGCGGTGACCTCGCGCTCGAACTGGGCAAAGCTCAGAAGCATGTTGAGCGTGAGCCTGCCCATGCTGGTGGTGGTGTTGAAGGATTGGGTTACAGAGACGAACGAGGTGTTGGCCCTGTCGAACGCCTCCACCAGCTTCGCGAAGTCGAGGAGGGAGCGGGTTAGTCGGTCGACCTTGTATACGACAATGATGTCGATCCGCCCGGCCTCTACGTCGCAAAGCAGTCGCTGTAGCGCGGGGCGCTCCAGCGAACCGCCAGACATCCCGCCATCATCATAGACTTCCGGCAGTGCCGACCAACCCTCGCTTGCCTGGCTGAGGACGTAGGCGGCGCAGGCTTCCCGCTGTGCATCAAGCGAGTTGAAGGCCTGCTCCAGACCCTCGTCGCTCGATTTGCGTGTATAGATGGCGCAGCGCACGGTCCTCATGCCGCCACCTTCTTCTTCAGGCCGAAGAATGCCGGCCCAGACGACCGAGTGCCGGTGATTGCTCGTGCTACCTCGCTGAGGCTCCGCCAGTCACGCTCGTTCCAGCGGATGATCCTGTCTTCACCGATCACTACGACATGGACGGTGCCACTCCACTCGCGGACCAGCCTCATTCCCGGTTGAACTGCGCTTGTCCGAGTTTTGGCGGCCGCCAGCTGGTTCAGCTTCTGCTGGGTGGAGCGGGAGAGTCCGCCGAGGGCCCTGGCCTGCAATTCATAGCCGAGCGCCAGCCTCAACAGGCTGGGACTTACCCTGGGGACGGGGCCGCCCGTGATCCTCTGCCACTTATCGCGCAGCTGCGCTGACGACATAGTCGCCAGCGCAGCCAGTTCATTGTTGAGCTTCTCCATGTTCACGCGTCACCCCCAAGCCGATAGCAGGTCACACCTTCGCGTTTCCCGGTCTCGATGGCGTGTCCCTTCTTTCGAAGGCCAGTCAGTGCCGCGCGGGCCGAGTGCGGCTGCCAGTTCGTGGCGGCGGTAAGCTCAGCCAACGTCGCGCCCTGTTCCCGCCGCATCAGCCCCAGAACCTGATCGATCTTGCTCGAAGCTCGTGCTGCCGGAGCGGGATTTTCCTTCGTGATCTTGGGCTTTGTGTCCTTTGTCATGGGTGCTCTCCTTAATGGCATGACACCTTGTCGCTGCCACCACCGAAGGCTCCGGTGAGGCCAAGCCTTCCGGAGCGGCAGCCGGCAGGGCGGGCTGCGATTCACAAGCACAGCAACGCTTCCTTCGGGGAGCAAGTCGAATGGTTTGTTGGAGGTGAACTGGTTTCAGCAGAAGAAGAAAAGCTGGTCTGGACTTCCGGCCGGCATTCGCCGTCTTGGCGGCGGGAGGTCACCAGGGATGACGACAGGGAGCTGATCGACCTGCTCTGCACCGAGGCGGGCATGTCATGGAGGATGCCAGCGCCGAGGCAGTGGTAACGGGCCAGGATCTGGATCAACTCCGAGAGAAGCTAGAGAAAATCAGAAAAAGCGCCGCAGATGCGGCGACGCTCGCAGCTGCTGCCATGGTAGTTTTCGAGCGGTCACTCACTAGCTGATCCGACTTCGCGCCCCGGGCGCTCCTTATATCCGCAGACGGTCCGAACTCTCGCCTGATCTTGGGCGGGCGGCACTTCCGCAGCCAGTGCATACGATCAGTCACCAGACAATAAGTGACAATTCTGTTGACTGTGACGACTCTACGCGCCTTTTGTGCGTCACTGATCGTCTACAGAAGGCGCGCGTGAAGAGAAGGGTTTCTGACCTGGGAACTGCTGTATCGCCAGCCGGCCCGCCGACTGAGCGACCGGGCGACCTGCCGCTATCGCTGTTCGATGGCGTGGAGGCTGCAGCCTGTGAGGTGCTCGGAATCAAGAGCCTCAAGCATCGCTCGTCGCTTCATGCGCTGGGGCGGGTGGAAAAGCTTCCTGAAGGTTCCGTTGCGGCTGTGCTCGACCGGATCAAGGCCAACTGGGAAGCCGGCAGGGCGGCCGGTGCTGGATCCACGTCGCAACAGAACTGGCGCTGGTGGGAGCCGCAAACATTCATCGGCGCCGGGAACCGAAGCCCCGAGGTCGTGCTCGAACGCGCGATCGTGAATACATGCGTTGCGGCGGGGAGACGCGACTGGTCCAATCAGGTACCCGTTGCGTCGGGGGTGGTGCGCTCATCAGGCGAAGGCCGCCGGGCTATCGACCTCGTGCAGCAGCTTGGTGAAGGGCATTTCGCCTTCATCGAACTCAAGGTCGCCAGCGATACTCCGCTTTTCGCAGCCTTCGAGATCATCGGCTACGTGGGTGTTTGGCTGCTGAGC
>DASYWC010000156.1:0-10073 GCA_035936615.1 Allosphingosinicella sp. | reverse complement strand
GGTTCGAGGAACTGCTCGCCGCCACCGGCAAGTCGGGCGCCGAGATCGGCAAGGCTGCGTCCAACTGGGTCATCTCGGACCTGTTCGGAGCCCTGAACCGCCTCGGCAAGGACATCACTCAGAGCCCCGTCAGCCCCGCGCAGGGCGCCCAGCTGCTAAGCCTCGTCGCCGACGGCACTCTTTCGGGCACGCTCTCCAAGCAGGTGTTCGAGATCATGCTCGAAACCGGCCAGGGCCCCGCGCAAATCGTCGAGGAGCGCGGCCTCAAGCAGACCTCGGACACCGGCGAGATCGAGCGGGTGATCGCCGAGGTGATGGCCGCCAACGAAGACAAGGTCGCCGAATATCGCGGCGGCAAGGACAAATTGTTCGGCTTCTTCGTCGGCCAGACGATGAAGGCGATGGCCGGCAAGGCCAATCCACAGGTCGTGAACGAGCTTCTGAAGAAGGCTCTGTCCTGAGCCTGCCCAAGGGCTCTGGACTGAGGCAAGCCGCCTTGCCCTAAATGCCGACCCTGCTATAGGGGCCCGCGACCGGCGGCTCGCGAGCGTGGCGGAATTGGTAGACGCACCTGGTTTAGGTCCAGGCATCGAAAGATGTGGGGGTTCGAGTCCCTTCGCTCGCACCAGCCCCGCCCGTCACGCGCAAGCGCCACGAGTTACTCCTCAAACGAAGGTTTGAACCTGAAATGCAGACTGTCGAGACGTTGAACGAGGGCCTGAAGCGCGCCTACACCATCACCATCGCTGCAAAGGAGATCGACGCGAAGGTCGATCAGGAGCTCAAGACCGTCGCTCCCAGGATCCGGATGCCGGGCTTCCGCCCCGGAAAGGTGCCGGCCAACCTCGTCCGCAAGATGCACGGCCCCGCTCTCCAGCAGGAGGCCCTGAACTCCGCGGTCCAGGAGGGCGTCCAGAAGCTGCTCGAGGAGAAGAAGCTGCGCCCGGCGATGCAGCCGACGGTCGAGCTGAAGGAAAGCGGCCCGGGCCAGGACGCGGTGGTCGAGGTCGAGCTCGAGACGCTCCCCGACATGCCGACCCCGCAGATCGAGGGCCTGAAGCTTGAGCGCCTGAACGCCGAACCCACCGAAGAGGCTGTCGAGAAGCAGCTCGAGCAACTCTCGCAAGGCCAGAAGAGCTTCGATCCGGCGCCCGCCGATTACGCCGCCCAGACCGGCGACCTGGTGCTGATGGACTATGAAGGCAGCGTCGACGGCGAGCCGTTCGAAGGCGGCAAGGGCGAGGGCATGTCGGTCGAGATCGGCTCCGGCCGGCTCATCCCCGGCTTCGAGGACCAGCTGATCGGAGCAAAGGCGAACGAGCAGCGCACCCTCAACGTCACCTTTCCCGAAGACTACAACGTCGATTACCTGAAGGGCAAAGCGGCCGTCTTCGAAGTCACGATCAACGAGGTTCAGAGACCCCGTGAAGCCAAGCTCGACGACGAGTTCGCCAAATCGCTCGGTCTCGAGGGCATCGACCAGCTCCGAGGCCTGATCAAGGGCCAGGTCGAGCAGGAGCTGAACGGCCTCACCCGCACTCACATGAAGCGCAAGCTTCTCGACCAGCTTGCCGCGGCCCACGATTTCCCCGTTCCGCCCTCGATGGTTGACGCCGAGTTCCAGCAGATCTGGCAGCAGCTCGAACACGAGGCGAGCCACGAGCCCGATCCCGAAGCCGCACGCAAGGAAATGGAAAAGGAGCGCGACGATTATCGGGTCATCGCCGAGCGCCGGGTCCGCCTCGGCCTGCTCCTCTCCGAGATCGGTACCCAGAACGGGATCGAGATCAGCCAGCAGGAGATGAACCAGCTGATCATGCAGGCGGCTCAGCAGTACCGCCCTGAGGACCGCGAGAAGTTCGTCCAGTACATCCAGCAGGAGCCGATAGCCGCCGCCCAGCTCCGTGCGCCCCTGTTCGAGGACAAGGTCGTCGACTTCCTCTTCTCGAAAGCCGAGATCACGGACCGCACCGTCACCCGCGAGCAGCTGGAAGCCGAGATCGAGGCCGACCTCGACGGCCACGTCCACGGCCCCGACTGCGACCACGACCACGGCTCCAAGCCGAAGGCCAAAGCGAAGAAGGCCTCCGCGAAGAAGGCCGACTCCGAGCCCGCCGAGGAGAAGCCCGCGAAGAAGGCCTCTTCCAAGAAGGCCGAAGCTCCAGCCAAGGCTGAAAAGGCCGAGAAAGCCGAAAAGCCGAAAAAGCCGGCTGCCAAGAAACCGGCAGCGAAGAAATAACCTACTCCCCCTCTCCCATTGGGAGAGGGTTGCGAAGTCTTGATGAGCGAAGCGAATTTAGACGAAGTTGGGTGAGGGTTGCGGAGGTTGAGAATATTCTCCGAGACTGCCACCCTCTCCAACTACGCCTAGCGGCAGAGCCGCCAAGGCTGCGTATCCTCTCCCTCCCAAAGGGAGAGGGGGTTCTGGGGGAAGCCTTGCCTGATCGAGAACTCCGCATCGCCGTCCTGCTTCCCTGCTACAACGAGGAAGCGGCGATCGCTCAGACGGTCGGAGCGTTCCGGGCCGCACTGCCGACCGCCGAAGTCTACGTCTACGACAACAACAGCTCCGACCGCACCCGCGAGGCCGCGGCCGCCGCCGGCGCCATCGTCCGCTCGGAGCGGATGCAGGGCAAGGGCCACGTCGTTCGGCGCATGTTCGCCGACATCGAAGCGGACGTCTACGTCATGGCCGACGGCGACGCGACCTACGATGCCGCCGCCGCTCCGGAGCTCGTTCGTCTGCTCGCCGAGGAGCGGCTCGACATGGTGGTAGGAGCCCGCCGGAGCGAGGTCGAGCAGGCCTACCGCCGGGGCCACCGGCTCGGCAACCGCCTCTTCACCGGCCTTCTCTCGGGCCTGTTCGGCCGAACCTTCAGCGACATCTTCTCAGGCTACCGGGTCTTCTCCCGCCGCTTCGTCAAGTCATTCCCGGCTTTGTCGCGCGGCTTCGAGACCGAGACCGAGATCAGCGTCCACGCGCTGGAGCTTGCGATGCCGGTTGCCGAGGTGGTGACGGCCTACGGAGCCCGCCCCGAGGGCTCCGCATCCAAGCTCTCGACCTGGGGCGACGGCTGGCGGATCATGAAGAGCATCCTCCACCTGTTCCGCATCGAGCGCCCGGTGCTCTTCTACGGAAGCTTCGGGCTGTTGCTGGCCGTACTAGCTCTGGTCCTGGCCGTCCCGCTCGCGGTCACCTACGCCCAGACCGGGCTCGTCCCGCGCCTCCCCACCGCGATCCTCGTCACCGGCCTGATGATCGTCGCCACCATGAGCTTCATGTGCGGCCTCATCCTGGACACCGTGGTCCGCGGCCGCCGCGAGGTGAGGCGGCTCCACTATCTCAGCCTTCCAGCGGTTGGGGACTAGGAAGAGGGCAGGTGCCTGGCCAGGGCTCCGCCAAAGCGGTCCACGTCGGCCTCCTCGACATGGAGGTGCGGAGACAGGCGCACCCAGTCGCCCCGGCGGCTGAGATACACACCTTCCGAAGCCATCCTCTCGACGAAGTCGTCAGGCGTTCCGGGGGGCAAGGGGAAGCCGACGATGTGCGGCGCCTGCGCCTGCTCGGAAGCCCGGCTGAGTCCCGCCTCCGCGCAGCGCTCGGCGAGTTGCCCGGTCACCATCCTCAGCCGCTCGGCGATCCGCTCCACGCCCCAGTCGCGGATCTGCTCCAGCGCCGCCACCATCTGAGCGACCGCGGTGAAATTGCTTCGCTCGCCGACGTCGAAGCGGCGGGCTCCCGGCTGATAGTCGTCCTTGTAGGGGACCAGCTGGGAGAAATTCTCCGCCCCGGCCCGGCCGGCCCAGCTCTCCTCCAGCGGTCTTCCCTCATGATGCCTTGGAGCCACGTACATGAGGCTGGAGCCGTAGGGGCATAGCAGCCACTTATACCCCGCCGCGACCGCGAAGTCGGGGTCGACCGCCGCAAGGTCGATCGGCATCGCTCCCCAGGATTGGGTAAGGTCCAGCACCAGCGCCGCGCCCTGGGCCCGGCAGGCGGCTCCTATCCTCACCAGGTCCAGAGTGCCCCCATCGACCCAGTAGCAATGGGGCAGGGAGGCGATCCGGACGCTTTTATCGAGCCGGGCAAGGACCGCCCTCGTCCAGTCCCCGTCCTCCGGCCGCTCCACCCGAACCAGGCTTCCGCCTCTTTCGCGAGCCAGCCTTTCCCAGATGTAGAAGTTGGACGGATACTCGCCTTCGAGCAGAAGGATCGAGCCGCCCGGTTCGAACGGCAAGGCTCCAGCCGCGCTCGCCATCCCGTAGCTTGCTGCGGGAATAAGCGCGATGCAGTCCGGCTCAGCCCCCGCCAGTCCGCCGAACAACGCCCGGACCCGCTCCACATCGTCAAAGAAGTCGCAAGCCACGATCTCCCACGGCCGCGAACGCCAGTCGATCGCCGCCTTGCCCGCTTCGCGCACCGAGCGAAGCTGAGGCGCCATGTAGGAGCAGTTGAGGTAGCACACGTCCTCCGGCACCTCGAACGCCGCGCGCTGCGGCGGGAGCAGGGCCATGCTCATGTCTCAACTCCGCGCATCGTCACCAACTCCGCATAACGAGTGCCCACTAGGCACTTTGACCCAACCCGCCAATCCAAAAGCCTCCTCCATACGGAGAGGGAGCTTTGCCGGCTCCGCTCATCCTGAGCCCACCAAAGGAGAGGGCTTGAACCTTCGCCGCTTTGCTCCGATGTTCGGACTATCCGAACAACACAGGACCTCCCCCACATCATGGATCACGCAGACATCCTCGCCGGCCTCGTTCCGATCGTCATCGAACAATCGAACCGCGGCGAGCGCAGCTTCGACATCTATTCGCGGCTTCTTCGCGAGCGGATCGTCTTCGTGACCGGCCAGGTCGAGGACCATATGGCCACCCTCATCACCGCCCAGCTTCTGTACCTGGAATCGGAGAACCCGAAGAAAGACATCTTCATGTACATCAACTCGCCGGGCGGAGTGGTGACTGCGGGAATGGCGATCCATGACACCATGCAGTACATCCGCCCGCGCGTCGGCACGGTCTGCATGGGACAGGGCGCCTCGATGGGAAGCTTCCTCCTGGCCGCCGGCGAGCCCGGAATGCGGGTCGCGCTGACCAACGCCCGGATCATGATCCACCAGCCCTCCGGCGGAGCCCAGGGAATGGCCTCCGACATCGAGATCCAGGCCAAGGAGATCCTCCGGATCCGGCACCGGATGAACGAGCTGTTCGCCAAATATACGGGCCAGACGCTCGAGACGATCGAAAAGGCGATGGACCGCGACAAGTTCCTCTCGGCCGAGGAGGCGCGCGAATTCGGGATCGTCGACGAGGTCTTCGAAAAACGGCCGGCCCCTGCCGAGGAGGATGCGGCCAAAAACGCAGCCTAGCGTTAAGGCCCGGGAAAGCCGGGGCACGGCTTAGTGATTATACCATTGTGATCGTGGTAAAAGACGGTCAGGATGGTGCGGTAACAGGTGGGCAACACCCTAAGGATGGCGAATGACGAAATTGAGCGGCGGCGACAGCAAGAGCACCCTCTACTGCTCCTTCTGCGGGAAATCGCAGCACGAGGTGAGGAAGCTCATCGCCGGCCCGACCGTGTTCATCTGCGATGAATGCGTTGAGCTGTGCAACGACATCATCCGCGAGGAGACCAAGTCGGCGCTGGTGAAGACCCGCGACGGAGTGCCCGCGCCTGCCGACATCTGCAAGATCCTCGACGACTATGTGATCGGCCAGAACCACGCCAAGCGGGTTCTCTCGGTCGCGGTCCACAACCACTACAAGCGCCTTGCCCACGGAGCCAAGGGCGCGGACGTGGAGCTTGCCAAGTCGAACATCCTGCTGGTCGGCCCGACGGGCTGCGGCAAGACGCTGCTTGCCCAGACCCTGGCGCGGATCCTCGACGTTCCGTTCACCATGGCGGACGCGACGACCCTCACCGAAGCCGGCTATGTCGGGGAGGACGTCGAGAACATCATCCTGAAACTGCTCCAGGCCTCCGACTACAATGTCGAGCGGGCGCAGCGCGGGATCGTCTATATCGACGAGATCGACAAGATCAGCCGCAAGTCGGACAACCCTTCCATCACCCGCGACGTGTCGGGCGAGGGCGTCCAGCAGGCGCTCCTCAAGCTGATGGAAGGCACCACCGCCTCCGTTCCTCCACAGGGCGGGCGAAAGCATCCGCAGCAGGAATTCCTTCAGGTCGATACCACCAACATCCTGTTCATCTGCGGCGGCGCGTTCGCAGGGCTGGAGAAGATCATCGGCGACCGCCTCCAGGGCAAGTCGATCGGCTTCGGCGCCTATGTGGCCGCCCCCGACGAGCGGCGCACCGGCGAGGTGCTCCGCCAGACCGAGCCAGAGGATCTTCTGAAGTTCGGCCTCATCCCCGAATTCGTCGGCCGCCTCCCCGTCATCGCGACCCTGGAGGACCTCGACATCGAGGCCCTGGTCAAGATCCTGAAGGAGCCGAGGAACGCACTGGTCAAGCAGTACGGCAAGCTGTTTGAGATGGAGGACGTCACCCTCGGCTTCACCGACGACGCCCTCACCGCGATCGCCAAGAAGGGCATCGAGCGAAGGACCGGAGCCCGCGGCCTCCGCTCGATCCTGGAGAACATCCTTCTCGACACCATGTTCGACCTTCCCTCCATGGACGGAGTCGACGAGGTGATGATCGACAAGGACGTGGTCGAAGGCCGCAAGGAGCCGGTCCGGGTCTACGCCGAAAAGGAAAAGACCGGCGACGCGGCCTAAGCTTCGTTGAACGACGATTTGACCGAGCGCCACGGGCTCGTGCCCGAGCGGCAGCTGCACCTGCGGTTCCTGCCGCCCTTCGTGAGCGACACGACCCAGCCCAAGGCGCTCTACATCCTCAAGGGCTGGCTGCTCACCATCCTCCCGAGCATCGCCCTGGCGGTGCTGATCAGCATCATCTCGACCGCCATCGCGGGCGGGGCTCAGGGACCCAGCTTCCCCCAGCGCGGCCCCTTGCTGGCCTTCCTCCTGGTTCTTTTCGCACCGGTCGTGGAGACGCTCATCATGGTGCCTCCGCTTTTGCTCCTCAACCGCCTGTTCGGGCCGACCGCTGCCGCCATCCTCAGCGCGATCGGCTGGGCCGTCGCGCACAGCCTTCAGGTGCCGATCTGGGGCTTCATCATCTGGTGGCCCTTCTTCGTCTTCTCCGTGATCCTCCTCGTCTGGCGGGAGAAGAGCCTGCTCACTGGAATGCTGATCGTCATCGCGATCCACGCCTTGCAGAACGCCATCCCGGCCCTGCTCCTGCTTGCCCGCGAGGCGTAGGCGCCGCCGCCCGCATTGATGCCTTGGCTGGGGCACCCATATAGCTATGGTACCTGCTGCCGTCCGGCCAAGTGGAGCAATAATGACTCAGACCTACCCAGTTCTTCCGCTGCGAGACATCGTCGTGTTTCCGCAGATGATCGTCCCGCTGTTCGTAGGGCGCGACAAGTCGGTCGCTGCGCTCGAAACCGCGATGACGGCGGACAAGAACATCTTCCTGGTCTCGCAGCTCGATCCCACCGAGGACGACCCCGACCGCGACGCCCTCTACGACCTGGGCGTGGTCGCCACCGTGCTCCAGCTCCTGAAGCTCCCCGACGGGACGGTCCGGGTCCTCGTCGAGGGACAGAGCCGCGCGACTCTCACGACCCTCAGCGAAGGTGGCGGCCACCTGGTCGCCGAGGTCGAGCCCGTCGAGATCGAGGAGCCGGAAGGAAGCGAGGCCGCCGCTTTGATGCGAACCGTCGTCGAGCAGTTCGAAAACTATTCCAAGCTCAACAAGAAGCTTCCGGCCGAGACCGCGGTTCAGCTCGGGCAGATCGAGGACCCTTCGAAGCTCGCCGACGCGGTCGCCGCCAATATCAGCATCAAGGTAGCCGACAAGCAGGCGCTTCTGGCCGAGCTCAATCCCGTCCGCCGCCTCGAAATGACCTTCGCCTTCATGGAGGGCGAGCTTGGAGTTCTCCAGGTCGAGAAGAAGATCCGGAGCCGGGTCAAGCGCCAGATGGAGAAGACCCAGCGCGAATATTATCTGAACGAGCAGTTGAAGGCGATCCAGCGCGAGCTCGGCAACGAGGGCGAGGAAGGGGAGGGCGACGAGCTCACCGAACTCGCCAACAAGATCGCCAAGATCAAGCTTTCCAAGGAGGCCCGCTCCAAGGCGACCCAGGAGCTGAAGAAGCTCAAGGCAATGGCGCCCATGTCCGCCGAGGCCACGGTCTCGCGCAACTATCTCGACGTCCTGCTCGGCCTGCCCTGGGGCAAGAAGTCCAAGGTCAGGAAGGACATCGCCGAGGCCCAGGCCGTGCTAGACGAAGACCATTACGGCCTTGAGAAGGTCAAGGACCGGATCGTCGAATATCTCGCGGTCCAGGCCCGAACCAACAAGCTCAAGGGGCCGATCCTCTGCCTCGTCGGCCCTCCGGGCGTGGGCAAGACCTCGCTCGGCCGCTCGATCGCAAAGGCGACGGGCCGCGAGTTCGTCCGCCAGTCGCTCGGCGGCGTTCGCGACGAGGCCGAGATCCGCGGCCACCGCCGGACCTATATCGGCTCGCTTCCGGGCAAGATCATGTCGAACCTCAAGAAAGCGGGCACGTCCAATCCGCTGTTCCTGCTCGACGAGATCGACAAGCTCGGCCAGGACTTCCGCGGCGATCCCGCATCGGCACTGCTCGAGGTCCTGGACCCGGAGCAGAACTCCCGCTTCCAGGACCATTATCTCGAGATCGACTACGACCTCAGCGACATCATGTTCGTCACCACCGCCAACTCGATGGACATGCCTCAGCCGCTTCTGGACCGGATGGAGATCATCCGCCTCGAAGGCTATACCGAGCACGAGAAGATCGAGATCGCCAAGCGCCACCTCGTCCCGAAGCAGATCGAGTCTCACGGCCTCAAGGAAGGCGAGCTTGTCTTCACCGAGGAGGGCCTTCGCGCCTTGGTCCAATATTATACCCGCGAGGCTGGGGTCCGGACCCTGGAGCGGGAGATCGCGAAGGTTTCGCGAAAGGCGCTCCGCCGGATCCTCGAAGGCAAGGCCGAGCGCATCGAGCTCACGGCCGAGAACGTCGGCGACTTCGCCGGAGTGCGCAAGTTCCGCTACGGCGTCGGCGAGGAGGAGGACCAGATCGGAGCGGTCACCGGCCTCGCCTGGACCGAGGTCGGAGGCGAGCTGCTGACCATCGAGGCGGTCACGGTCCCAGGCAAGGGCCAGATCAAGGCCAGCGGCAAGCTTGGCGACGTGATGCAGGAATCGATTCAGGCCGCCTTCTCGTTCGTCAAGGCTCGAAGCCCGAGCTACGGAGTGAAGCCGAGCATCTTCTCGCGCAAGGATATCCACGTTCATTTGCCCGAAGGCGCGGTCCCGAAGGACGGCCCATCGGCGGGCGTCGGAATGGTCACCGCGATCATCTCCACGCTCACCGGCATACCCGTCCGCCGGGGTGTCGCGATGACCGGCGAGGTTACCTTGCGAGGCCGGGTGCTCCCGATCGGAGGCCTCAAGGAAAAGCTTCTTGCTGCGCTTCGAGGTGGAATCACCAAGGTCCTGATCCCGGCCGAGAACGAGAAGGACCTGACCGAGATACCCGCCTCCATTAAGGACGGCCTCACCATCATACCGGTCGCCCATGTAGACGAGGTGCTGAAGGAGGCGCTTGCGACTCCGTTCGAAGCGATCGACTGGACCGAGGCCGACGAGCTTGCGGCGGTGCCCGCTCCAGAGCTTGCGGCGGCGCCCGACGAGGTACGTCACTGATTTTATTGCCGCCGGGCAACACACGCGATGGGTGAGGCGCGGTTTTCCACGGAAAACCGCGCTTTCCTTTTGACTCGGCCCGCCCTCCTGATCTTAGATGCGAATTCCGGCATTCGCCGCGAGTGATTCTAAACAGGGATTCGGCACAGATGAACAAACGGGAATTGATCGGGCAGGTCGCCGACAATACGGGGCTCAGCCGCGGCGATGCGAGCAAGGCGGTCGAAGGCGTGTTCGACGCGATCAGCAACGCCCTGAAGCGCGGCGACGAGGTTCGTCTCGTCGGCTTCGGCACCTTTTC
>DASYWC010000155.1:0-13042 GCA_035936615.1 Allosphingosinicella sp. | reverse complement strand
TCGTGGTACATGCAGAGCGCAGCGTCATAGCGGCTTCGCATGGCCGAGTGGAACAGCGTGTCGGCAGGATGCGGACCCGTGACCTCTATTCCTTCCTCCCTCAGCCGTTCGAGCGCGGGAACGATGACGTCGATGTCCTCGCGTCCCATGGCGCCGTCCTCACCCGCGTGGGGATTGAGCCCTGCAACCGCTATCCTCGGATTGGGGATGCCCCACTGCCGCTGAAGCCCTCGCGCCGCGGCGCGTCCCTTGGCCACGATCCCCTCGGTAGTGAGCGCGTTCGGAACGTCCCGCAGGGGAAGGTGAACGGTGACCGGAACGGCCTTGAGGCTCGGACCGAGCAGCATCATCGCCACCAGATCGCTGGAAACTCCGCAGCGTTCGGCGACGAACTCGGTCTGGCCCGCATGGACGAAGCCGACGGCATAAAGCTGCGCCTTCGATACAGGCCCCGTGACCAGTGCCGAAGCCGCGCCCGACCGGGTCAGGCCCACCGCAAGCTCGAGCGCATCGAGCGAGTTGCGGGCTCCGTTGAGGTCCGGAGCTCCAGGGATGACGCCCCCTCCGCTGTCCAGCTGGATGACCGGCAGGGCGTAGGCGAAGCATGCCTGAGCTTCCGCCGGGTCGGCGATCGTCCGGACAGGGCCCCGCCACACCGCTTCTATGGCGCCGCGGTCGCCTACAGCGAAGAAAGGCGAGAGGCTTTCCGCCTCCCGCCTCTCCCAGCTTTTTGCGATGATCTCAGGGCCGATGCCTGCCGGATCGCCCAGCGCGACAGCCATGGGCATCGGCAATTCAGCCGCTCCTAGCGATAGTCCACTACCGCGTCGCGCCTGAGGTCGCGCAGGAATCGCCGGGCGCGGAGATTGACCTGGTTCTCGCTGAGCTGAGCATAGACCTGGTCGAAGGATGGCCCCTTGGCCTCGACTGGATCGTCGCGGCCGCAAAGGGTGAGGATGCTCACGCCTTCCTCGAGGCTACCGAACGGAGTGGTGGATTGCCCGACGTTCAACTTCAGGATGATTTCCTGCAGCTTGGGCGGAAGGTCCCGGACCCTTATCTGATCGTTGGAGACGACTTCGGCTCCGATGGCCACGCCGGCTTCCTCGGCCCGGCCGCAGCCTCCCATGTTTTGGCTCGTCTGGACGAGCCGCTCAATCATCGGCATCGCCTGCGCCTGAACCGTCCCCGGCGGAAACGCGATACGCATCTGCTTGAGGCTGAGGACGGCATCGCGCGCGTCGGGCATGAGTTCCTGGCGCGTGTCCTGCACCACCAGCACCGAGAAGCCGCCCGACACCGGAATGGGGTCGCTGACCTGGCCCACCGGCAACGACCTGGCTGCAGCCGCCAGGGGTTCGGGAAGCTGCTCGGCAGTCACCCAGCCAAGGTCGCCACCCACGGCGGCGGTGGAGGCTTCGGAGAACTGGCGGGCGTAGGCTACGAACGGCGCGCCCTGCCGGATCTGCTGGACGATCTGCTGGAGGTTCGCTCTCGTCTCGGCGGCGCGTTCGGGAGTTGCGGAGATGAAGATCTCGCCGATCCTGTACTTCTGCTGTCCCTTGCTGGCGTTCAACCGCTCGATGACGCTCTTCACCTCCTCTTCGGAGATGTTGACGAAGGGCTGGATCTGGTTGCGCTGCAAGCGCATCCAGGCATACTCGCCGCGGATCTGCCGCTTCACCGATGCTTCCGAGGACCCGAGAGAGCGGAGATATTCGGAGAACGCCTGAGGCGTCTGCTTGAACGTCTCGGCGAAGTCGGCGTAGGCCCTGTCGATCACCTGCTTGGAGATCTTGATGTCCTTGGCTTCCGCCGCCTGGATCTGAAGCGTCTCGTCCACGAGATTGCGCAGGACCTGCTCACGCAGGCGCTCGATCTCCTCGGGCGAGACCTCCCCGCCGTTCTGGCGGATGCTGAACAGAGTCAGTGCCAGGCGATGGGCGACGTCCGTTCCGGTGATCACATGTCCGTTCACAATCGCGGTCGCCTTGTAGACCGACCGGTCGCTGCCGGGGATGAACTCCGAATTGCTGGGAATCCTGAGGCCGGAGGGGCTTGTGGTGGTCTGGGCTACTGCGGCCGCGGCCAGCAAGGAGCCTGCCAGCAAGAGCGCCGAGCTCCGAAAAGTACCGAGCGTCATCATTCCTCCAATAGATGCAGGGCGCTTATATGCCAGCGCTTTGCTGAACGCGAGCTTAGCGTCCTAGATTCTTCAAAGCGATACGGAACGAGAAGGTGTTGCCCCTGCGCGAGTCCCCGGTCGTCTCATAGTCCCGTCGCCAGGTCACTCCGATCTCGATGCAGTCGTCGTCATAGGCCACTCCGAGCCTGTGGCGGACGGGCTCGTAGCCGTCGGCGGTGGTGAACGGATCCTCCCGCTCGCTGGTGAGGTCCACCACGGTGGATCCGAAGACGGACCAGAACCGCGCAAAGGCCACGCGGCCGCCAAGCCGAAGCTCCTCGCGATCGCGCAGATCCTCGATGTCGATGTTCCGGTTGAGGCGCAGATAGCCC
Organism: Allosphingosinicella sp.; assembly: GCA_035936615.1. Taxonomy (GTDB): domain Bacteria; phylum Pseudomonadota; class Alphaproteobacteria; order Sphingomonadales; family Sphingomonadaceae; genus Allosphingosinicella. The sequence continues at coordinate 10,525 of DASYWC010000155.1, read as the reverse complement.
ACCGTGGCATAGGTTCTCCGGCCGCCGAACACGGCGTCCAGCTCGTTGCGCCGAATTGCGGCGTTGTCCTTGTCCAGCCGGAAGCGGTGGATGAGGTTGAGCTTCCGGCCGAACTTGATCGTCGTTCGCCCGACAATGTCGGACAGCCGGTCCGAAAGCCCAGTACCCTCCGGAAATATGCTTGATTGCTCGTTGAGGCGGTAACTCTGTCCGACGGTCGTCCTCACCGCGACACGGGGAAGATCGAAGGCCCAGTCCACGCCATAGGTAATTCTCGTGCCGTCCTCCCAGCGGTCATAGCCCGGGAAGCGGTTGAGCGCGAAGAGGTTGGAATCCTCAAGGTCCACCGACCTGGCGTCCTCGTTCGGGATATCGAGGTTCGGAGTAGGCGCGGAGGCGACGAGCTGCAGCCGCGGGGTCAGCCTCTGCGTGCCGTTGAGGAACTCTCCTACGAGCGGCCAGCGCACTTCCGCCGCCAGGGCTCCGATCCCCCGCGCCTGCCAGCCCTCCTCTCCGCGATAGATGAGGGTAGGGGTAAGCTCGGTCTCGTCCGTGTGGTAGATGTCGCCTCGGGCATAGGCGGTGAGGAGCAGCTCCTGGCCCCAGTCGGTGATCGAGCGGCGCTCCCACCGAGCCCCCGCGAACGCCCGTTGCGTGTCTTGGCCGTCCGTGCGCAGGATGGCGAGGCTGTTCGCCTGAAGCTCCACGTGCCCGCCCCAGACCGGTTCCGGAAGCCGCCAGCGCGCGTCGATGGCCGGGAGCGCGATCGGCTGCTGGCCCGGGATGTCCCTCCGCCTGAGCCCCTGGAAGGCCCACCCCGCAATCGAGACATAGCTGTTCGAGGTGATCCGCTCGGCGTCCACGAACGATCGCAACCGGTCGTCCCGCGACATGTCGTAGCGCCTGAGGAAGGTCCTGTCGGTGACGTACCGCAGCGCCCCTGTGATGCTCCACCAGGGATCCAGCTGGAACTTGCCGTTGCCCTGGAGATACGCGCGGATGCCCTCGCTGCGTTCACCCGTCGGGCGGCCCTCCGCGTCGAAGTCGATACGCGAGCCGTGGGTAACGAAAGCGCCGACCTGGAACGCTCCCAGGTCGGTCAGCTGCCGGTACCTGCCTTCGAGCATCGGCAGAACGGACGTGTAGACGTGCGGAGTGATGGTGGCGTCGCGGTTTGGGGCGAGCCTCAAGTAGTAGGGGACGCTCAGTTCCACGCCGTTGCTTCGGCTAATGCGGACCTCGGGCACCAGGAGCCCCGTCGCGCCGCCGCTGGTGCCGTCCGGATGGGCAAGGCCGGGCAGGGGAATGATCCGGGCGCCGAACAGGTTGAGGCTCGCTCCCTCATAGTTGATCCGGTTTCGGACCGGGTCGTGGACGACCTTTAGCGCCGTGATCTTCCAGGTGGGGTCCTTGGGACAGCCCTCGCTGTTCACCACCGCGCAGGGGGAATAGGCGGCCCGGTACAAAATGGTGAAGCCGTCCTGCCGCTCGCCTCGTTCCGCAGCCAGCCGGCCGCCGTCTTCAAGCACCACGAGGAGGTTCCGGACCGCCCCGTCGCGAAGCTCGTCGGTAAGCTCGATGCTTTCTCCGTACGCCGCGTCGCCCGAAGGGTTCACCACGCGCACATTGCCTTCGGCCCGGACCTCGCCGGTCCGGCGGTTCCAGATGACCCGATCCGCCCGAAGGACGTTCCCCTCGCTCGTCATCCTGACCTGCCCGGAAGCAGTGACGATGTCGGAATTCTCGTCGTAGATCAGCTCGTCGGCGGTGAAGGAAACCTGCTCTCCTTCAATGGCCTGGGCAGGCGCATCAGTCGCTTGCGAATCCTGTGCGAGCGCCGCCTGGGGCGCACACAGGAGCAGCGGCAAGGCCGTCCGGCAGAGGAGATCAAGCTTGGTCAAATGTCCCGCAACTCTGGCTCTGTCGCCTGCACTCGCGACCCCCGGACCCTATCGCATCACAATTCGTTTGCTGCAATGGCGGAAGCTGGCCGTTCCCCCTTTGCCAGCCCCTTCAGTCTTGCGTATCAGCCGGGCCAACATTGCCCCCCAATCCCATCAGGAGGTCTTTCGTCAATGAAGGTCAGTTTCGAATCCCGCCGCCCCGAGGGCGATTACGCGCTCGCACTTCCAGTCTGGGGTGAGGATATGCTGGCCGACCGGCTCTCCGGTCTCGACGACGCCGCCCGAACGCTGGCCGCTCGCGCTGCCGAAGCCCAACGGTTCGAGCGGGAGGCGGCATCCATCGCAGAGACCTTCCTGACGGAGGGCAATCGCGCCCGCCGGCTGCTGCTCGTGGGCCTCGGCGGGAATCGCGACGACGAAACCGTATTCGAAAAGGTTGGCGGCGCCTTGACGGCTCGCCTGCTCTGCTCGGGTGAGACCCGCCTGGTCATTGACGCTACCGGCCTTGGCTTGGAGGCGGAGGCGGCCGCTCGGATTGCATACGGAGCGGCTGCCCGAGCCTGGCGCTACGACAAGTACCGCACGAAGCTCAGCCAGAAGGCCAAGCCGACGCTGGAGGAAATCGTCGTCGTGGGCGGCGGGGAAGGGGCCGAGTCCGCCTGGCGCGACAAGGAAGCGCTGCTTTCCGGCGTTTCCTTCACTCGCGAACTGGTGACGGAGCCCGCCAACATCATCTTCCCGGTAAGCTTCGTGGAGCGTGCCCGAGCCAATCTCCAGCCGCTGGGGGTCGAGATCGACGTGCTGGACGAAGACCGGATGGCGGAGCTGGGAATGGGCGCGCTGCTCGGTGTGTCGCTAGGCTCCGTCCAGCCTCCGCGTCTCCTCATCATGCGCTGGAACGGCGCCGGAGACTCCAGCAGGAAGCCCGTGGTTCTGATCGGCAAGGGCGTCACCTTCGACACCGGAGGAATTTCGATCAAGCCCGCCCAGGGCATGGAAGCGATGAAGTGGGACATGGGGGGCGCCGGCGCAGTCGCTGGAACGATGAAGGCGCTTGCCTCACGGAAGGCTCGGGCAAACGTGGTCGGGATCTGCGGCCTCGTCGAGAACATGCCCGACGGAAAGGCCCAGCGTCCCGGTGACGTGGTCACAAGCATGTCCGGCCAGACGATCGAGGTCATCAACACCGACGCGGAAGGGCGCCTGGTCCTGTGCGACGCGATCACTTACGCCCAGCGGGAATTCAAGCCGGAGGTGATGGTGGACCTCGCGACCCTGACCGGAGCGATGATCATCTCGCTGGGCCACGAATTCGGCGGGATGTTCTCCAACGATGACGGTCTTGCGGTTCAGCTTGCGGAAGCCGGGCTGAAGTCCGGCGACAAGCTTTGGCGGATGCCGATGGGAGAGGCATACAACAAGCTGATGGACTCGCCGATCGCCGACATGAAGAACGCCGGCGTGCGCGAGGGCGGCTCGATCACCGCGGCCTGCTTCCTCGGCCGGTTCGTGGACGAGGGAGTCAAATGGGCGCATCTCGACATTGCCGGAATGGTCTGGTCGGACAAGCCGGGATCCTTGTGGGACAAGGGCGCCACCGGCTTCGGAGTGGCGCTGCTCGACCGCTTCATCGCCGACAATTACGAAGGCTGAGGGTGCCAGCGGGCTCGTGCTCGTCGATTTCTATCATTTAGCGGCGTCGCCGCTGGAGCGGGTGCTTCCGCAAATCTGCGAGAAGGTGCTCGGCAGCGGCGCGCGGCTTCTCGTGGTGGCCGAGCCTTCTCTTCTCCAGCAGCTCGATACCCACTTGTGGAGCTATGCCCGCGAGGCATTCCTTCCCCACGGGCTGAGCGACGGTCCTGTGCCCGAGGCCCAGCCGGTGCTGCTTTCCCCCGAGCCGGAGCCGCTGAACGGCGCCACGAGCATTGCAATAGCGGATGGGCAGTGGCGGGAAGAGGCGCTGGGGTTCGGGCGAACCTTCTATTTCTTCGACTCCAGCCACATCGAGGGGGCGCGCGGAACCTGGCGCTCCCTCCAGTCCAATACAGAGGCGCAGTGCCGCTACTGGAAGCAGGACGAGCGCGGCAAATGGGTTGAGGGCCCCTGACGCGCGCGCTTGCGGTTGCCGGTCTCGCCGCCTAGAGAGCCGCCGAACCAATCCCTCACCAATGGAGCTTTGTCGGCCATGGCGACCGAACGCACTTTCTCAATCATCAAACCCGATGCCACGCGCCGCAACCTGACCGGCGCGGTCACCAAGATGCTGGAGGATTCGGGACTGCGTGTGGTCGCTTCCAAGCGCATCCGTATGAGCCGCGAGCAGGCGGAAGGCTTCTATGCGGTCCACCGGGAGCGCCCCTTCTTCAACGACCTGGTCGAGTTCATGATCTCGGGCCCGGTGGTGGTCCAGGTGCTGGAAGGCGAGAACGCAGTCGCCCGCAACCGCGAAATCATGGGCGCCACCAACCCGGAGCAGGCCGAGGAGGGAACGATCCGCAAGACCTACGCGGAATCGATCGAAGCCAACTCCGTCCACGGCTCGGACAGCCCCGAGAACGCGAAGACCGAGATCGACTACTTCTTCTCCGAGGACGAGATCGTCGGCTGAGTGGCCGACCGAAGCGTCTGGCAGAAGATGTCGAGCGCTTCGGGGTAGAGGGTGTGCTCTTCCTTGAGCACGCGCTCGGCGAGCATTTCGGGAGTCTCCCGTTCCCGGATTCGAACCTTGGCCTGGGCGATGACCGGCCCGCCGTCCAACTCCTCGGTAACGAGGTGGACGGAGCAGCCGGCGAATTGCTCGCCCGCCAGTATCGCGCGCTTGTGCGTGTCGAGGCCCTTGTAGTCAGGCAGCAGCGAAGGGTGGATGTTGAGGATCTGTCCTTGCCACTCCTCGATGAACCAGGGCGAGAGCAGGCGCATGTAGCCTGCGAGCGCCACCACCTCCACCTCGTGAGCCTTTAGCTGGGCATCGAGCAGCCGGTCGAAAGCCTCGCGATCCATCCCCTTGTGGCTCTCGGCCCAGACGGGCAGGCCCAGGATCTTGGCCGCCATCAGCCCGCGAGCGTCCGGATCGTTCGAACCGACCAAGACGATTCGATAGGAGCGCTCGCCCCTGCGCTTCCATTCTTCGAGCGCGACCATGTTGGAGCCGCGGCCTGAAATCAGGACTCCCACCCGGACCTTGTCAGCCATTGTGAGTTGCTGACCAGTCGGTTCGGCCGCTCCACGTGCCCGCCGGGCCGGAGACGGTGCAGCCCTTCGGACCTGGCGTTACGGAGCCGATTCGGAACACCGTTTCGCCCGCGCCTTCGAGGGCAGCGCTGACCTCTTCTACCCGCTCCGGAGGGACGAGCATCGCCATCCCGATTCCGCAATTGAAGGTGCGGGCGAATTCGCCCGGCTCGATATTTCCCTGAGCCTGGAGGAACGCCATCAAGCGCGGCTGCGGCCAGGCATCGGCGTCGACGTGGGCGTGCAGTCCATCGGGGAGGACGCGCGGGATATTCTCAAGCAGCCCGCCGCCGGTGATGTGGGCGAGGGCACTGATTCCGCCGCTACGCACCACCGGGAGCAGGGACTTCACGTAGATCCGGGTGGGCTCGAGGAGGGCGTCCACCAGGATCGCGTCCTGGTCGAACAGCGAAGGGCGGTCGAGCTTCCAGCCTTTGTCCGCCGCCAGCCGCCGAACCAGCGAGAAGCCATTGGAATGCACGCCGGAAGAGGCAAGGCCGAGGATGATGTCGCCGGCTCGCACCCTGTCGCCCGTCAGCGCCTCGCCGCGCTCGACGGCGCCGACGCAGAAGCCTGCAAGGTCGTAGTCGCCTTCGGCATACATGCCGGGCATTTCCGCGGTCTCGCCTCCGATCAGCGCGCAACCGGCCTGCTTGCAACCCTCCGCGATGCCGGCGACCACCCGCTCGGCAACTCCGGGCTCCAGCCTCCCCGTTGCGAAATAGTCTAGAAAGAAGAGAGGCTCCGCGGCCTGCACAATGAGGTCGTTGACGCACATCGCGACCAGGTCGATTCCGACCCCGTCATGCATGTCGTGGTCGATCGCCAGCTTGAGCTTGGTTCCCACCCCGTCGTTGGCGGCGACGAGCAGGGGGTCCAGATACCCCGCCGCCTTGAGGTCGAAGAAGCCGCCGAACCCGCCTAGCGACGCGTCGGCTCCCGGACGAGCCGTAGCCTTGGCTAGCGGCGCGATCGCTTTCACCAGCGCGTTTCCGGCAGCAATGGAAACTCCGGCCTTGGCGTAGGTATAGGGTTCGTTCAGCTCTTCGGTCATATTCGCCGCTTAGAGCGCTTTTGCGCAAAAGTGGAATCGGCTTTTGCGGCAGAAAGCAGGTACAAAGGTTTCACATCGCGCTTGGTTTTCCTTCATCAACCCGCCAAAAGGCAGCCGTGAAGCTTTTCCGACCTCCTTTCCCACTCCTGTCGCTCGCGCTCGCTGCCACCGCCCTTGGCGGCGGAGCCCTCTACGCGCAGCTCGAGGGAGCCGATCGCGGAGTCCCGCCGGTCGAAAGCGCGAGCACCTTCGAAGTGACCGGGATCGAGGTGGACGCAACGGGCAAGACTGCCGAGGAAGCCCGTCTCGAAGGGTGGAAGCAGGCCCAGTCGCTGGGATTCAAGGCGCTCTGGTCCAAGACCAATAAGCGCCCGCAGAGCGAAGCTCCGAACCTCAGCGATTCGGTTCTGAACTCGATGGTCTCCGGGATCATCATCGAGCAGGAGCAGATCGGGCCGCAGCGCTACATCGCCAGACTGGGAGTCCTTTTCGACCGCGGCCGAAGCGGCCAGTTGCTCGGCGTCTCCGGTTTCGTTCGCCGGTCGCACCCGCTGCTCGTCATCCCCGTGATGTTGACCGGCTCCTCCCTCCAGAGCTTCGAATCGCGAAACGAATGGCAAAAGGCCTGGGCGCGGTTCCGAACCGTCAGCAGCCCGATCGACTATATCCGCCCGACGGGCTCCGGAATCGACCCCCTGCTCCTCAACGCCACCCAGACTCGACGGCCTGGGCGCGGCTGGTGGCGAATGCTGATCGACTCCTATGGGACCAGCGACGTCATCGTTCCCGAAGTCCACCTGAAGCGAAGCTATCCCGGCGGCCCGGCGATCGGCATCTTCACGGCCCGGCATGGCCCCGACAACGACATCCTCGGCCGGTTCGCCTTGCGGGCCGGCAACAGCGCCAGCATTCCCCGGATGATGGACGAGGGCGTGCGCCGACTCGACATGATCTACACCCAGGCGCTCGGCTCCGGTCTGCTCACCGCAGATCCGTCGCTCGAGATCGTCGAAGCGGACATCATCAACCGGCTTGCCGAGCAGATCGAGAAGCGGAACGCGGAGGCCTCAAGACCCGCACCGGAGCCCCCGGTGCGGCGACCGCCGCCGCCGCCGCCGCGCCAGGATGCGACGCCAAGCAGCGCGACCGGCTTCGGAATTCAGGTGCTGACGCCGACTCCAGAATCGATCGGCGCGGCCGAGCTTTCGGTGAGCCGCGTTGGGGGTGTCACCTCCGCGCTTACAACCAGCCCAACGGTTGGGGGCATTTCGGTGATGCGGGTCACCTTCATGGGCGATGCAGCCGCGCTTGCAGCGGCGCTGCGGGCGCAGGGATGGAACGTGCAGATCCTTGGCGGCAACAACCTCAGCATCTCGCGGTAGAAGCACCGCCGTGGACCAGATCGCGCTGCCGCTGAACTGGCCGGTGGCGGACGGCGACGAGGATTTCCTGGTCTCGGACGCGAACCGAGCCGCCTTCGAGCATCTGAAGCGCTGGTCCGTCTGGCCCGTCTCGGCCACTCTTCTCACCGGCCCGCGCAAGTCCGGGCGAAGCCTCCTGGGGCGGATTTTCGTGCGCAAGACCGGCGGGCGCCTGTTCGACGACGCGCAGAGCCACGACGAGGAAGCGCTCTTCCACGCCTGGAACGAGGCGCAGGATAAGAGGCGGCCGCTACTGATCGTCGCGGACGCGCCGGTGCCGGAGTGGCAGATAGCGCTTCCGGACCTCCGCTCTCGGATCGCCGCAACGCCGCACCTGCGCCTGGCCGATCCCGATGACGCGCTCCTTGGAAACCTGGTGGTGAAGCTGCTCGGCGATCGAGGGATTGCAGCTCCGCCCGATCTTGCCGACTATCTGGTGCCGCGGATCGAACGAAGCTACCTGGCCGTTCAGCGGGTAGTGGACGTGCTTGATCGGGCAATGCTGTCCCACCATCGCCGAATGACGGTACCCATGGCCCGCACCGCGCTCGCCCAGGCGGGCATGGTCAGAAGAGCGAGAAACCGGAGCTGATGGTGAACCCCGTCGCAGCCAATCTGAACCACGGCCACGCTGAGGAGGCCGGAGGCCCGGGCGACCCCGCAGGCCGTTACTTCAATCGCGAGCTGAGCTGGCTCGCGTTCAATGAGCGCGTTCTGGAAGAGGCGAGAAACCCCAACCATCCCTTGCTCGAGCGTCTCCGCTTCCTCTCGATCTCCGGAAACAACCTCGACGAGTTCTTCATGGTGCGAGTGGCCGGTCTCAAGGGCCAGCAACTGCTCGACGTGGAGGAGTTTTCCGCCGACGGCCTGACCCCGGCCCAGCAACTCACCGCCATCGCGGAGCAGGCGGACCGGCTCACCTTCGCCCAGCAGGAAGTCTGGCGCGACATCAAGCCGGCTCTGAGCGCCGCCGACTTCCACGTGGTCGGCCGGAAGGACCTCGATCCGGAATGCGCCGAGTGGATCGACCGCCATTTCCGGGAACAGGTCTTCCCTGTCCTCACCCCTCAGGCGATCGATCCGGCGCACCCGTTCCCGTTTATCCCGAACAAGGGCTTTTCGCTGATCTTCGACCTGAAGCGGCTGTCGGACGGCGAGCCGATACGCGAGCTCCTGATGGTTCCGGCCACTCTTCCGCGCTTCATCCGCCTGCCGGGCGAGCAGGTGCGCTATATCGCGGTCGAGAGCCTGATCCGGAGCCAGATCGAAGTCCTCTTTCCAGGCTACGAGCTACTAGGCGGCGGCGCCTTCCGGGTGATCCGCGACAGCGACATCGAAGTGGAGGAGGAGGCCGAGGACCTGGTCCGCTTCTTCCGGACGGCCATCAAGCGCCGGCGGCGGGGCCGGGTCATTCGGCTGAAGCTTGAGGCGGACATGCCCGAAGACCTCGCCTCCCTCGTGAGGGAGGGCGTCGACGCGAGCGAGGCCCTGGTGTCGGAATCGACAGGCTTCCTGGGCATCAGCGACCTTGAACTGCTCGTCGAGGAGGACCGTCCCGACCTGAAGTTCCCGAGCTTCGCGCCGAGATTTCCCGAACGAATCCGCGAACATGCGGGCGATTGCTTCGCCGCCATCCGAAGCAAGGACATCGTCGTCCATCACCCCTATGAAAGCTTCGAGGTGGTCGTCGCCTTCCTGAAGCAGGCCGCGGCCGATCCGGACGTGGTCGCGATCAAGCAGACCCTCTACCGCGCCGGCAAGCAGTCGGCGGTGATCCGGGCGCTGATCGACGCTGCCGAAGCGGGCAAGTCCGTCACCGCGGTGGTGGAGCTGAAGGCCCGGTTCGACGAGGAGCAGAACCTGCTCTGGGCCAATGCGCTGGAGCGCGCCGGAGTGCAGGTGGTCTACGGCTTCATCGAGTGGAAGACCCACGCCAAGGTGTCGATGGTGGTCCGCCGCGAAGAGAAGGGCTACCGGACCTACTGTCATCTCGGCACCGGCAACTACCATCCGGTCACCGCCCGCATCTACACGGACTTGAGCTTCTTCACCGCCGATCCCGCCGTGGGACGGGACGTAGCGCAGCTGTTCAACTTCATCACCGGTTATGTCGAGCCGCGCGATCTGGAGCATCTGGTCATGTCGCCCCACCAGCTTCGCGACGAGCTGATGCGGCTGGTGGATCAGGAAATCGCCAATGCACGCGCCGGAAAACCCGGCTTCATCTGGGCGAAGATGAACTCGCTGGTCGACCCGGCGATGATCGAGAAGCTCTACGAGGCGAGCGGGCAGGGGGTGGAGATCGACCTCATCGTCCGGGGGATCTGCTGCCTTCGTCCCGGAGTGCCGGGCCTCTCGGACAACATCAGGGTCAAGTCGATCGTCGGGCGGTTCCTTGAGCACAGCCGTATCTGGTGCTTCGGTAACGGCGATGAGCTGCCGAACCGCAACGCCAGGGTGTACATCAGCTCGGCCGACTGGATGCCACGCAATTTCGATCGCCGTGTGGAGTACATGCTTCCGATCGAGAACCCGACGGTCCACGCCCAGATCCTGGACCAGGTCATGGTGGCAAGCATGATCGACAACGAGCAAAGCTGGCGCCTCCTCCCCGACGGCCGCTATGAGCGGCTCGAGCCTCGAGCCGGGGACCCGCCGTTCAACCTGCACCACTACTTCATGACCAATCCGTCGCTGTCCGGGCGGGGGGGAGCTCTCAAGAGCAGCGAAGCGGTGCCCAAGCTGCGCCTGCGGCGAAGCAGCTAGGGCCCGCTCGTGCCTGACAAACCGGTCGCCATCATCGACATCGGCTCCAACTCCGTGCGCCTGGTCGTCTATTCGGGTGCCACCCGGATCCCCTCCATCGTCTTTAACGAAAAGGTGATGGCAGGTCTTGGCAAGGGGCTGGCCAAGAC
>DASYWC010000154.1:0-7719 GCA_035936615.1 Allosphingosinicella sp. | reverse complement strand
CTCCGCCGGAGCAGGTGGAGCAATTTCTGCTTCGACGAGCGGCCGAGCTCACCCTCAAAGAAGGGTATGACTGGTTCCGGCCGACCAACCGGGTGGTGGAAGGAAGGGTGAGGACGATCCAGACCTCGCGCGGGGTGGTCCGGGTCTCGGAGGGGCCGGGCTATAGCGGATGGGACAATTACGGCAGTTTCTTCACTCGGTCCGGGACGGGGTTCCTGAAGCCCATCTGGCGCAGGATCAATCCTCCGTCGGGTGAAGCGGTGGAGGCCAGCGCCGAGATCGTGTTTGGACGCAATCCGATGCCGCAGATCCAGGACGCAGTGGATGCACGCAAGCTGCTGGAGAAGTTCGCCGACTAGACCGGTACCCTCGTTCCCCCTCCATCTGCCTTGCATCGGGCGAGCGGGGTCTAGAACAGTCTGATAACCGCCTACGGGAGAATTGCCGCTATGATCGTCTATGGATCGTCCATGTCTCCTTATGTTCGCAAGGTGCTCGCTTTCGCGGCCGAGAAGGGGATGGAGCTCGAAGTAAAGCCGCTCGGGCTCGGCTCGGACGACCCGGACTTCCTCGCCGCGAGCCCCTTCAAGAAGATCCCGGGCTTCCGCGACGGCGACTTCACCATCTCCGATTCAACCGCGATCATCGCCTATCTGGACGCCGTTCAGCCGGAGCCCAACCTCATCCCCCTGGAGCCCAAGGCAAGGGCGCGGACCGTCTGGTACGAGGAATTCGGAGATACGATCCTGTGCACGTGCGGCTCTAAAATGTTCTTCAATCGTATCGTCGCTCCGCGTTTCCTCGGCCGCGAGGGGGACTTGGCAATGGCCGACGCGGCCGAGAGGAACGAGCTTCCTTCCTTGCTCGACTATTTGGAGCAGGCGATTCCGCAAAGCGGATACCTGGTCGAGGACCGGCTGACCCTGGCCGACATCGCCGTGGCGAGCCCGTTCGCGAACTTCCGGCATCTGGGGCTGGACCTGGGAGCTGAGCAGAGGCCGAAGCTCGCCGCTTTCGTCAGCGCGATGCTGTCGCGGCCGAGCTTCAAATCATACGTGGATCGCGAGGCGGCATTCCTGGAGCGCGCCGCCTGAGCTTCGGCGCGGCGGGGATCAAGAATTTGCGGAAACAAGATCCTGGGCGTCCGGGTGGGTGTCGATATAGTGGCGGACGAACGAGCAGAGCGGGACGACCTTCAGGCCCCGTGCGCGGACATCGTCCAGAGCCCCGGCCACGAGCCGGGTGCCGACTCCCTGGCCCTCCGTCTCTTCCGGTACTTCGGTGTGGGTGAGACGGATCGTGTCCCCGTCGAGCTGGTAGGCCGCCAGGGCGGTGCCGGAGCCGGTGGAGAGCTCGTACTGGCTCTTGGATTCATTGTTGACCACTTCGCCCGCCATAGTTGCATCTCCATGAAGATCCCCCAAGGCAACGCGCAGGGACCGCGGTTTCTCCGTGGGGGACCTCGCTCTGAACGTCTGGATCGACGGACCGGTGGAACGGAAGCTTCGTTTCTGCTATGATCGCCTGACGGAGGTAGCCATGCGTCTGTTGGTTCTGATCGCCGCCTTGGTCGTTCCCGCCAGTTCCGCGGCTTTGGAGCCGCACTCGGGCCAGTTACCGGGCGCGAAGGATCGTTCCGCTCCGCCGCTGCCGGTAGCGCCGGGCTTCGGCTCCAAGCGGGACTGCCCCAGCGATCCTCGTCTCCATCCGGTCGACTCGTCCGGCAAGGCCGAGTTCAGCCCTCTGGGCGAACTTCCGCCAGGGGCGCTTTCGCTGGCAGTGATGCGCGAGGTGGATGGCTGCCACGAGCCGGTGGTGGTCCGCTACGGATATGGCGGTGCACCCGGCAAGGCCGATGAGGCGGTTCCCCGCGACCGGCCTCGCCCGCTTCTCCGCCGCTAGCTGCCGCGGGCGCGCTGCACCGACTCAAGCGCATCCTTGCCGCCTCGGGCGACGTAGCTTCCCTCGAAGGCGCGGCGTCAGGAGGATCGATGAGAATTTCCCCGAACACCACCCGGTCCGCGGGGCGCGCGGGCGCCATGCGGCTCATGCGGGCGCCGGCGCCGCGGCGGTCGAGTTACGTGCTCTTCTGGATCGTTCTGCTGAACGCCGGCCTTGCGACAGGATTCGTCCTGACGGAGTCCGTGCGACTTCTCGTCGGCTAGGGGCGTTCGCGACCGGTTGACGTTCTTCTTCAGGTGTGGCAGTGTACTAAGACACCAGGGAAGAAACGATGAGCCATCTTGCTTTTATCAGCCTTTGCGCCGCCATGGCCCTTCCGGCCGCATCTCCCGGAGCCCAGCCAATGCCTGCAGTGGCCGATGCACCCGCGCCCGCTCCCTTCGTTGCGGCCGAGGCACGCGCGGCGGTCGAGACCCTGGCGACTGCTCTGGAGGAGAATTTCGTGTTTCCCGAGGCCGGCAAGTCTTATGCGGTGGCGCTGCGGTCGAAGCTTGCGAGCGGCGGCTACGACCGGTTCGACAACGCCGCCGATTTCGCCAAGGCCGTCACCGAGGACCTCCAGCGCATTCATCCGGACGGGCACCTGCGACTCCACCCGCCCTTGGCCAGGCTGGAGGGCGGTGCACCGCGGGCAATGCGCGGCCCGAGCCCCGACGGAGCGATCGGGAGGGCAGGCTGGATCGCCAAGGACATCGCCTACATCGCCTTCAACGGCTTCCCCGGTGATCCAGCGACCGTCGAGAAGCTCAAGCAATTCCTGGCGGCGCACAGCTCGGCCAAGACCCTGATCATCGACGCCCGGACGCACGGCGGCGGCGGGCTTGCCGAGATGGACGCGATGTTCCCCCATTTCTACGACAAGGCGCAGACCCTGGTGCAGATGGACACCCGGGTCGCAGCCGAGGAGCGCCACGGAAGCCCCATGCCGGACGGGCCTACCCTCGTGAAGGTAAGCGGGCCGGAAGGAGTCTTCCGCCGGACCCACAAGGTCATTCCGGCAAGGACCGCCACCGGTCTTCGCAGCGCCAAGATCTATCTTCTGACGGGTGGGCGCACCGCGTCGGCTGCCGAGCATCTCGCCCTGGCGCTGAAACGCACCGGCCGAGCGACCCTGATCGGGGAAGTTACGGCGGGAGCGGGCCACTACGGCGGAATGCTGCCCTTAGGTGGCGGCTACCGGGCGTTCATCCCGGTCGGGCGCACCTTCGATCCGGACACCAACGAGGGCTGGGAAGGCACGGGCGTCAAGCCGCACGTCGAAGTGCCGGCGGAGCGCGCCCTTGCAGAGGCGCTCCTGCGCAGTGGCGTTGCATCCGCAGAGGCCGAGCGGCTGTCCGCCGAGTACCGGCCGGAAGGATCGATGGAGCGCAGGCGGCCGCGCACCAGCTGACCCGTCAGAGAGTTGGGGCCGTACGGGCCCCCGGGACCGGACCGCCTAGTAGCGCAAGCGCTTGGTCTTGAACTTGCTGACCCGGCCGTCGTAGCTCGCGGTGCAGGTGAAGGTCCGCCGCACCTGGCGCCTGGAATAGGTGGGGCCCCAGCTTCCGTAGGGGGTGCCGGGCTCGATGATGCCGCGAACCCGCCAGCTGCGCTCGCCCTTGGGATAGACCTCGCCGATCCCGACCCGGCCGTAGCGCTGGGCGCGGGCGCCGCAGGCGTTGACCGCGAACCGCTCGGCAGTGCCGTGAACCGCGTTGGCGATTGCGCCTGCAGCTTCGGCGGCAACCGCCCCAACTCGGGCGATTTCGTCCGCGATCCTGTTCGGGCGCTGGGGATAAGGGTAGTATTGGGCGGAAGCGGGAGCCGCGGCCGCGAAGGCAAGGAATGCGGCAACGGGACCCAAGATCGTGATCCGGCTGGTCATCGCAAGTCTCCTGTAAGCAGTTACTCGGTGCCCCAGCTTGCGATGCGTCTCTTTTACCTCCGCTGAACCGCAGTCCCCGGCCAGGCCGTCAGCGCCGGTCCATGTCCCGCTCGGCTGAGGCTGGGATTCTCTCCACGTCTACCTCGGTGCGCCTGACGGTGGTGTCGACCTCCTCGACCCGCTCGTGCGCTTCCTTGCGGACGACGATTTCTTCACGGACCCGAGCCTGCTTCTCGAAGACGAGTTCATCCGTGGTCTCGGTCATCTCGATCACCCGCTCCTTGAACAGGTCGTCGAGAGAAGCGGCTTTCGCGCCCGGGGGCAGAGGCTGGTCGGCCGAACGGCGATCGACGCTGACGCGGTAGTCGTAGAGGAACACCCGCTCGTGCACCGGACGTTCTTCCGGATAGGCGCGTACCCGGACGCCGTCGCCGGCGACGCCTTGCTTGCCGACGTGGAGCTGTTCCTCGACCAGCGGGATGTGTTCTTCGGTGTCGGTGCCGGCACGTCCGGACTGCGGCCTAAAGCCCTCCTGGTCGATATCGACAACACCGTCCTTTTCGAGCGCGGCGACCACAACTGAAAGCCTCTCTTCCGGAACGCTGGCAGTGAGCAGGAACCCGCCGTGCTTGAGATGATCCTCGAAGCTCGGACGTTCGTCCGCTGGAATCGAGACCATCTCCTTGAGGTTCGCCCAAAGGCCGCGGCTCTTGCCGGAGCCCTCCTCGGAGCCGGCGCGCTGTGCTCGGGCGCGCTCGAGCACGCTTACCCGCTGCGGCGCTACGCCGAGGGAAAGAAGGCGTTCACGAGCCGCGACCGCGTCGGCCTCGCGCTGGAACATGGCCTGGACGGTACGCATCAGCGGGTGCCCTCCTTCTTGCCGGACTTGTCGCCTGAAACTTCGTGCCGCTCCACCAAGGCCTGCATGGACCTTAGGGAAACGGGCTGCTCGACATGGTCGACCTCCCGCTTGCGCGTGATCCGAAGCTCTTCGCGAAGGATCAGCCGCTTCTCGACGACGAGGACCTCCTCGACCACCGGGACGACGAGGACGTCGCCGTCTTCCCAAGGGGTGGGGATGTGGTCGATCTCACGGTTGATCGGGACGTGCTCGACCGAGACCTGGTGGCGGAAGATGTCGGCCTTGGCGACTTCCTCATGCTCCTGGAGCACAGTGCGAACCCGGACGATGCCCGTCTCCACGGTTCGCCGGTGGATCGCGAGGTTCTCTTCGACGAGGGGAAGGACTTCCTCCTCCACCCGCCCGCGAGCGTCAGGCTCAAGCTCCTGCCTCGCATCGCCAGACGGCTGCCGTGGGTCTAGCGTATTGGCCACTTCATTCCCCTTCTTCAGGACATCGTTCGTTCGTTCGGGCAACGACTGGTTGCCAAGGGCAGTTCCGCAGGAGCGGCAGCAGCGGTTCAGCCGGTGATCTTTGACCCCAGCGGCTGAGTGGCGGGGCCGTGGATCACCGTCCCGTCGAGCTCGAAGCGGGAGCCGTGGCACGGGCAGTCCCAGGTTCGGTCGGTCTCGTTCCAGCCGACGAGGCAGCCCATATGGGTGCACACCGCGGAGACGGCGTGGACCCGGCCGTCATCGTCCTTGAACGCCGCCACATTGTCGCCGTCGATCTTCATGATGGCCGCATCGCCGGGAGCGAGCTCGTCGAAGCTCTTGGGCTTTCGGGAGAGGTAGCCGCCGACCAGATGAGTTGCGACTTCCAGATTCCCCTTCGCGAACTTTGGAGCGCCGGCGACCGGCTTCACCCGGGTTGCGTCGAACACCGGCAGCCAGGGATTGTCGCGGCCTGCGGCGAGATCGGCGATGATCATTCCAGCCGCAGTTCCGTTGCTGATCCCCCAGGCGGCAAAGCCCGTGGCGACCAGATAGCCGTCGCCGCCGGAGGAGGACCAGCCGATGAAGGGGGCCTGGTCCATCGCCTCATAGTCTTCGTTGACCCAGCGATATTCGATCGGGCCCGCGTCGAAATTCTCGGTCAGCCACTGCTCCAGCTCTGCCATGTGTTTGCGCTCTTCGTCCGGATGCCCGGGCTTGAAGGAAGGGCCGGCAGCGATGCCGTAGATGTTGCCGTTCGGATGGCGATGGGTGCGGATGGAGCGGCCCGGATTCTCCACATTGACGTACATGCCTTCGGGCACTCGGCCGATTGGGGCGGCCATGATGGCCTCGGCATGGGGATAGGCGAGGGCGTAATAGCCGCCGACCTGACCCAGCGGGATGTGGGTCGCCATGACGACGTGGCGGGCGGTGACGGTGCCCTGGTCGGTGACGACGCGAGTCGGCTCGTAATCGACGGCTCGGCTGTTCTCGAAGACGTGGCTTCCCTCGCCCGGGATGGTCTGGGCCAGGCCTGCGACATATTTGGTCGGGTGGAACTGGGCCTGGTTGTCGTAACGGATGGCGGCGAGCACGTCGAACGGAAGATCCGTGTCGATCGTGAGGCTTACGGGAAGGCCGAGACGGCGAGCGACCTCCACTTCCTTGCGGACCTGCTCGACGTATTTTTCCTCGAGCGTGTAGGTATAAGCGGACTTGCTCTCGATGTCGCAGTCGATGCCGTGGCTGGAGGCGAGCTCCTGGATCTTTCGGACCCCCGTCTCCTGCGCTTCGGCGTAGAGGCGGGCGCGCTCCTCGTCGAACTTCTGCTCGAGCGTCTGGTAGCGGGTGTTGTGGTTGGAGGTGATCTTGGCGGTTGACTTGCCGGTAACCTGGCGTCCGACCTTGCGCGCCTCGACCACCGCGACGGTCATCCCCTGGTCCTTCAGAAGGCGGGCGGCGGTGATCCCCACGATTCCGCCGCCGATGACGGCGATGTCGACATTGATGTCGCCCCTGAGCTGCGGGAAATCAGGAGCTTCGGCGGTGGCGTTCCAGTAGCTGCGGTTCTGGCGAAGGTTGGGCATGGGTTCACTCCCGGGAAAGGCGATGCGGGGGAAACAGCACGGGTGGGCAGGGGGTTCCCGAAAGCTTCCGCTCCGGCTCCATTCACCGTGGGTTAGGGTTGCCGTGTCTACTAGCGCTCCTACCTAAGTCCTTATCAAAAAAAGCGATTTGCCTCGCGTGGGGCAATCTGGGAGCTGCAGATGCGCACACGTGCCTTGATCATGGTTTCCGCCGGCGCCCTGGTAGCGACGAGCGGCTGCGTTTCGACCCGTCAGGTCGCGGACGCCGAGTTCCGGCCTCCGCAGGGCAATTACAGCCTGGCGGTGATGCGGCCCGACGTGACGGTTGGGTCGGTGACGACCGGCGGACTGGTCGAGCCGCGAGCGGACTGGACCGAACAGGCTCGAGCCAACCTCCTCCAGGCGTTGAAGGCACAGCAGGCGACGCGCGGCGGCCGCACCCTGATCATCGAGAACAGGGACTCGGTTCCCGGAGTGAGCGCAGAGACGATCGCGGACCTCGAGCGGCTTCACAACGCGGTCGGCTCGTCCATCGCACTTCACAAATATATGGGTTTCGAACTCCCCTCCAAGCGCGGCAGGGGGCTCGACTGGACGCTGGGCGAGGAGGCGGTGAAGTTCGGCCGGGCGACGGGAATGGACTACGCGCTGTTCCTGCATGCCGAGGATAAGGTGGCTTCGACCGGGCGGGTCGCGCTCCAGGTGCTTGGAGTAGCAGGCTGCCTGATCGGTTTCTGCGCCCCCCAGGGCGGCGGAGGGCAGGTCGCCTACGCGTCCCTGGTCGATCTGAAGAGCGGCGACGTAGTCTGGTTCAACGTGCTTCAAACGGGCAGCCAGCTTCCGGGCGTCGCATTCGGCGATATCCGCACTCCCGAAGGTGCTGCGCAGATGGTCGACCGACTGCTCGGGCGGATGAGAGAAGGTAGAGAAGTAAGGAGAGCACGGCGATGACCGTTTTGACGACACGGC
>DASYWC010000153.1:0-21170 GCA_035936615.1 Allosphingosinicella sp. | reverse complement strand
GGCAATGTGCGGGGGCACCATCACGCGCACCCCATTGTCCAGGATCGCGGGCTTGAAGCTGGAGGAGGCGGTCTGGCCCTTCACCACCGCGTCGGCCTCGACGATCGTCGCCTCGATCGTGTCGGGAAGCTGCACCGAGATCGGGCGCTGGTCGTAGAGCTCCATGACCACGTCCATCCCGTCCTGGAGGAAAGCGGCGGCGTCGCCCAGCAGGTCGCGGGGCAGAGTGATCTGCTCGTAGCTTTCCTTGTCCATGAAGGTCAGATCCTCGCCGTCGGCGAAGAGGAACTGGAAATCCTTGGTGTCCAAGCGGACCCGCTCGACCGTCTCTGCGGAGCGGAAGCGGACGTTGTTCTTGCGGCCGTCGATGAGATTCTTCATCTCGACCTGCATGTAGGCGCCGCCCTTGCCCGGCTGGGTGTGCTGGATTTTCACGGCGCGCCAGATGCCGCCTTCATATTCGATGATGTTGCCGGGACGAATGTCCACGCCGCTGATCTTCATGCCTATCTCGCGATTGTAAAAAGAGCCGGCCGCGCCTTAGCCCTGCCGAGTGTTCCCGGCAAGCAGCGGATACGGATTGACCGGCGAGCCGCCGTGCCACTCGTCATCGGGGGTCACCCGGTGGACCGCGAAGTGCAGGTGCGGTCCTTCCGGGCTGGCATTGCCGCTGCTTCCGACGGTACCGATCACATCGCCCTGGCTGACCCTCTGCCCTTCCCGAAGCCCGGGCGCATATTCCTGGAGGTGCGCGTAATAGTAGATCCAGCGCCCGTCGTCGGAGCGGATATAGGCGGTGATGCCTCCGCCGCCCTTGCTGTAGAACAGCTTCTCGACCGTTCCTCGAGCCGCCGCCACCACGGGCGTTCCGTGCGGCGCCATGATGTCGATCGCGTCGTGGACCCGGGTGCCCCCGGCCCGGGTCTGCGCGTAGGTGTTGACAAGGTCCGAAGGCTTCACGCCGGCGACCGGGATCGCCAATCCGGCCGGACCCACGGTAACGGCCGGCTTCACCGGAACCACGGGGCGGGCGCCCTTCTCTCGAATGAGCCGGTCCCCGCCGATCCCGCCGCCATAGACCCCGTACCAGTACAGGCTCACGATCCCGGCCGTCAGGACCGCGGTGAGAAGATGGGTTCCGATGCGCCGTAAGGTTCTCAAGCCTGGAAGTTTACCTGTATCCCGTCATTGATCATTTGAGTAAGCCGCGCGGCGTCCCAGTTTGTCAACCTGATGCAGCCGTGACTCTCCGCGCGCTTGATCGTTTCGGGCGCATTGGTGCCGTGAATCCCGATGTGCGGCTTGTTGATGTCGATCCACACGATCCCGACAGGGCCGTTCGGGCCCGGCGGCAACATCACCTCGGGCTCGGAATCGGGAACGTCCCAAAAAAGCTGCGGCTGGTATTTGAACGGGGGGTTGAAGGCGACGGTGTTCACCTTGAACTTGCCGATGGGAAGAGGATCCTTCTCGCTTCCGATGGTAGCAGGGAACTGAGCGATGAGCTTGTCTCCCTCACCGAACACCCGGACCACCTTGTCGGACTTGTCGACGACCACCTTGTTCGCCTTCGGCTGCTTCGCATCGACATTGAGGTCGCTCAACAACTGGGCCACTTCGCCCTTCACGCCGCCATATTCGCGCGAGCTCGGCAGAACGTTGGGGAGGGTAAGCACGGTCCCGGCCTTCAAGACCTGCTTGGGATCGTTCAACGCGATGATGGTCGCGGGAGTGGTGTGGAATTTCTCCGCGATCTTCTCGAGCAGGTTGCGATAAGCGAGGCGGTCCATCTTGGCTTTCGCCTGAGCGTCTTCGGGAATCCGGCCGACGAACGGCCCCTCCGCATCGCTTTCGTCGATCCGCAGGCGGCGGGTGGAAGGCGCCTTGTCCTGAAGCAGCGCCTGCTTGGTGCGCTGGTCGAGCTCGCCGGTGACCTGGAGGCCCCTGGCCTCCTGGAATCCTCGCACCGCCTCCTTGAACGAAATGCCCTGGAGGCCGTCGATCACGCCCGGCGAAAATCCGGCGCGGTCCAGCAGGACCTGAGCGTGGAAAATGGTGCCGTCGATCTTTTGATCGCGGCTGGCATCGACGCTCGGAGCGTCCTGAGCAACGTTCTTCGCGGCCTGCTTGAGGCTGGCCTTCTGCTGGCTCGACTGGCTTTGCTGCGAGTTCTGGGCAACGGCCGCCCCTGCGACTGCGACTGATACGGCTCCGGCAAGGAGCCGACTGATAAACTTACGATCTGGCACTTCACGCTCCAACAATGGTTCTTTCGTTAACCAACGAGGAAGTGGGCACTTATTTCCATGGCGGGCCAGATACATATCGGCTGTTCGGGCTGGATCTATCGGCACTGGCGCGAGCTCTTCTATCCGCCGAAGCTGCCTCAGAAGAACTGGTTCGGCTTCTACTCGGACACCTTCGGGACGGTGGAGCTCAACACCAGCTTCTACTACCTCCCCAAGCCCGAGACCTTCGAGAAATGGCGCGATCAGGCGCCGGAAGGCTTCCGCTACGCGGTAAAGGCTCCGCGCTTCATCACCCATATGAAGAAGCTGAAGGAGTGCGAGGAGCCGGTTGAGGAATTCCTGAGCCGGGCGAGGAATCTCGGCCATACGATTGGCCCTATCCTCTACCAGCTGCCTCCGCGCTGGGCCTGCAACATGCAGCGGCTGGAGGAGTTCATCGCTCTCCTTCCGGCGGACCTGACGCACGTCTTCGAGTTCCGGGAGACCAGCTGGATCACCAAGGAGGCGCTTGGCCTTCTGGACGCCCGCAACGTCTCCTTCTGCGTTCACGACATGCCGGGATCGGCGACTCCGCGCTGGGTCTCAGGGCCGATCGCCTATGTCCGCTTCCACGGCGGCGAGGGCAAATATTGGGGCCGCTATTCCGACGAGGGGCTGCTGAGCTGGACCGACTGGATCGTCGATCAGGCCGGCCAGGGCCGCGACGTCTGGTGCTATTTCAACAACGACATAGACGCCCACGCCATCCACGACGCACTAACGCTGAGGGCGATGGTCGGGCAGGCGGTCCGCTAGGGGCGAAGCACGTCATGGAAGGCGGCAACGCCGTCTGCCGGGCCTTGGGCATGCCTCCAAACCGCGCTGCACACGGCCAGGAAATCCGCCCCCGCCTCCACCAGCGGGCGACCGTTCTCGGCAGTGATTCCGCCGATCGCGACGCAGGGGAGCTCGAACAGCGCCGACCACCAGCTCAGGATCGACGGGTCCGGGCGGTGGAGGGTCTCCTTGGTCGTGGTTGGAAAGAAAGCGCCGAACGCGACATAGTCCGCGCCCGCCTCGCCCGCTTCCATCGCCAGGTGTCGGCTGTCGTGGCAAGTCACCCCGATCTGCACCGAGGGGCCGAGCACGGCTCTCGCCTCTCTCGGATCGCCGTCGCCCTGGCCCAGGTGCACCCCGTCGGCGCCGAGGCGCCTGGCGAGCGAGACGCTGTCGTTGACGATAAACGCGACGTCACGCTCCGCGCAGATGCGCTGCAGCGGTTCGGCCGCTCGGGCCACGGAGTGCTCGTCCAGGCCCTTGAGGCGAAGCTGGAAGGCAGCCACGGGGCCGCCGTCGAGCGCCGCTTTCAAACTATCCTCGAAATCGTCGGCGATGCTTGCCGGCGAGATCAGGTAGAGCTGGCAATCGGGCCGCTGCTGGGGCGCGAAGCGGGCAGCAAAGGCCGGGTCCAACCTCAGCTCTTCATCCAAGTCGTTCATTGCCCGCCCTTACTGCAGAGAGGCAGACGAATTCACCTAATTTCCGGTCGCTGCCCGGTGTCGAAGCGAGATCGCCGAAGCCGGCGGCCTCTACGGCGGACGCAATCTCCTCCTCCTCCCATGCATGGAAGCCGTGGCGGTGGCCCGGCCAGGCCCGCACCGATTGCGGCGTCTGGAAGCACAGGACGAGCTTGCCTCCAGGCCGGATCACCCGAGCGAGTTCCCACGCCGCGGCATCGAGATTGGCCCAGAAATAGAGGCTGTTGACGCTGCACGCCTTATCGACGGCGCAATCGGGCAACGGCATGGCCGTCACCGAAGCCTCGATCAGCCTCAACCGGCTCTCCTTCCGATACCGCCGGCGGGCCCTGCCGACCATGGCGTTGCTCGGATCGACCCCGATTACTTCGCCCGCACCGCCACCCAGGAGTCGGCCGAGCAGGTCCCCGCCTCCGAAGCCCACCTCCAGGATCCGCTCGCCTGGCTGAACATCCAGCGCCTCGAGCGCGGCAAGGTTCATGCCCCGGCCGAGGCGGTCCAGCCACGGCGCGATCAGGGTTCGGCCGGCAAGGCCCGACGGGCGGGCGAACTGTGCGGCCAGCCAGCGCCGGATCAGGCCGCGACCTTTTCCGTCGACGCGCGATAGATGTCGTCGATGGCGCCGCCGAGGGCGCGGTCGAACTCTTCATCGCTCATGCCGTGGCGCAAGTCCTCGAGCAGCGCTCGCGAGAAGCTGGCGATCATGCCGGGGTTCTTTGCCAGTTCCCGGCAAGCTTCAGGACGGGAGAAGCCGCCGGACAGTGCCACCACGCGCAGAACGCGCGGATGGTTCACGAGCGGCTGGAACAGGCCGGCCTCGGCGGGAATGGAAAGCTTCAGCATCACCCTGTCGTCGCCGGGCAGCGAATCTAGTGCGCTGGTGAGCTCTTCGAGCAGGATCCGGTCGGCTTCGGCCCGCTCGGCGCTCTTGATGTTGACCTCCGGCTCGATGATCGGGACCAGACCGGCCGCAAGCACCTGCCGCGCTACGTCAAACTGCTGCCTGACGATCGCTGCAATCCCTTCGCGATTGGCGAGGTTGATGACGGAGCGCTCCTTGGTGCCGAACATGCCGAGCTGCTTGGCGCGCGACAGGAGCGTGTCGAGGTCGGGCATCGGCTTCATCAGCTGAACTCCGTTCGCCTCGTCCTCCAGCCCCTTGTCGATCTTGATGAAGGGCACCACTCCGCGCGCCTTGAGTACGTTCGGCACCGGCTTTCCGTGGACCTCGCCGTCCATCGTGCGTTCGAACAGGATCGCCCCGATCACCTTGTCTCCGCTGAAGGCAGGCGATGTGATGATCCGCGAGCGCATCTGGTGGATGAGGCCGAACATCTCCTCGTCGTTCGACCAGGCGCCTTCCTCGATCCCGTAGCCCTTGAGCGCCTTGGGCGTGGACCCCCCGCTCTGATCCAAAGCTGCGATAAAGCCATTGCCGCTTTCCATCTTGGCCGTCATTTCGGAAGTCTGCATCATCTGTCCTTGTTATACTTTGAGGGCTCCGACCCATGCCGCTTCAGGGTCGGGGTGAAGGTCATGGATTTTCCTTGCCGTCAGGCATTTGCCGAGTCGCCCCCTGTCGTCGAGGGGACGGAAAGCGGCACAGCGCTGAGGTTCGCGGCGACCGAGATGCGGGTTCCCTGCCCGCCATAGGGGCGAACGTAATGGCCGAGCCAGGCTGGGAATATGACGATCCGCCCGCTGGCGGGGCGCAAATATTGCTCCGCCTGCTCGGGCGGCTGTCCAGGCCGACGAAAGCGCAGATCGGGAGTGTTCATCTGAACCATCGGCATCCTGGGATCGAGCAGCACGAGCTCCCCGCCTAGCTCGCGATCCGAGGACCCGCCATAGCCGTCGTCCACATAATAGACGGCGGACCAGAAGGAGCCCGGATGGGCATGAAGCTGGTTCAACGCGCCGGGCGGTGAGACGTTCGCCCACATTTCGGGAAACCAGCGGTAGCGCGGCTTGCCACCGGAGCGGACATCGACCGTGAAGTGGTCCACGGCGGCAATGATGCGCTCGATCAGGCGCATGGCCGCAGCCCCGCCCCAGCGCAGCATGTGGACGTCCGAGTGCCAGCCCCCGACGTTGGAGACTTCGAGCCCTTTGTCCGCCGCCTGCCGTTCCAGGATCAGCTCCTTGAGTTCCCGGTTCAGTTCGGAAGCGCCCGGCATCTGATCGACGATCACCGGGGTAGCGAAGAAGGCCGCAGCCTGGGGTCCGGGGGAAGTAGCCATCGAAAGCCTTATCCCTGCAGCGCCTTCACGCCAGGCAATTCCTTGCCTTCCATCCATTCCAGGAAGGCACCGCCGGCGGTGGAGACGAAGGTGAAATCGTCGGCGACGCCCGCATGGTTGAGTGCGGCCACCGTATCGCCGCCTCCCGCCACGGAGACGAGCGAGCCGCTCTGAGTCAGCGCCGCTGCAATCTGAGCGAGCGCAACCGTAGCCCGGTCGAACGGAGGCGTTTCGAACGCACCAAGCGGCCCATTCCAGACCAGCGTGCGGCACGTCTTGATCGCGTCCGCCAGCGCCTCGACCGCGGCCGGGCCCACGTCCAGAATCATCTCGTCCGCGGCAACTTCATGAACATTGCAGGTCCGCAAGCTGGGCGGGTTGGCCGCGAACTCCTTCGCCACCACCACGTCGTAGGGGAGGTGAACGGTGCAGTTCGCCCGCTCGGCGGCGTCGAGGATGCCGAGCGCCGTCTCTGCGAGGTCGTGCTCGCAAAGCGACTTGCCGACGTCCACTCCGCGCGCCGCAATGAAGGTGTTAGCCATTCCGCCGCCGATGATCAGATGATCGACCTTGGTGACGAGGTGCTGGAGCACGTCAAGCTTGGTCGAGACCTTGGCTCCCCCCACCACCGCCGCCACCGGCCGCTCCGGTTCGCCAAGCGCCTTTTGCAGCGCCTTCAGCTCCGCCTCCATCGCCCGGCCAGCATAAGAGGGCAGCAGGCGGGCGATCCCCTCGGTGGAGGCGTGGGCGCGATGTGCGGCGGAGAAGGCGTCGTTGACGTAGAAGTCGCCAAGCTTCGCCATCGCCTGGGCAAGAGCGGGGTCGTTCTTCTCCTCGCCTGAGTAAAAACGCGTGTTCTCCAGGATGGCAACGTCCCCCGGCTCCATGTCGGCCACTGCCTGGCTGGCCCCGGGGGCGACGCAGTCCCCGACGAAGCGCACGGGGCGCCCGAGCACCTGCTCATAAGCCCGAGCCACCAGCGACAGCGACATGTCCGGCCGCTGCTCACCCTTCGGCCTTCCGAAATGAGCGAGCAGAAGGACGATCGCGCCCCGGTCGGCAAGCTCGGTCACAGTAGGAAGGGTCGCACGGAGGCGGGTGTCGTCGGTGACCTCCAAGTCGTTCATGGGCACGTTCAGGTCCACGCGCACCAGCGCGCGCTTACCGGTGACATCGCCCAGGTCGTCAAGAGTCTTGAACTGCGTCATAAGCAACAATCTCGTTCGTCCCAAGCGCAGTCGAGGGGCGTACGTGATGAGTCCGTGCCTGCGCCCCTCGACTTCGCTCGGGACGAGCGGGTTAAGGTGCTCAAATCAGCCGCCCCATGGCGGTAGCCGTGTCGACCATCCGGTTGGAAAAGCCCCACTCATTGTCGTACCAGGAGACGACGCGGACCAGCTTGCCTTCCAGCACCGCCGTTTCGAGGCTGTCCACGGTGGACGAGGCAGGATTGTGGTTGAGATCGATCGAGACCAGGGGCTCGTCGGTGTAGGCGAGGATGCCCTTCAGAGGGCCGCTCTCGGACGCGGCACGCAACGCGCCGTTCACTTCCTCAAGACTGGTGTCCCGCTTGGGCCTGAAGGTGAGATCGACGAGGCTGACGTTCGGCGTCGGAACTCGGATCGCGGAACCGTCCAGCTTGCCCTTCAGTTCCGGGAGCACCTCGCCCACGGCGCGGGCGGCGCCGGTGGTGGTCGGGATCATCGACATCCCGGCCGCGCGGGCTCGGCGCATGTCCGGGTGGATCTGGTCGAGGATCTTCTGGTCGTTGGTGTAGGCGTGGATGGTGGTCATCAGTCCCCGCTCGATTCCGATCACGTCGTTCATCACCTTGGCGACGGGAGCCAGACAGTTGGTGGTGCACGACGCATTGGACACGATCGTGTGCTCGCCCGTCAGCTTGTCGTGATTGACCCCGTAGACCACCGTCAGGTCGACGCCCTTGGCCGGAGCCGAGATCAGCACCCGCTTCGCGCCCGCGTCGAGGTGCTTCTGGGCGCTCTCCCGGTCGGTGAAGAAGCCGGTGCACTCCAGCGCGATGTCGATATTGTTCTCCGCGTGGGGAAGCTTGGCCGGATCGCGCTCGGCGGTCACCTTGATGCGCTTGCCGTCGATCACGAGGTCATTGCCCTCGGCCGAGACATCGCCTGGGTAAGGGCCATGGACGCTGTCGCGCTTGAAGAGCATTGCGTTCGACTTGGCGTCGGCCAGGTCGTTGATCGCGACCAGCTCAAGGCTTCCGTCGCCCCGCTCCAGGATTGCCCGAGCTACCAGGCGCCCGATGCGCCCGAAACCGTTGATTGCAACTCTGGTGGCCATGTCATTCAACTCCTTGGTGTTTTGAGCGCCGCAACGATCTGCGGCGCGATCTTATCGGCGGTGAAGCCGAAGCGTTCGAATAGGTCCTCGGCGGGCGCGGACGCGCCGAAGCGGTTGAGACCGATGGTGAGGCCGGTGGGGCCGACATAGCGCTCCCAGCCCAAAGTGGTGCCCGCCTCGATAGAGACTCGAAGCACGCCCTCCGGCAGCAGGTCACAGCGATACTCCTCGTCCTGCGCGTCGAACAGGCTCCAGCAGGGCATGGAGACGACGTCGGCGCCGATCCCCTGCCCTTCGAGCTGCTCGGCCGTGGCAAGGGCCGTCTCAACCTCCGAGCCGGTGGCGATGATCACCACCTGGCGGGCGCCGTTGGCGGCGCGAAGGCGGTAGGCGCCGCGTGCGCAGAGGTTGTCGGTCCGCTCGGTGCGGAGCTGCGGCAGGTTCTGGCGCGTGAGGCAGAGCAGCGACGGCCCCTCCGCCCGTTCCAGCGCCAGCGCCCAGCATTCTGCAGTCTCCACCGCGTCCGCGGGACGGTAGACTGCGAGGTTCGGCACCATTCGGACGCTCATGATCTGCTCGACCGGCTGGTGGGTCGGGCCGTCCTCGCCAAGGCCGATGCTGTCGTGGGTCATCACATAGATGACGCGGGCATTTTGGAGCGCCGAGAGACGGATGGCGGGTCGGCAGTAATCGGAGAAGATCAGGAAGGTGCCGCCGTAGGGGATGACTCCGCCATGCAGCGCCATTCCGTTCATCGCCGCGGCCATTCCGAACTCTCGAATGCCGTAATAGATGTAGCGGCCGCCGTAATTGTCGGCGGTGAGCGGCTCCTGCGCCTTGGTCTTTGTGTTGTTCGAGCCGGTGAGATCCGCCGAGCCGCCGATCGTCTCCGGAAGAGCGGCGTTGATCGCTTCCAGCGCCATTTCGGACGCCTTGCGGGTGGCGACCTTCTGCGGGTTGGCGGTCAGCCAGTCGAGATACTCCCCTTTCTTCGAACCTTCCGGGAGGCGACCCTCCATTCGGCGGACGAACTCCTCACGCTGGGCGCTGGCTGCGAGGCGGACTCGCCAATCCTCGTGCAGCTTTGCCCCTCGGCTGCCCGCTTCGCGCCATGCATCGACGACCGGCTGCGGAAGGTCGAACGGCTCGCTGTCCCACACCAGGTGCTTGCGCGCCGCGGCCACCTCGTCGTCGCCGAGCGCGGCTCCGTGGGTGGCGGACGTACCCTGCTTGTTTGGTGCGCCCCAGCCGATGATCGTTCGGCAGTCGATCAGCGAAGGGCGCGGATCGGCAAGCGCCTCGTCCAGTGCCCTGCGGATGCTGTCGAAGTCGTGCCCGTCGCAGGAGACGACGTGCCAGCCCGATGCCCTGTACCGGCCCGGAATGTCCTCGGACGTGGAGAGGTCCGTCGAACCGTCGATGGTGATCTTGTTGTTGTCCCAAAGGACATTGAGACGCCCAAGCTTCAGATGCCCGGCAAGGCCCACTGCCTCATGGTTGATTCCCTCCATCAGGCAGCCGTCGCCCGCGATAGCCCAGGTGCGGTGATCGACCAGCTCGTCTCCGAACACGGCGTTCAAGTGCCGCTCTGCGATCGCCATCCCGACCGCCATTGCGAACCCCTGACCCAGCGGTCCGGTCGTTGCTTCGATGCCCTCCAGCATGAAGTTTTCCGGATGGCCGGCGCAGGGGCTGCCGAGCTGGCGGAAGTTGCGGATGTCCTCGATCGTGGGGCGGGCGTAGCCGGTGAGGTGCAGGAGCGAATAGATCAGCATCGATCCGTGCCCGGCCGAAAGCACGAAGCGGTCGCGGTCGTGCCAGTTCGGGTCCTTCGGATCGTATTTCAGATATTCACCGAACAGCACGGTCGCGGCGTCGGCCATTCCCATCGGCATTCCAGGGTGCCCGCTGTTGGCCGCCTGCACCGCGTCCATCGAGAGGGCGCGAATGGCGTTCGCCATCAATCTTGGTTCGACGGACATGCACGTTCCCTGGATGGAAAGCCCGGACAGGACGCGTGGGAGACTCAAGACGCCCCACAGGCCGCTCCTTTAAAGGCGGAGGCAGGTGCGTCAACCGGTGCGGCTGCTTCGAAGGCCCGGCTTGCCGCACGGCGCAGGCGTGCTATTCGTACATTGATGCCAGATGAACGCACCACCCTCGCCATAAGCCGGATCGAGCGGGCCCTCGCCCGCATCGAGGCCGCCGCGGAGCGCGTTCCGCAGAACGGATCGAACGAGGAGCTCGAGCAGCTCCGTCACGCGCACCAGGCTCTGCGCGGGCGAGTGGAGGGCGCGATTTCGCACATCGACCAGCTGCTTTCGAGCAGCGGGGGAGCGGGCTGATGGCCAATGTCGAGCTCGAGATCGGCTCGCGCCGCTACATTGTCGCCTGCCGGGATGGCGAGGAAGAGCATCTGCGCTCGACCGCCGCGCTGGTGGACGGAAAGGCGCGCGAGGCTGCAAGCGCTCTGGGCACACTGAGCGAGGCTCGACAGCTGCTGTTCGCATCGCTCCTGCTGGCCGACCAGTTGCAGGAGGTCGAGGCGGCCAGTGCGTCACCGGCCGCCGCTGCGGCGGAACAGCGGGAAGATCCCGCCGTCGCGGACGCTCTGGAAAGGCTCGCCGAACGGATGGAGAGGCTGGCCGAGAGGCTTGAGAACGACCGCTCCAACCCCTAGATACAGGCTGACGGGTACTGCTCGGCACGAGCTTTTGAGGACATCCCTGAGGCGATTCATCATCCTAGGGGGCTGTCCCTGTCCGGATCGTGGTCCGGGCTAAATGGCTCCCACCTGACGTAAACGGCGTCAGAGGATATTCCAGCAAACGACCATTGCGGTCCCGTCACTTCCCGAAAAGAACAGATGTCCAAAGACCAGCTCCGCAACGACGCCCTGCTCCGGAGGCACAGCTATGCCTCAGCGCTCTGGGCGGCGACGCGCAAGACTCTGGAGGGACAGCTTGCCCAGATCGTGCTCCCGCACCTGATCGGCGCGCGCGTCGTCGCCGCCTATCACCCGATGAAGGATGAGATCAGCCCCTATACCATCCTGGATGCTCTCGGGCCGGAGCAGCGCGCTGCCCTGCCCTGGTTCGCGGATCGCGACTCGCGAATGATTTTCCGGGAGGCTCCTGCCACCGAGAGCGGCCCGTGGAACGTGCTTCAGCCCTCCCCCGATGCCGAAGTGCTGGCGCCCGACATAGTGCTGGTGCCGGTGGTGCTTGCCGACAGGCAGGGAAACCGCATCGGCCACGGCAAGGGCCACTACGACCGGGCTCTCGCTCATCTCCGGGAGGGCGGCCTTGAGGTTCGGACCATCGGGATCGCCTGGGAACTGCAGATAGTGGACCAGCCGATCCCGCCCGATCCGTGGGACCAGCCCCTCGACGCCATCGCAACGCCCGCCGAGTGGATCCAGTGCAGGTGAACGAGCCGAGCTGGCGAAAGCCCGCGGGGATGGGGATCATCCTGCTGCTGATAGCGCTGTGGTGCGTGGCAGTCGTGATGATCGTGGAAGCAGCCCGGCTGCCGCTCTGGGCAAGCGCCTTTGCCTTTATCGCAGGCGGCGTCGCCTGGCTCTGGCTGCTCCCGATGAAACGCTTATTGCGCTGGATGGAATTAGGCCACTTTAGAGACCGCCCCGATTCACGCTCTGCTTCGCAGAACGATCAGGGCTAATGGCGCGAGTGACGGGGCTCGAACCCGCGACCTCCGGCGTGACAGGCCGGCGCTCTAACCAACTGAGCTACACCCGCATAAATGCGTGGGGGGCGAACTAGGCGAGGCCCCAATAGCTGTCAAGCAAGCCGGGGCGGCTATTTTCGGGAGCCCTCCGGCTCCTCTTCCGCCTCGTCGTGATGATGCCCGGTAAGCGTCCCCTCCTCGAATAGGAAGCCGGCGATGTCCGGCGTGCCGGCGGCCGCAAGCACCGTCTTCATGATGATCAGAAGCGGTACCGCCAGAAGCGCCCCAGTGGTTCCCCAGACCCAGGCCCAGAAGCTCAGCGCGACGAGGATCAGAAGCGGGTTGATCGTCAGGCGCCGGCCGACGATCGACGGCGTGATGAGGTTCGCCTCGAGCATGTGGAGCGCCGTAAACCCGACCGCCGGCAGAAGCGCGTACCACGGATCGGAAAAGGCCATCAGCCCGCCAAGACCAAGCAGCAGAGCCGCGGCGATCGGCCCCAGATAAGGGATGTAGTTGAGCACCGTGACGATTCCGCCCCACATCAGCGGAGTGGGCATGTCGATCATCCACAAGAACAATGCGACGACAGCGCCCAGAGCCACGTTCACGATGGTGATCGTGCCGAGGTAGGTGGAGGTCGAATCGACCACCTGCTGGATCACCCGGGCGGTCGTCATCGCTCCGCCGAAGCTCGCCCGTCCAGTGATCGTGCTCTTTCGCATCCGGGTCCACCCCGCGAGGAAGAAGAAGATCACGAGGAGAGCGAAGAACAGCTGGATCGCGGCGTGGGGCGCCGAGGTCGCGATGATGTCGATCATGGAATTGGGGGTCTCGACCGTCACGGTCCGGGAACCGCCGGCGGG
Source organism: Allosphingosinicella sp. (assembly GCA_035936615.1). Taxonomy (GTDB): domain Bacteria; phylum Pseudomonadota; class Alphaproteobacteria; order Sphingomonadales; family Sphingomonadaceae; genus Allosphingosinicella. The sequence goes on along the minus strand of DASYWC010000153.1, from coordinate 8,292 downwards.
CTTGCTGCCGAATTCGTTCACGACGTCGTCGATGAACCGCTCCAGGTTGGCATAGACTTCGAGCAGAGGAGCCAGGGTCTGCTGGATCCGGCCGATGCGCTCGGGAAGCAGACGCACCCATTCCGCCGCCGGAAGCACGATCGACGCGACTGCGGCATTGGCGACGATCAGCAGGAGAAGGACACAGATGAGCGCCGAAAGCGCCGACGGCAGCCCCCTGCGCTCGAACCATTCGAGCATCGGCACCAAGGCGATCGCGATGACGAGCGCAGCAGTGACGGGCAGGAAGAATTCCGCGCCCGCCCTCAAAGCAAAGGGAAGGGCGATCGCGAGGCCGCAGCCGATCATCAGCGTAAGCGCTGCGAGCAGCCGGTCGCGGCGGAAATCCGATTGGGCGACTTCGGAAAGCAGCTCGTCCACCGGCTCTGCCGGCCTCGCGCCCTTCGGCCCATCCTTGTCGATCTTGTTCACTCGCCGAACCTGCTCATGAATCGCAGGATAGCCGATCCGGAGCGAAAATCACTTAAACAAAAGCAGCATGCGCGAATGGTGCCCCTGGCCCGAGTCGAACGGGCACTCCTTGCGGAACTCGATTTTGAGTCGAGCGCGTCTACCAATTCCGCCACAGGGGCACGGGATTGCGGCTGCTGCCTAGCCTAGCCAGCCCCTCCCCCGCAACAATGATCGAGACCTGCCGCGCGGGTCGGACTACCTCGAAAACTGGAACTTGTTGCGCCCGCCACTCGTAAAACCGCGAACTAGTCCTTCGGAGGCGTAATGAAACATTTCGCGGTGCTGGCGCTGCTCCTTCCCGGGTGCGCCACGGTTTACGATCTCGACAACCGGATGCCGGATGCCCGGTATACGAGCCAGAAGTCCGTGCCGGCCCTCACCCAGTGCATCCACGCCGGCATGAGGAACCTTGGCACGGCCCAGGTCGAGCAGGGTGCCGAGACCACCTACATCACCCTTACCACCCAGACCGGCAATCCCGCCGCTCGAGTGACCATCCGCCCAACCCAGACTGGCAGCGTAGTCCTGGCGCGCCAGACGATCAACTATAGTCTGGGGCCCGTCATCCAGCGTTGCGTGTAGCTATTTCCACCTCTCCCACAGGGAGAGGATAGGAAGCCTTGGCGACGAAGGAGCCTAGGCGAAGTTGGTGAGGGGTTACGACTCGGAGCCTAACGCTCGGACATCGTAACCCCTCACCCAACCCTCTCCCTAGGGGAGAGGGGGTTTAAGCGTCAGTTGCGAGGGGCCTGCCTCCGGTAGCTCAGCGCTTCCGCCACATGCACCCGGGTGACGTTCTCGCTTCCCGCAAGGTCGGCCACCGTTCGTGCGACTCGCAGGACCCGATGATAGCCGCGGGCGCTGAGCCGCATGGCTTCGGCGGCCTGCGCGAGCAGCTTCCGGCCGGGCTCGTCCGGAGTCGCCACGCCGTCGAGGAGATCGCCGTCCGCCTCCGCATTGGTGCGGACCCCCTGCCCTTCGTAGCGGGCGGTCTGGACGGCGCGAGCCTGCCGCACACGCTCCGCCACCTCGGCAGAGCCTTCCGCCGGCGGCGGTAATACGAGGTCAGCCGCAGACACCGCCTGCACGTCCACGTGGAGGTCGATCCGGTCGAGCAGAGGTCCCGACACCTTGGCCTGGTAATCGGCCGCACAGCGCGGTGCCCTCGAGCAGGCAAGCGCGGGATCGCCGAGATGGCCGCAGCGGCACGGGTTCATCGCGGCGATCAACTGCACTCGCGCCGGAAAGGTGACGTGGGCATTGGCCCGCGCGACGCTGACCGTGCCAGTCTCGAGCGGCTGGCGTAGGGAATCGAGTACCGCGCGCTGGAACTCGGGAAGCTCGTCCAGAAACAGCACGCCCAGATGAGCGAGGCTCACCTCGCCCGGCCGAACCTTCAGCCCGCCGCCGACCAAAGCCGCCATCGAGGCACTGTGGTGCGGGCTCCTAAACGGCCGGGTACGGATCAGCCGTCCGTCCACCAAAGTGCCGGCGACGCTGGCGATCATCGACACTTCCAGAGCCTCGCTTGGGGTCAGCTCGGGAAGAATGCCGAGTACGCAGGCCGCCAGCAGCGACTTGCCCGCCCCAGGAGGCCCGCTCATCAACAGATTGTGCCCGCCAGCCGCAGCGATCTCGATCGCCCGCTTGGCGGTTTCCTGCCCCTTCACCTGCGCCAGATCCGGCCCGAAGCCTGGTGGGTCCGCTTCTCCTGGCGCTGGGGGCGAAAGCGCGGCGGTGCCCCGGAAATGGTTGAGCAGGGCGATAAGGTCGGGAGCGGCGATCACCTCGATGTCCCCAGCCCACGCAGCCTCCGGGCCCTGTGCAGCCGGACAGATGAGGCCTAGGTCTCGGGAGGAGGCATGCATCGCCGCGAGCAGCACGCCCGGCGAGGGGGTCAGCCGCCCGTCGAGGCCCAGCTCCCCAACCGCCGCATATCCGGCCAGGGTTTCGGCATCGATCGCTCCCATGGCGGCAAGCAGCCCAAGCGCGATCGGAAGATCGTAGTGCGAGCCCTCCTTCGGAAGGTCGGCGGGCGACAGGTTGACCGTGATCCGTTTTGGAGGAAGGGAAAGGCCGATCGCGGCTAGAGCGGCATGCACCCGCTCCCGGCTCTCCCCAACCGCCTTGTCGGGAAGGCCCACCACCAGGAACTTCGGCAACCCGCTTGCGATCTGGACCTGAACCTCGACAGCGCGCGCTTCGAGCCCCAGGAAAGCTACCGTGGCGACATGCGCTACCATCGAAACAGAACCCCCCAAGAAACCCCCATTCTGGAGAGAGCGTTCAGATAAGTCGAGAGCGAGCAGAGTCTTGCGCCGCTAATACAGCACCACCACATGAGGGCTCATGAACCCGCGACAGAAATGGCTGGCCTGGGGCCGCATACCGGCAGTCCGCACGGCCCTGTTCATAACCGGGCTGCTTTTGATGCTGATCTCTCCGGCGGCGGGACTGCTTCCGGGGCCGGGCGGGATCATCGTTTTCGGGGCGGGGCTCGGCCTCACGCTCAAGTACAGCGAGTGGGCCAAGCGGCAGTATGTCCAGTTCAAGCGCAAGCATCCCAACAAGGGGCGCTGGGCCGACTGGGGCCTGAGACGCGCAAGCGCCAGGCGCCGCGAGGAGCGCCGCAAGCAGCGGGAGACCCGGATCGAGGCGCAGGGCGATTGACTTTGGCGCTTCCTTTGCCTATCCGCGCCCACAACGAGGCTCCCGCCAGTTGGGCACCCATGAAAGTAGTACTTTCATGGGAACCCAGTTTGGGGGCCCTTTTCATTCAAGTTTTTGAGGTATGAGCGATGAAGCGCACCTTCCAGCCGAGCAATCTCGTGCGCAAGCGGCGTCACGGCTTTCGGGCCCGCAAGGCGACCGTCGGCGGCCGCAAAGTCCTGGCTGCTCGCAGGAGCCGCGGCCGCAAGAAGCTCTGCGCCTAGGCACCGCTCCACGCCTGACCACGATCAGGCGCCGAGCCGACTTCCTCGCTGCCAACAAGGCGCTCAGAGCCCCAATGCCAGGTTTCGTGCTGCTCGTGCGCGACCGCCAGGACGGCGATCCGTCCATCCGGCTCGGAATCACAGTGACCAGGAAAATCGGCGGAGCAGTGGTCCGCAATCGCATGAAGCGGCGCTTTCGTGCGCTTGCGCGGGAGGTGCTTCCCACGAGCGGCATTCCAGGCGCGGATCATATCCTGATCGGCCGCTCCGGCGGCGTGGAGCGTCCCTACGATCAGCTTTCACAAGAACTCACCAAGGCACTCAAAAAGTTAAAGAACACCGTTCGCCCTGAGCCTGTCGAAGGGCTTCCCTTGACTTCGTTCGGCCAAGAAAAGGAACGGGCTTCGACAAGCTCAGCCCGAACGGACTTGGTTTAATGATGGCGAAGCTCCTCATCCTGGTCGCCAAAGGCTGGCAAAAGGGGCCCTCGCGCGTGCTTCCGCCCAGCTGCCGCTATCAGCCGAGCTGCTCGGCCTATGCAATCACCGCTTTGCAACGCTATGGGGCGCTTCGCGGCGGGTGGATCGCTTGCCGGCGCCTCTTTCGATGCCATCCCTGGGGGGGATCCGGCCATGACCCAGTACCGTGAAGGGACTTAAGTGAACGACTCCCGTAACATGATCATGGCGATCGTCCTCTCGGCGCTGGTGCTGATCGGATGGAGCTTCATTTCCGAACGCTATTTCCCCACCGCGAACCCGCCCTCGACGAAGATGGTGGATGGAAAGCAGGTGGCGCTTCCGAAGCCGCAGGCGGACCCTGCCGCCGATGCGCCCGCGCCGGTGCGGGACAGGCGCCAAGTAATCGCCGAGACTCCCCGCATCCCGATCCAGACGCCCCGGCTCGAGGGATCGATCAACCTGCGCGGAGCGCGCGTGGACGATCTCGTCCTAACGACCCACCGTCAGAGCCTCCGCCGCGACTCGCCGCCGATCAGACTGCTCTCGCCGGGCGGAGCGCCCGACTCCTATTTCGCGAGCTTCGGCTGGACCGGGCAGGGCGTGGCTCTGCCCGGGCCGGACACGGTCTGGACCGCAAGCGGCACCCGGCTCGCGCCGGGAAGCCCGGTCACCTTGAGCTGGAACAACGGCCAGGGGCAGCGCTTCGAGATCGAGCTGGCGGTTGACGACGGCTACATGTTCACCGCCGAGCAGAGGGTAGTGAACACCGGTACCGGCGCGGTCGCGGTTCGGCCCTATTCGCTGGTGAGCCGCTCCAAGGCTTCCCCCGATCCGGACAGCTGGACCATGCATGTGGGCCCTGTCGGAGTGTTCAGCGGAGCCGCCAATTACGATTGGGGGTATGACGACATCGGCTCCGAAGGAGACCAGAGCTTTGGAAGCAAGGGCGGCTGGCTCGGCTTCTCCGACAAATACTGGCTGACGGCGGTCATCCCCGACCAGGCGAGCAATGTAGACGCTGCCTTCCGGCGGGGCGCCAATGGCGGGTTCCAGGCGGACTTCACGACTGCGCCCGCAATCGTCGCCCCCGGCACCGCCGCGGCCTACCAGTCACGGCTCTTCGCCGGCGCTAAGGAGGTAGGGCTGCTCGAGCGCTACCAGGACCAGCTCGGAATCGCCAAGTTCGACAAGGCGATCGACTGGGGCTGGTTCGAATGGTTCATGAAGCCGATCTTCTCGCTTCTGCGCTGGCTGTTCGCGACTCTCGGCAACTTCGGGGTGGCGATCATCGCACTCACCTTCATCGTTCGGGCGCTGATGTTCCCGATCGCCCAGAAGCAGTTCAAGTCGATGGCCGGGATGCGCATCATCCAGCCAAAGATGAAGGCCCTTCAGGAGCGCTACAAGGACGACAAGCCCAAGCTCCAGCAGGAGATGCTGAAGCTTTACCAGGAGGAGAAGGTGAACCCGCTCGCCGGCTGCCTGCCGATCCTCCTCCAGATCCCGATCTTCTACGCACTCTACAAGGTGCTTCTGCTGTCGGTGGAGATGCGGCACCAGCCTTTCGTCGGCTGGATCAAGGACTTGTCCGCCCCCGACCCGCTGACGCCCGTCAACCTGTTCGGCTACCTTCCGTTCACCCCGCCCTCGTTCCTTGCCATCGGAATCCTGCCGATCCTGCTCGGGATCACGATGTGGCTCCAGTTCCGGCTGAACCCGCCGCCGATGGACCCTATCCAGAAGCAGGTGTTCGGGCTGATGCCCTGGGTGCTGATGTTCGTGATGGCTCCGTTTGCCGCGGGCCTCCAGCTTTACTGGGTCACCAACAACATCCTCACGATCGCGCAGCAGAAGTGGCTCTACAGCCGGCATCCCGGGATGAAAGAACCGGTGCCCGCCAAATGAGCGAGGATGGACCGGATCTGGAGGAGCTGGCGCGAAAGGTCTTTTCGGGGCCGATCGGGTTCCTGAAGTCGGCGCCTCAGCTTCAGCACCTGCCCAACCCCGACGTGGAGGAAGTGGCGTTCGCCGGCCGCTCCAACGTCGGCAAGTCCTCGCTTCTGAACAAGCTCACCAACCGCCGCGATCTGGCGCGCACGTCGAACACTCCGGGGCGCACTCAGGAGCTGAACTTCTTCGATGTGGGTGACCCGCTCCGATTCCGGCTGGTGGACATGCCCGGCTACGGCTTTGCGAAGGCTCCCAAGGACGTTGCCCGCAAGTGGCGCTACCTGATCAACGACTATCTGCGCGGCCGCCAGGCGCTGAAGCGGACCCTGGTGCTGATAGACAGCCGCCACGGGATCAAGGATGTCGACCGCGAGGTCCTGAAGATGCTGGACGACGCGGCCGTCAGCTACCAGCTCGTCCTCACCAAGGCGGACAAGATCAAGGCGAGCGAGCTTGAGGAGGTCGAGCGGCGGACACGGGAGGAAGCGGCGAAGCATCCCGCGGCTCACCCGGAGATAATCACCACGTCGAGCGAAACCGGCTTGGGCATAGATCGGTTACGCAAGGCAGTGATCGAAGCGATCGGCTGAGCATCCACCGTCACCCCGGCGCAGGCCGGGGTCTGGTGGCAGAATTGCCGAGCCGCTCGACCCGAGATCCCGGCCTTCGCCGGGATGACGAAAGTGAGGACAGGTTTGCTCAAGCTCATTATCGGCAACAAGGCTTATTCCTCATGGTCGCTTCGCGGGTGGCTGGCGGTGAAGCAGTCGGGCCTTCCGTTCGAGGAATTCACGATCCCGATGTTCGGCGAGGAGTGGAACAAGGCGCAGCAAGGCGACGAGTTCGCGCCTTCGGGAGGCAAGGTTCCGGTGCTTTGGGACGACAAGACGGTGATCTGGGATTCGCTGGCGATCGTCGAGTGGCTTGCCGACAAGACCGACCGCGCCCGCTACTGGCCCGCGGAAGAGGCTGCGCGCGGAATGGCGCGGTCGATGGCCGCGGAGATGCATTCGAGCTACGCGAACCTGCGCCGCGACCTGTCGATGAACGTGCGCAAGCAGTTCCCTCAAAGCGAGCTCAGGGAGGAAACCCGGGCCGAAGTGATCCGAATCCTGGAACTCTGGGCGGAGGCCCGAGCCCGCCACGGCAGCGGCGGCCCTTATCTGTTCGGCGGCTTCGGAGCCGTAGACATCATGTTCGCTCCAGTGGTCACCCGCTTCGTCACCTACTCCGTGCCCGTCCCGCGCTTCGCGGCGGCCTATATGGAGACGATCCTGGGCCATCCCTGGATGCGGGAGTGGATCGAGGCCGCCCAGGAAGAGCCCTGGGTGATCGAGCAGTACGAGCACGCGGCTCAGTAGGGCTTCAATGACCGCTGCAATCGACCCGGTCGACCTCGCTTCCCGCCTCATCGCCTGCCCCAGCGTCACTCCCGCCAGGGGAGAGGTGTTCGACGTGCTGGAAGCCGCGCTGACGCCGCTGGGGTTCACCGTCCACCGCTTCATCCTCGGCGAGGCTCCCGACGGGCCGGTCGAAAACCTTTTCGCCACCCGAGGCAGCGGCGGGCCGCATTTCGGTTTTGCGGGCCACCTCGACGTGGTTCCGCCCGGCCTCGGCTGGAGGGGCAATCCGTTCACGCCTGATCTCCACGGCGGCCTCCTCTACGGCCGCGGGGCGGTGGACATGAAAGGCGGGATCGCGGCGTTCGTCGCCGCCTGCGCCGAGGTCCGCGACCATTCCGGAACCCTGAGCTTCATCATCACCGGCGACGAGGAAGGACCCGCCACCTACGGCACTCCCAGGATCATGGAGTGGATGGAGGAACGCGGCATCCGCCCCGACATGATCCTGATCGGGGAGCCGACCTCGGTCGACCGGCTCGGCGACACGGTGAAGATCGGGCGTCGCGGGTCCGTCAACATGTGGATCGAGATTCCCGGAGTTCAGGGCCACGTCGCCTACCCGCACCGGGCCGACAACCCCATCACCAAGCTCGGCCGGGTTTTGACGGCTTTGGATGCGCTGCAGCTGGACGAAGGCAACGGCTCGTTCCAGCCGTCGAACCTGGAAGTGACCGACGTCGAGACCGCCAATCCGGCGGGCAACGTCATACCGGGAAGCGCCCGCGCGCGCCTCAATATCCGGTTCAACAACGAGCACAGGGGCAGGGATCTCGTCGAGCTGGTCCGGCGCACCGTCGAGGAAGCGGCTCCGGGCGCGAGAGTGGAGGCGAAGATCTCCGGAGAAGCCTTTCTCACTCCGCCGGGAGCCCTATTCGACATCGTCACCGATGCGATCGAAGCCGAGACGGGCGAGAAGCCGACCCTCTCCACCTCCGGAGGCACGTCGGACGGGCGCTTCCTGATCGCCTTGTGCCCCGTCGTCGACTTCGGACTTCCAAACGCCACCATGCACAAGCTGGACGAGGCTGCCTC
>DASYWC010000152.1:0-1946 GCA_035936615.1 Allosphingosinicella sp. | reverse complement strand
CGATCGCCCAATCCTCGTCCGTCATCCGCGTCAGCATGGCCGGCCCTCCTCCCTACACCGGCCCGCCATGAGCCACAGATTCGCCGATTCAGGAATCCTCCCACCGCCCCAACTCGACCCAATCCGTCCACACGGCCTAGTCACGAGGGGGCGGGCCGAGGCGGCGGGGGTACCGCCGAACGCCCGCTGCGCCCGGCGGAGCGGCGTGCCTCGGCCGGGCGCGATCCCCCCCTCATGAATTATCCGGGTTAGGCGATCAGGCGGCCTTCTCGGCCGCCTCAATCATCGCCACGCCCTCGATTACCTTCGTGGCCGAACCGGGCTTGCTCTCGACGGCGATTCTGCGCGGCTTCATCGCCTCGGGCAACTGATGCTCGAGATCAACTTGCAGGACGCCGTCGGCCAGCGTCGCACCGACGACCTTGACGTGGTCGGCGAGGCTAAAGCGACGCTCGAATGCGCGCGTCGCGATGCCGCGGTAGAGGTAGGTCGTGCCGGCTTCGCGCGGCTCGCCGAGGTTGCCGCCGACGACGAGCAGGTTCTCCTGCGCGGTGATCTCGATGTCGTTTTCGCCGAAGCCGGCGACCGCCATCATGATCCGGTACTTGTCGTCGCCCGTCTTCTCGATGTTGTAAGGCGGATGGCCGGCGGCGCTGTCATCGGCACGCAATGCGGCGTCGAACAGGTCGCTCCAGCGGTCGAACCCGACGGTCGAACGGAACAGCGGAGTGAGGTCGTAGGTACGCATGGCTCAATACCCTTCTTGAGAAGCGGTATCTCAGGTTTGCGGCGGGTCCGCCGCCCATGCGGCCGGACCCGGGATCGGACCCGCTCGCGGCTTCCGATCACTGGGGCGGGAAAGACTTGCCGCTGATTATTAGGTGGTGCTTTGTGACGGATTTACAAGATTCGGAAAAATATTTAGCAGAGAATAATCTTCCAAAGAAAAACAGCGATTATCTAACATTGTTGTTGTTTTACTTGCATCAAGGAGCTTTGGCGCCGGCTACGTCGCTCTGGCGCGGCCCTACATGGCGCCCCGTTCCCAGTGGCGGCGGGCTCTTCCGCATCCCATATCGCATGCATGATCGCCAAGACACCAAAGAGACGGAAGGCGAGCAATCCGCTGGCCAGCGCCCTTGCCAGGTGGGACAGCGAAGGAGGTGCGCCTGGGCCAGCATCGGAACTGAGCCGCGACAAGCCCGTGCCCCTCTCGGAGGAAGAGGGGCGTATCTTGCAGTGCCTTGGGGCGGCGGTACTCTTGCAGTGGAATGATCTGCCTACACCCATCCAGCGACAACTTTTCGAACACGCCGTTTCGATAGGCGAGGCGCGCCAGGCGGCGCAACTGAAGGAGCAAATCGCCCGCTTTCTTCACAAGCACAAGGATGACGAGCGGGAATCGGAGTGAGGCGCCGCCGGCGTATCCACAAAGCTCCAGCAGGCGCGCTCTGGTCGGCCGCCTGTGCTCGAAGATTAGGACCAGTCTTCCTCTCTCGTCAGCGTGCACACGGGCGAGTGCCATTTAGGGTCCGGTCCGAAATTCATGAGAGCCGCGCCAATCGGCGCGTCAGGAGCATGACGGAGGCGGCATAAAGGAAGGCTCTGGCCGACGCGAGCGTGGCTTCCGGATCCTTCCAGAGTCGCCGGTTTCTGCTGATCCAGGCGAAGAACCGTTCGACCACCCACCTGCGAGGGTGAACCGCGAAGCCAACCTGATCGACGGGCTTCCTGACGATCTCGACCGCGACGGACGTCGCCGTCGCAGGCCGCTCGCCGGCGTAGCCCGCGTCCGCGAACGCCGTCGCGATGAACGGGAACGAGCGGCGGGACAGGCGGAGGACGAAGGGCGCCCCGCCCCGGTCCTGAACGTCGGCGGGCTGGGGCTCGAGGATGAGCCCGCGCCCGTCTGTGTCCGCCATGACCTGCCGCTTACGGCCCTTCAC
>DASYWC010000151.1:0-16746 GCA_035936615.1 Allosphingosinicella sp. | reverse complement strand
CCCTTCGAAGTGCGGCGTACTTGCCGTCGCGCTCCAGGGGGCGCCCGTTCATCAGGAAAAGCCTGATGTCTCCTTTCGCCGCGGCCGGAACATAGGCCTGCGCGATGATATAGCCGTCGCGGGTGATCGCCTCGATCATCTGGTTGAGGTTGGTGGCGTTTTCCGATCCGACCAGGAACACGCCCTGGCCGCCCGAGCCCTGGAGCGGCTTCAGGATGATCTTGCCCCCATGCTGCTTTGCGAACTCCTTCACGTCGTCCGCGACCTTGGTGATCAGGGTCTCGGCCCGCACCGCTTCGGGGAAGGACTGGAAATAGAGCTTGTTGATCGCGAGCGAGAGACTGTCCGGCTCGTTGAGGACGAGCACGCCGCGGGCGGCCGCCGCCCGCCCGAAGAGGATCCCGATATCCTCCGCCCAAGGGGTGGTCTGGGCATCGAGCGAAGGATCGCTCCTCAGCATCAGCACCTGCACGTCCGCCATGTTGATAAGTTCGGTCTCGTTGGCGACCTTTTGGAGTTCCTTGAAGAACTCGGCCGGGCTCGCCGCCTTCTTGGTCGGAGCGAAGCGGGCGTGGACGTTCAGGCTGTCGTCCGGCCGGAGGACGAAGTCGCCAGGAGTCACGTAGCAGACGCGGTGGCCGCGGCGGACGGCTTCATGTGCCAGGATCGTGGTCGTGTAGCCGGGGTACTCCTTCGCCATGTCGTTCACGAAAAAAGCAATCAGCATCGAAGGAAACTCCTGTCACACAAGGTCGGAAAGGGATGAGGCGCTGCGCATTGCCGCGATGTTGGCGAGGGCGTCGGGGCGGGCCAGGAACTCCGGAGTGACGGCAGGGGCGCGAAGCAGCCCGCGAAGGGCCAGCTCCTCGATCACCGGGATATGCTGGGCGCCGATCTTGCCGCACCATAAAGGCGTGAGCTCCCGTCCCTCCGCAAGGATCGAGATCACCTTCTTGAAGCCCCTGAGATAAATGGCGTCCTTGGTGAGGCCCCCGGAGCGATAGATCCGCGCCGTGATATTGAAGGCGCCGCGGGCGGTGAAGCCATGCTGGTCCCTGAGCAGCCGGAAACAGTCCACGAAGCTGGCGCCGGCCACCATCGCGTCCACCGCCACCACCCGAGCGCCGAGCAGCCGGAGCCGGGCCCGGGTCAGCCCTCCGACCGCGCATTCGGCGAACACCGCCAGCCCCTCCTGAATGCCTTCGTACCCGGCAAGGCCTGAGCGAAAGATCTTCAGCCCCTGAGCGTCGCCGTTCACGTAAGTGAGGAGGTGAACGCTGATCTCATGCTGAAGAAGGGCGTCGAGACGGCCCCGCCGCATCTGCGTCTGGGTCGAAATGAGCAGCTTGTTGCCGCTGACCATCATCCCGGCGGCGAGATCGTCCCGAAGCACCACCCTGGCCCGGAACTGCGGGTAGATCTTGCGGTAGCTCTCGATCAGCCGCTGGGCCGCATCGCGGATGTCTTTGCAGTCGATCGCTTCGTCTTCGGCGGCGGCAGGTCCGCCCGAGGGCACATGTTCAAGGATGTCCCTCGCGCTCTCCACCAGCGGCGCCTTGACCGGGCCGTAGAGCATCAGCGAGGAATAGCGGAAATTGCGGCTGTTGCGGTACTGCAGCATCGTCAGCTGGAGGTCCACCTCACGCTGCTTCTCGCTGAACAGCGTCTCGAGCACGGGGTCCTCGACCCGCCTGAAGTCGATCGTGTGAAGCCGCCGCTTTTCAAGCTCCGGATCCACCACCAGAGGCCTGTACCGGAACTCCGGCTCCACCTGGTAGCCAGAGGCCCTGAACTGCTCCAGCGCCTGCGCCGTGTTGATTGGCGAGACGCTGAGCAGGAAATCGAAGCTGCTGGCGACCTTGTCCAGCTTGCCGTCCACCGTCTTGGCCGCGGTGACGAAGGAGCTTCGCCCGAGCGAGCGGTGGTGGAGCGGCGCCTGGGGCGATATCTCGCGGTAAAATGCCCACATGGCCTGGAGCAGAGCGTCGAAGATCCCGACCGCCAGGTCGTGCTGAAGCTGCGGGTATATGCCGTCGCGGACTGGAAGCCGATAGTTCTGTGGGAGGCCGACCGAAACGTGGGAAACGTCCCCTGGACCGACAGCCTCGTCGAGGCCGGGCTCCAGGAAAAGCCGTTCGCCCTGGCGGATGCGAGGCCGCCTGAGGTCCACCTCCAGGTTCGACAGCGCCTTCCCCAGACATGCGGCCGCGGCCTTCGCAGGAGCATCGTCGGATGCGGCGATCACGAACTCGTAGCGCTCCAGGCGCGGCTCGTGTTGATCGAGGTTCCGGTCCCGCTCCAGGTCATGCAGGGAAATAAGCAGCACCCGCTCAAACGACCCGCGCTGCGCCTCCACGATCCTGCCGAGTGCCTCCAACGCGTCGGGGTCGGAGCCGGCAGGCCAAGTCAGATAAGCGGCGCTGGTGGTCGCGACGCGTCTCGACAGGTTGTGCGTGTCTTCCCTTGGATAGCGGCTCAGCACCAGGCATGGCAGCGGGCGGTCGACGTGGGCTCGGCCTCCGCCCGGGAGCACCTCGCGGTATCCGCCGGGCCGGTCGAGATCGACCGACGGAGACGACCGGTCGCGGGCCGAGGCGCTGCCATTACGCGGCATGGAGAAGCCGGGCGCCTTCGGCCGCAACGTGGCTGATCAGCTCCCTCATCGCGGCGAGTTCGTCGGGAAAGGGCTCGCCAGTCCATTCGTCCATGAAGAACTTCTTGAATTCGATCGCTATCGCACAGCCGCTGTCGGGAAAGGTCTGGTGGACGAAGCGAGTGAGCTCGCCTTTGCCCTGGAAGGCCACGTTCTCGCGCACGTCGAGCCTGCGGCCCGCAAAGTCGAACTCTCGCATCTCCTCCATTAGCGGGTCCAGAAGCCAGGCCCACCGCTCGCGGGGCATCGAGAAGGTGCCGATATTGATGTCGGGCGCCTCTTCCTGGGGAGTGGGGTCCGCCTCCGGTCCGCCCCGCCGATGATTGTAGCTGTGGACGTCCAGCAGCAGAAAGCGGCCGTGCTCCTCCGCTATCTGGCGGAGCATCTGCTCCATCATCCGGTAGAAATTTCTGTGGATTCGAAGAGAGCCCTCGACAAGGTCGTCCGCGGGCGGTGCTTTCCACACTTCAAGGCCCCAGGACTGCTCCGGCGTCCGGTACACCGCGGCGTCCGCCGAGCGGTTCAAGTCCACTTCGAAGCGGGAGTGACCCACGATGACGTGGGTGGCCACCCCCTCCACCGCCTGGCCGGTGAAGGGATCTTCTTCCCGCAGGCGATCCTCGCGGCTGAGGACCATGGCCTGCTCGACCTCGGGCCGAAGACCGTGCCCGTCGTGGATCGCGGTCGCGATCACCGGCCCAAGCCCGCGCCTCACGGTCCAGATCGCTGAAGACATAGTTTCCCGCACCCTCATTGCCGCGCCGCTGCGACATTAACCTAAGTGATAACAGCCCGGCCCAGCATTCGTTGCGGGGCGGCTTCAATGGCCCGCGAGGCGGGCGCCGAAAGCCTGGCGGGCCCACCCGCGGCAGTCCACCTCGTCTTGACAGCGCAACATGAGCGTGGTCGTTTCCCTCGACAAAGAGGCGGGCGTGACGACGATGCTTCAAGTGAGGAATGTCTTGTGCCGGGCGGCGTTGGCCGCCGCCGCAGCGGCTTGCCTGGTTCCCACGGCCGGGCAAACGCAGGCTCGTCAGCGCTACGACGCGACGGTGGTTCGGACCACTTACGGAATCCCCCACATCACCGCGCGCAATCACGCCAGCCTCGGCTACGGAGTCGGCTACACCGCCGCCCAGGACAATGTCTGCGTGATCGCCGAACAGGCGGTCACCGTCCGAGGGGAGCGGGCTCAGTTCTTCGGTGGCGGCCGGGTTGGGGAGGACGCAGGCCCCACCACCAACATCGAAAGCGACATCTACTACCGCGTGACCGGCGATCTCGCCATGGTCCGCCGCAGCTTCGCGGGCCAGTCCGCCGAGGCACGGGATCTGACGCGCGGGTACGTTGCCGGGTACAACCGCTACTTGCGGGACCATGCAGCCCGCCTGCCGGATCCGTGCAGGGGCAAGGCCTGGGTCCGGCCGCTCAGCCTCGAGGACGCCCTGCTCCTCATGCAGGGCAGCCTGATGGCGCCCACCTTTTTACGGCAGATCGCAGCCGCGGCGCCGCCGGGCGCCGCCGCCGCGGTGTTGCAAGCGCCGGCGCTGCCGGTGAACGATCCCGAGAGGGCGCTCGGGAGCAACGGCTGGGCTTTCGGCGCCGATGCGACCCTCAACGGACGCGGAATCCTGGTCGGCAATCCTCACTACCCTTGGGAGGGTGCAAACCGGTTCCGGCAGATGCACCTGACGATCCCTGCGCGCCTGGACGTGATGGGAGCTGGGCTGGTGGTGACTCCGTTCGTCGGCATCGGGTTCAACCGGGACCTGGCCTGGACTCACACCGTCACCACGGCGCGCCATTCCACCTTGTTCCAGCTGAAGCTGGATCCGTCCGACCCAACCGCATACCTGGTCGACGGTAGAAGCGAGCCGATGAGCCGGCGCACGATCACTCTCCAGGTGATGGGCGGGCAACCGGTCACCCGAACGGTGTACGCCACCCGCTACGGTCCTGTGCTCGGGCTGTCGCAGCCGGGATTGGGCTGGACCAGGGAGCAGGCGTTCGCGGTGCGCGATGCCAACCTCTACAATCAGCGCGGCACCGACGCCTGGCTTGCGATGGGTCAGGCTCGCAATGTCCGGGAGCTTCGCCAGATCGCCGGCCGGACGCTCGGCATCGGCTTCACCAATACCATCGCCGCCGACCGCCATGGCGACGTCCTCTATGCCGACGTCACGCCCGTCCCGAACGTCTCGGCCGCCAAGCTCGAGGCGTGCGGAACTCCGGTGAGCCAGCTGGCGGCCGCGCAACGCCTGTACATACTCGATGGCTCGCAGGCTTCCTGCGACTGGGACGTCGACCCTTCCACTCCTGCTCCGGGCCTCATGCCGGAGAGGCTTCTGCCAACCCTGATCCGGCGCGACTTCGTTCAGAACAGCAACGACAGCTACTGGCTGAGCAACCCGGCCGCTCCGCTGCCCGCCGCTTCTCCGCTGGTGGGCCTGGTCGGAACCCGGCAGAGCTTCCGAACGCAATCGGGCATTATGGAGATCCAGCGCGCGCTTGCGGCGGGACCCATGACTCACGACCGGGCCCGAGACCTTATCCTGGCCAACAAGAGCATGGCCGCCGAACGTCTCCTCGACGATCTCATCGCCATCTGCACTCCGGACGCGTCGCTTGCAGCTGCCTGCTCCGCCTTGCGGGGATGGGACCGGAAGGCGGATCTCACCAGCCGGGGCGCCGCTCTGTTCTTCGGATTCATGAGCAAGGTAGCCGCCGTCCCGAACCTGTTCCGGGTGCCCTTCAACCCCGCCGACCCCGTGGGCACTCCGAGCGGCATAGCGCCCGCGGCCGCCGATGGCGCTCGCAAGGCGCTGGCCGCAGCAGCGGCCGAGCTGACGGCGGCGGGACTGTCGCTCGACGTTCCGCTGGGCACGGTTCAGGTAGCTCCTCGGGGCACGGATCGGATCCCGATCCACGGCGGTCCGAGCGCAGCAGGCGTTCTGAACCTGATGGTCACGGAACGGAGAGCCGCCGGCCTCGTCCCGGTGCACGGCACCAGCTACATCCAGGTGGTGAGCTTCGAACCGTCCGGACCCGTCGCCGACGCGCTCCTCTCATACTCGCAGTCGACCGATCCCGCCTCCGTCCACAGCCACGACCAGACCCGCGCCTTTTCCGCGAAGCGATGGCACCGGCTGCCGTTTACCCCGGACGAGATCAGGCGCGCCGCGATAGGCCCTCCGCTTCGGCTTCGCGAGCCAGGCTGAGGGTGGAAGGCTCCTTCGGCCACGCCTATGTGGGTTGGGATGTTCTTCACCAAGCTAGACCAATGGATAGGTAAGACCCTCTTCATCCCGCCGATCATCAAGTTGTGCCAGGTCACCCGGCAGACCCAGTTCGCGGTGTCGCGCCTGTTCTGGTTCATCGCGGCCCTGGACGGCTTCTACCACGCGGACACGCTGTTCCTGTCCATCCTGTGGGGCGGAATGAGCGTTCTCATGATGGTGACTGCCACCAGGCGGGCCGACAGCCCTACGGCCAGCTTCATGTTCTTCCGGATGCTGGCGCTGGTGTTTCTAGTCCTCGACCTGCTGAAGGGGGCGGCCACCGGAGAGTGGGCCGGGGTGGAATTCTGGGTTCTGGTGCTAACCGCCGAATACGCAGCCACGATCCGAACCGTCCCGCCCGCGGACGTCGCTCGCCAAAAGGCGATCGAAGCCTCGGCCGGGCGCTAGGCGCCGGCGCTCCGCAGTTACTCGGCGGCCAGTGCGAACTCCATCGGTTCGTCCACCTGCGCCGCGTTGTCGTAGAGCCGGTGGAAGACGTCCGGATAGCCGTAATTGACCAGGCCCCGGCGGGAGAAGCTGCTCCCGGGACCGTCCAGCTTCGCCGGTGCCGGGATCGGGGCAAGATCGCGAGTGCTTCCAAGCACAGGCTTGGCGACCACCGTTTCCTTGTGGAACTCGCCCACATAGGCGCCGTCCAGACGGTAGACATGGGACCCAAGCACCCACCCAAGCGGAGTGCCTTCGAGATCGTGGATGAAGCTGCTGAAAAGGAAGCCGACCGGGTGACCCTCGGCATGGTACACATACATCGTCATAAGCCCCTACTCCGCTCACAAGCCGCTGAAATCAGCGGCAAAAGGTGGTTAATCCCCGAGCGGCAGCCTCGGCAAAATCCGCTGTACGCCAGATGAACGATGGAAAGGTCCCCGGCAGCCTCGATGACTTGGCTGCGGCAGGAGGAAAGTTATTGAAGCCGAGCGGAAGATCAGCCCCGCTTCAGCCGCACCAGCGCCTCGTCCAGCGCCGAGAGGAAGCGCGATCGGTCCGCCTTAGAGAAGGGCGCCGGGCCTCCGATTATGTCACCGCCGGCGCGAAGGTCCGCCATGATCGCCCGAGTCGCCACCGCCGATCCAATCGAGTTGGCGGTGAACGGCTTGCCGGCGGGCGAGATCACGGTGGCTCCAGCCTTGATGCACCTGTCGGCCAGCAGGATGTCTGCGGTGACGACTACGGCGGACGGCGATGCCTGCTCGGCAATCCAGTCGTCCGCCGCGTCGAAGCTGTCGCTTACCACCTGTTTGCTCACGAGCGGGTGGTCGGGCACCCTGAAGTGGCTGTTGCTGACGATGACCGCAGGCACTTCGTGGCGAAAGGCGACCTTGTAGATCTCGTCCTTCACCGGACATGCGTCCGCGTCGACCAGGATCCGCAGCCCGCTCATTTCGGACGGTGCGGCTTCGCCTTGTGGCTGGGCTTCGCCTTATAGCCCGGCTTCACCGCGTGCCGGGGCGGAGGCCCCGAGCGCCGGTTCTCCCGCGCCTGCTCGCGCGGCTTGCCCTGAACCGGTTCGATTCGGACTCCCCCCTCCCCTTCGCCGCCTTCGGTCCGCCGGAGGGCCGCCGAGAAGCGCGAGGCGGCCGAGCGCGGGATCTCGAACATCGTCTCGCCCGCGGCGATCCGGATCGCTCCGATCTCGTTCTTGGTGATGTGGCCTCGGCGGCAGAGCAGAGGCAGTATCCAGCGCGGATCGGCATTGTGCCTGCGCCCGATGTCCATCCGGAACCAGACGGTGTCCTCGAAGCCGGGACGCGGGCCCTCCGGGCGCGGCATGTGCTGACTCGCGGCGCCGCCATCCACCATCTCCTCCGGAGCGGGCATTCGCGCGCGGTGCACCCGGACGAGGGCGGAGGCGATCTCCTCAGGAGTCTTCTGCTCGAGGAGCCGCTGGGCAAGCTCGCGATCTTCCTCCTCGATCTCCACCGGTTCCAGCAAGGTCGCGAGCAATCGATCGTGGTCGCTTCGGCGGATGTCCTCCGGCGTCGGAGGCTTGATCCACTCCGCCTCGATGCGCGCGCCCCGAAGCACCGACTCGACCCGCTTGCGGCGCGGATAGGGGACGACGAGGACCGCGGTCCCCTTCTTCCCCGCACGGCCGGTTCGGCCGGAGCGATGCTGCAAAGTCTCGGCGTCGCGCGGAAGCTCGACGTGGACCACCAGCGACAGGTTCGGAAGATCGATTCCACGAGCGGCGACGTCGGTCGCGACCAGCACCCGCGCCCGCCCGTCGCGAAGCGCCTGGAGTGCTTGGTTGCGCTCACTCTGGCTGTGCTCGCCCGACAGCGCCACGACGTTGAACCCGCGCTCGGTGAGGCTTGAATGGAGCCTCCGCACATTCTCGCGCGTCGCGCAGAAGAGCAGAGCCGACTCCGCCTCGTGCAATCGAAGCAGGTTCACCACCGCATGTTCGATATCGGCCGGAGCGACGGCCATCGCCTGGTAGCTGATGTCGCCGTGGCCGCGATCCTCGCCGACCGTCGAGATGCGGAGCGCATCGCGCTGGTAGCGCTTGGCGAGCGACACGATCGGCTTCGGCATCGTCGCCGAGAACAGCAGTGTCCGCCGTTCCTGCGGAGTTGCGTCCAAGATCTCCTCAAGGTCCTCGCGGAAACCCATGTCGAGCATCTCGTCCGCCTCGTCGAGCACCGCCACGCGCAAGTTCGACAGATCGAGCGCCCCGCGCTCCAGATGGTCGCGGAGCCTGCCCGGCGTCCCAACGACGATATGAGCCCCATGCGACAGCATCCGGCGCTCTTTTGAAGCATCCATTCCGCCGACGCAGGTGGCGATGCGCCCGCCCGCCTTGCCGTACAGCCAGACGAGCTCCCGGCTCACCTGAAGCGCAAGCTCGCGTGTCGGAGCGATCACCAGCGCCAGCGGCTGCATCGCGAACGGCAGGCGCCCATTCTCGTCCAGCAGCTGCGGAGCCATTGCGAGGCCGAAGGCCACAGTCTTTCCCGATCCCGTCTGGGCGGACACCACGAGGTCGCGCCCCTCCGCTTCGTCGCCAAGCACGGCGGCCTGGACGGGAGTGGGCGTGGAATAGCCGCGTGCGGAGAGCGCCTCGGCAAGAAGCGGCGGCAGATTGTCGAATGTCATAGGTCTTCCAGATCGGGGACGCCGCAACAGCGGCAAGGGCCGGGAAACGTCCCGCGCAACCGAGCCCCTAGCCCAGCGGGGCAGCGCGGTCCACCTTGCAGCCGCCGCACGGGACCTTTACTCCTTGGCGAATGCACCCGATCCGCACTCTCGCCCCTCTCCTTCTCCTCATCCTTGCAAGCTGCGCATCGGTGAGCGCGCCGCCGGAAGCGCAGAGGTGGCAGCAGCAGGCGGAGCGGGTGACCATCACCCGCGACGACTGGGGAATTGCCCATGTCCGGGGCCGAACCGACGCCGACGCGGTGTTCGGGATGATCTACGCCCAGGCCGAGGACGACTTCAACCGGATCGAGGCCAACTATCTCACCTCGCTCGGCTGGTTGGCCGAGGCGGAGGGAGAAAAGGCGATCTGGCAGGACCTGCGCGCCAAGCTCTACATGGACCCTGCCGATCTCCAGGCGCGCTACACCGCCAGCCCCGACTGGCTGAAGCGGCTGATGGATGCCTGGGCGGACGGGCTCAACTACTATCTAGCCACGCATCCTGAGGTAAAGCCGCGCGCGATCACCCGCTTTGAGCCGTGGATGGCCTTGTCGTTCAGCGAGGGGAGCATCGGCGGCGATATCGAGCGCATCTCCCTTAGCGAGCTGGAGGCCTTTTACTCAAAGCGCGGAGGAACGCTTGCGTCCGCCCATGCGCTGGACCGGGAGCCCAGAGGCTCAAACGGCTTCGCAATCGCGCCGGCCAATACCCGAGGCGGCAATGCGCTGCTGCTGATCAACCCGCACACGAGTTTCTTCTTCCGCTCGGAGCTGCAGATGACCAGCGACGAGGGCCTCAACAGCTACGGGGCCGCGACCTGGGGCCAGTTCTTCATCTACCAGGGCTTCAACGAACGCGCCGGCTGGATGCACACGTCGAGCGGAGTCGATGTGGTCGACGAGTTCCTGGAGACGGTCCGGGAGCAGAACGGGCGCCTCGTCTATCGCTACGGAAACGAAGAGCGGCCGGTCACCGTCTCAACCATCCAGGTTCCGTACCGCGCCGCCGACGGCTCCATGGCAAACCGGAGCTTCCAGGTTTACCGAACCCATCACGGGCCGATCGTTCGGCAAGAGGGCGACAAGTGGGTCGCCTTTGCGATGATGCACAAGCCCGTGGAGGCCCTGAGCCAATCCTTCCTTCGAACCAAGGCGAATGACTTCGCCTCCTTCATGAAAGTGATGGAGCTGAAGGCCAACTCGTCCAACAACACGATCTTCGCCGATGCCAAGGGCAACATCGCCTACCTCCACCCGCAGTTCATCCCCAGGCGCGACGATCGGTTCGACTTCACCAAGCCTGTGGACGGGAGCAATCCCGCCACCGACTGGAAAGGGCTGCACGCGCTGAACGAGGCGCCGTTCGTCCTCAACCCGCCCAACGGCTGGGTGATGAACACCAACAACTGGCCCTATTCAGCCGCCGGCCCGTACAGCCCCAGGCCAGCTCAGTTCCCGCGCTACATGGACACGTTCGGCGAGAACCCGCGCGGCATCCACGCGACGATGGTGCTACAGGGGCGGAAGGACTTCACCCTGGAAGCGCTGCAGGCGGCTGCCTACGACAGCTATCAACCGGGCTTCGCGCAAATGATCCCGCGGCTGATTGAGGCCTGGGACCGGGCACCCGCTTCGCACCCGCTTAAAGGCCGCCTCGAGGGCCCGATCGGCGCGTTGCGCGGCTGGGACTATCGCTGGGGCGTCCAGTCTGTCCCCAACTCGCTGGCGGTCTTCTGGGCCGAGGAGATGATGACCCGCCTGCCCGCCGACCTTCGCGCGCAGCGGACGAGGCTGGCCGACCATATCGAACTCAGGACCCCGCCCGAGCAGAAGCTCGAGGGTTTCGCGGCGGCAGTGGCGCGGCTCGAAAAGGATTTCGGCAGCTGGCGGACGCCTTGGGGCGAAATCAACCGCTTCCAGCGCCTGACCGGCGACATCGTCCAGCCCTTCTCCGACGCGCGCGCAAGCATACCGGTAGGCTTTCCCTCGGCCCTTTGGGGCTCGCTCGCCTCTTTCGGAGCACGGCCCTATCCGGGCACCAACCGCTGGTATGGCACCAGCGGCAACAGCTTCGTCGCGGTCGTCGAGTTCGGCGACAAGGTGCGCGCCAAAGCCGTCAGCGCCGGCGGCGAAAGCGGCGACCCGCGCTCGCCGCACTTCAACGACCAGGCCCAGCGCTACGCAACCGGCAACCTGCGCGAAGTCTATTTCTATCCGGAGCAGCTGCGCGGGCACACGGAGCGGACCTACCGCCCCGGCCGGCGCGAAGTCGCCAGATAAGGGGTTAGGAGCCCGTCTTCACCCGCTCCGCCGACATTTCGCGGCCGCCATGGTTGATCACCATGCGCGTGACGCCACCGTTCTCGGCGACGAAGGTGACCCGCGCATCCACCCCCTCCACGCGGAACTGCGTGGCGCTGATCGGCCGCAGCCCTCTGGCCTCCTGGCCTCCAAGCTTCACCGTCAGCCCCTCGCCCTGCAGCGCGACGACGGCTGTCGCCGGGCCAACGGAATAAGAGCCGGCATAGGTCTCCAAAGTCGCCCGAGGAACCGCTGCGGTCGGAGCTTCAGGCGGAATCGGGCCGCTGCGGACCGAGCGCTCGGGCTGGTTGGCCCCGTTCTGGTGCATCTCCATCACGTGCGCGCCCGCCGGATCGCGCCGGATCTGGAACCAGTTGAGGCTTTCCGGCCCGTAGAAGTAGCGGTCGCCTCCGGCATAGAATACCTTGCTCTCCGGCCCGCCAGTCCGTTGCGTGAAGAGCTGGCCGTCGCGCGCGTAGAAGCGGCGCTCTCCCTCCTTGAACGTGTAGACCCCGAACAAAGGCTCGAGGGAAGCAACGTCGACCGCCTCCTTCTTGAAGTCGGGATAGGGGTCGCCGATGGCGAGCGCCGCCAGCCGCCGCATCGCGGTTCCCGCTCCGGTTTGGGGATCGTCGGAATTGGTGAACACCGCGACGTAGACATCCTCCTCGGGGATATAGATGCTGTCGGTCGAGAAGCCGAAGATGCCGCCGCCATGGCCCACGGCCTTGCGGCCGCGCACCTCGCCCTCGGACAGCCCGAACCCGTAAGGGAGGGTAGTGCCGTCCGGCAACTTGGTGGGAGCGATCATCGATGAATAGCTTCCAGCGCTGACCACCTTGCCGCGGTGAAGGGCGTAACCCCATTTCGCTAGGTCCTCCACGGAACCGACAAGCGCACCGGCCGCGTGGGGAACGCTCATGTGGATCTTGCTAGCGAGCTTCGGCCCTTGTTCGCCGTCCGTGTATCCCTTGGCCATGTTGGGAAAGCCGCTCTCGCCGACTCCGTAGCGGATGGTGCCAAGCTTGAGCGGCCTGGTGAGCCGCTCCTCGACCGCTTGGTGCCACGGCTTGCCAGTCACCTTCTCGATCACCGCGCCGACCAGCACGTAGCCCGAATTGTTGTAGGCGAATTTCTCTCCGGGCTTCGACGGCGCGGGCAGGTCCTTGAACAGGGCGATCATCTGCTCGGTGGTATAGGGGCGGTTGGTGTTCTCCTCGACCATCCAGCCCGGAATTCCGGTGTAGGACTGTACGCCGACGGTGTGATTGAGCAGCTGCCTGATGGTGGCGTCGGCTCCCGGCTTTGGGAAGGTGGGCAGGTACTTCGACAGCTTGTCGTCCAGCGATACCTTGCCTTCGTCCACCAGCTGAAGGAGGACTGCGGCTGAGAATTGCTTGGTGATCGATCCAAGCCGGAACACGGTTTGCGGGGTGATCGGCTTGCGCGCTTCGATATCGGCCAGGCCCTGTCCGGCGGCATAGACGATCTTGCCGTCGTCCATGATGATGACGGCCGCGCCGGGACCGGCCGCGGGATAGGCGGACTTCAGATACGCGTCCGCCTTGGCTTTCAGATCCGCAGGCGCAGCCTGCGCGGGTGCGACGCTCGCGAGCGATATGACCGCAGCGATCACGACAGCCGACGTGCGAATGTATGTCCTTTGCATTACCCCATCCCCCGCGAGTTCTCCGAGAGTGTGTGGCATTGCTAATACAGCACTGTCAAGCGGGGAGCCGAATCAGAGCGCCTGGCCCGCAGCCCAGCCGCTGGCCCAGGCCCACTGGAAATTATAGCCGCCGAGCCAGCCCGTCACGTCCACCCCCTCTCCGATCGCGTAGAGGCCGGGCACCGTCTTGGCCTCCATCGTCTGGGAGGAAAGCTCTGCGGTACTGATGCCGCCGGCAGTGACTTCGGCTTTTGCGAAGCCTTCGGTGCCATTGGGGGTGAAGCGCCAGTTCGCCAGCCGCCTTCCCGCCTCTTCCAGCTTGCGGTCCGGCAGGTTCGCCAGTTCGCCCCAGAGGCCGATGCGCTTGGCAAGCGTCTCCGCAAGCCGGTCGGGGAGCTTCTCAGAAAGGAGCGTGTGGAAATGGGTGCGCGGCCGCGCCCGCTTCGCCTCGATCGGCCAGGTCGGCTCCAGGTCCGGCAGGAAATCGATTCCGATCTCCTGCCCGTGCCGCCAGTAGGAGGAGATTTGCAGGATCGCGGGTCCCGACAGCCCCTTGTGCGTGAACAGAGCGGCCTCGCGGAACTGCGTCTTGCCCGTGCGGGCGATCACTTCGGCTGAGACTCCGGAGAGTTCGCGGAACAGCACTTCCTCACCGCCGAGCGTCAGCGGCACCAAGGCCGGACGCGGCTCCACCACCTTGAGCCCGAACTTGCGGGCCAGATCGTAGGCGAAGCCGGTGGCGCCCATCTTGGGAATGGAGGGCCCGCCGGTCGCGATCACGAGCGCCGGAGCGGACGCGATCTCATCGCCGTAGGCCAGGCGGAACAGGCCATCGGCATGCTCCACGTCGCGGATGGGGCGCCCGAGCGAGATGCGGGCCGAGCCCTTGGCGCATTCCTCCATCAGCATGTGGACGATCTGCCGAGCCGAGCCGTCGCAGAAGAGCTGGCCGAGGGTCTTTTCGTGCCAGGCGATCCGGTGGCGGTCGACCAGGGCGATGAAGTCCTGCGGAGTGTAGCGGCTGAGCGCGGACTTCGCGAAATGGAGGTTGGCGGAGAGGTAGC
Source organism: Allosphingosinicella sp. (assembly GCA_035936615.1). Classification (GTDB taxonomy): domain Bacteria; phylum Pseudomonadota; class Alphaproteobacteria; order Sphingomonadales; family Sphingomonadaceae; genus Allosphingosinicella. The sequence continues at coordinate 2,623 of DASYWC010000151.1, read as the reverse complement.
GGTCCGGCGCGGTATGGATATTGGTGAAGTTGCACCGCCCGCCGCCGGAGATCAGGATCTTCTTCCCAGCCTGCTCCGCATGGTCGATCAGAAGCACCCGCCGCCCCCGCTGCCCTGCGGTTGCAGCGCACATCAGCCCAGCCCCGCCCGCGCCTAGGATTATGGCGTCGAAGGAGCTCATCACCTGTCTTCCCTGTCGCGTAGCGATGGGGAGGACATTTAGGTCCGCTCCTTCGTGGCGGTGAACCGGATCGTCGGGTTCCTGCTCTCGTGGAAATTGAGCTCCCACAAATCCTTGGCCATGAAGACCGGAGCTCCGTCGCGGTCGGTGGCGATGGCGCCGCGCTGGTTGCCGATGAAGGCCTTTAGATCCGCCTCGCTGTCGGACGCGATCCAGCGCGCGGTGTCCCAGGGCGAGGCTTCGAACCGAGCGTCCACCTTATACTCGGCCTCCAGCCGCGAGATCAGAACGTCGAGCTGGAGCTGCCCCACCACTCCGACGATCCACTGCGACCCGATCTGCGGGTGGAAGACCTGAGTCACCCCCTCCTCGGCCATGTCGTCCAGCGCCTTTCGAAGCTGCTTGGTCTTGGTCGGATCGACCAGCATCACCCGGCGCAAAATCTCCGGCGCAAAGTTCGGCAGCCCCGTGAACCGGATCGCCTCGTCCTCGGTCAGGGTATCGCCCACCCTCAGCGTCCCGTGGTTCGGGATTCCGATGATGTCTCCGGGAAACGCCTCGTCGGCGATCTCGCGGTTCTGGGCGAAGAACAGGATCGGGCTGTGCACCGCGATCGACTTGCCGGTCGAGGGTTGAAGCAGCTTCATGCCCCGTTTGAAGCGCCCCGAGCAGAGCCGCATGAAGGCGACCCGGTCCCGGTGCTGCGGGTTCATGTTCGCCTGCACCTTGAAGATGAAGCCGCTCACGTTCTTGTCGTCCGGATCGACGGTGCCGTTTGCCGAGGGCTGGGGCAGCGGCGACGGCGCATGGAGGCCGAGCGCCGCGATCAGCTCGGCAACTCCGAACTCCTTCAGCGCCGATCCGAAATAGACCGGCGTCAGATCCCCGCTGAGATAGGCGTCGCTGTCGAAGCTCGGGTAAGCGCCGACTGCAAGTGAGGCCTCCTCGTGCAGCTTCGCCAAACCGTCAGCCGAGATGGTCTCGGCGAGCTTCGGATCGCCCAGGCCGGTGAACTGCACCTGCTCGCCTTCGAAATGGCCGCCGTCGCCCTTCGCCGGAAGGTTCAGCCGGTTCTCGACAAGATCGTAAATGCCCTCGAACGTGCCGCCCATTCCGACCGGCCAGTTCATCGGAGCGACGTCCAGCGCAAGCACGTCTGCGATCTCGTCCAACAGCTCGAACGGCTCCTTGCCCTCCCGGTCCACCTTGTTGATGAAGGTGGTGATTGGAACGTTGCGGAGGCGGCACACCTCGAACAGCTTGCGCGTCTGGGTCTCGATCCCGCGCGCGGCGTCGATCACCATCACCGCGCTGTCGACCGCGGTGAGCGTGCGATAGGTATCTTCGGAGAAGTCCTCGTGCCCTGGGGTGTCGAGCAGGTTGAAGGTGACGCCTTCATGCTCGAACGTCATGACGGAGCTGGTGACGGAGATTCCGCGCTGCTGCTCGATCTTCATCCAGTCCGACTTGGCCCGGCGGTTCTGGCCCCTCGCCTTAACCTCGCCTGCGAGATGGATCGCCCCGCCGAACAGCAACAGCTTCTCGGTCAGAGTCGTCTTTCCGGCGTCCGGATGGGAGATGATTGCAAAGGTGCGCCGGTCCGGTCGGTCCGTCGGTCGGTTGAGCATGTGAGGGGTCCGAAATTCAGTGTCCGTATGCGCTATAGCATCCGGCGCAGCAGTTGCGAGGCTGTTAGCTGGGGTGTTGCGCCCCTACTGCCCGTTGACGCTGACGTTGCCGGCCGCCGAGACGTCCTCGGCGCTGACGGTGCCGCCGATCGCAGCGTCTTCGGCTTCGGCTCGGGCCGCCTCCGCGGCAAGCTGCGCGTCGGCGGCGAGCTCTGCATCGGTCGCGGTGGCTGCGTCGGGACCGGCTTCCGCGGAGCTCGCGGCGTTGTCCTCGGCACCTCCGCCGCAGGCGGCCAGCGCTAGGGGAAGTGCGGCGGCAAGGGCGGTCAATCGGCGCATGGTATTCTCCTCGAGCATCGGGCGCGACTCACCGGCGTGAGCGGCTTTCACTAGGTTCACGTTGCTATTCCGGCGCTCAAGGCCCATATGAGCCTTGCAGACGTCGCCTGGACGTGAATTTCAGGCCCGCTTCGCGCCCAAGGCGCCGAACGAGCGGGCCAAGCTTCCCATTCAGCCTCCGCCTCCCGATGAAGGCCCTGCGCTCGCGAGCGCAACCAGGCTTTTGGCAGGATGCGCGTTTCGCACTTTCGAAGACGACATGAGCGGCAAAGGGGCCGCTCCCAAGGAAAAAATAATGCACGTACAGACTGTCGGGGCCAACAGGTCCACCATTTCACCTGCAGCGATCACGCGCAGGCCGAAGAACGATTCACGGCTTTCGCTCATCTACGGGCCGAAAGCCTCCCCCACCCTTTCCGGTCACGAGTTGCGGCAGATCGTCGCGGCGATGATCGGCTAGGCCGAGGAAATACAC
>DASYWC010000150.1:0-9268 GCA_035936615.1 Allosphingosinicella sp. | reverse complement strand
GCGCGCTGCTGCGGGGCCGGTTGCAGCACACCGGGCTGGCGGCGGGGCGGCGGGGGGTCCCGGGGCGGCGGCGGCGGCCTTCGGGTGATCGCCTCGTCGAGCCATTCCTGATCCAGCCGGTCCGCCGGCGGTCCGCCTTCGATCGCCTCCATTTCCTCGCGCGAGATTTCCGGCACGCGCCGAAGCGGCTCCCCGTCCGGCCCCCGCACCGGAGACCCGTCGGGGTTGGTGAGGAACTCTTCCGAACCTCCGCCGGATGAACCCCCGTCGTCGACCTGCCAGCCCGGCTGAGCGACCGTCGTGTCGAAATTCTCCGCCGGCCGGTTCGCGACGGCCTTCGACATGAAGCTTTGGAACGCCCGCGCCGGGGACGTGCCGCCCTGAAGGCCGGGGAGAGGCCGGGCGTCGTCCCTGCCCATCCAGACGCCGGTGGTGAGCCCGCTCGAAAAGCCGATGAACCAGCCGTCCTTGTTCGAACTGGTGGTGCCCGTCTTGCCCGCGACTGGGCGTCCGATGTTGGCTGCTCGGCCGGTGCCGGTCAGGACCGCCGACTGGAGAAGGTCGGTCATGTACGCCGCGACCCAGGGTGCTACCAGAACGCGCGGCTCCTGCGGCCGATGCTGGTAGAGTAGCTCCCCCTTCGGGGTCGTGACCCGCACGATCCCGTGGGGTACGACCGCCACGCCCTTCTGCGCGACCGAAGCGAAGGCGCGGGTCATGTCGAGCAGCCGCACATCGGAGGTCCCAAGCACCATCGAGGGGTGGGTGTTGACCGGAGTGGTGATGCCCATTCTCTGGGCCATGTCGGCGACGGTGCCGAAGCCCACATCCTGGCCGAGCCGGGCCGAGACTGTGTTGATCGACTGGGCGAAGGCCTGGCGAACGGAAACCGCACCCGAATAGCTGCGGTTGTTGTTCCTGGGGCTCCAGCCGTTGATCCGGATCGGCGCGTCCTGGACGGTGGTGTTCGGGGTGTAGCCGGATTCCAGCGCCGCCAGGTAGACGAACAGCTTGAAGGCCGAGCCTGGCTGCCGCTGCGCCTGGGTGGCGCGGTTGTAGAGGGAGTCGACATAGTCGCGCCCGCCCACCATCGCCCTTACCGCCCCGTCCCGATCCAGCGAGACGAGGGCTCCCTGCGCACCTCCCGGAGTGTTGGCGTTGATCGCCTGGTCCGCGGCGCGCTGCATCTCAACGTCAAGAGTCGTCCAGACCTCGATCGGCTCCACCGTCTCGTCGATCAGCGTGTCGAGCTGCGGAAGCACCCAATCCGTGAAATAGCGAACGCTGTTCTGGCGCGGGGTCGGCACCAGCTTCACTTCGGCGGGAGCGGCCGCGGCGGCTTCGGCAGCGCTGATGTCGCCGTTGCGCCGCATCAGGTTGATGACGACGCTGGCGCGGTCCCGCGCTGCTTCCGCGTCTGCGGTCGGGGAATAGTTGGACGGAGCCTTGACCAGGCCGGCGATGATAGCAGCTTCCGACAGGCTCAGAGTCTCTGCCGAATGGCCGAAGAAGCGGCGGGACGCGGCGTCGATCCCATAGGCGCCGCCGCCGAAATAGACGCGGTTCAGGTACAGCTCCAGGATCTGGTCCTTGCTGAACCGGCCTTCGATCGCCAGCGCCAGCACCGCTTCGCGAAGTTTTCGTCCGTAGCTCCTCTTGCTGGTGAGGAAGATGTTGCGGGCAAGCTGCTGAGTGATCGTCGAGACGCCGCGCACACGGCCGCCTTCCGTAGCGCTCACCCGAAGCCCACGGGCGATTCCAACCGGGTCGACGCCGGGATGGTAGCGGAAGCGCCGGTCCTCGACCGCGATCATGGCGTCGGTCATGATCTTCGGGATCTGGTCGTAAGTCAGCCACTCGCCGAAGCTGGGCCCGAGCGCCACCAGCACGCTCCCGTCGGCTGCCCGCACCCGGATCATCTGCCCCAGATCATCGCGCCTGACGAGCTCCCGGTAACTGGGGAGGGAACTCATGGCGATCCCCACCGCTACCGCCAGCGCGATCAGGGCAAGGATCGTGCCGTAGGCCGCGATCTTGAACAAAGTGGAGAATGTCCGCCGAAGCGCGGAAGGTGAGTGACCGGCCATGTGCCCCTAGCGATAAGGCCTGACGCTGAACGTCACAAGAACCAGAAGCCTGCTCGCGCCGTCGTTACGTCTTTGGCTCGAAATCGAGCGAGGCGCTGTTGATGCAGTACCTGAGCCCCTCCGGCCCCGGCCCGTCGGGGAAGACGTGCCCCAGATGGCCCTCGCACCTGGCGCAGCGAACCTCCACCCGGCGCATGCCGTAGCTGTTGTCCTCGATGTCGGCGACCGCACCGGGCTCGACTGGGGCGGTAAAGCTCGGCCAGCCGCTGCCGCTGTCATACTTGGTGTCGCTCTCGAACAGGGGCTGGCCGCAGCCGGCGCAGCGATATTCGCCTTCCTCATGATTGTCGTAATAGCGGCCGGTGAAGGCGCGCTCGGTGCCCCCCTGGCGAAGTACCTGGTACTGCTCGGGCGAGAGGCGCTCCCGCCATTCCGCGTCGGAAAGCTGTTTTTCGTTCATCGACTGAACTTGGGGAGCATGGCCGGCGGTTCAATGCCGCGGGATAATCAAATGGTGCGGTCGAGAAGACTCGAACTTCCACGGGCTTTCGCCCACAACGACCTCAACGTTGCGCGTCTACCAGTTCCGCCACGACCGCACATTTGAAGATTAGGCGCTACGCTAGCGCCTCTGGCAGTGGCGGCCTCTAGCAAAGCGGTTTTCCAGAAGCAATGCCGCTTCTCCCCTCCAGGAGGAGAAGCCGAAAGCTTCAATAGAGAAACATGGGCATGCCTTCGATGTGCATCAGCCGCGCCCGGTAGGCGGAGCGGTCGTAGAGTCCCTGGATATCCACCGTCTTCTCGCCCTTGAGCAGGGTGTCGACCGGAACGTGGCTGTAATTGCCGTCGGCCAGCGCCACCATCCGGGCGGTCGCTCCGCCCTTGAGGAGCTGGACCGCAAGGCCGCCGAACGCGAAGCCCACCATCCGGTCCATCGCGTCCGGCTCTCCGGCGCGCATCAGATAGGCGAGCTCCTGATTGACCACCCCAAACCCCAGCCGCCTGGAGATCGCCTTTCCAAGGCGGTGTCCCACTCCCAGGTCCTCCCGGTCGCTTGCGGATTTCGACAGGTCGCCGCCTCCGCCATCGCCCTCGATGCTGGCGCCTTCGGAGATGACGCACATGGCGTAGTGGGCCGGGTTGCTCGCCTTGTCCTCCGCAAGAAGCGGAAGGAGGACATCGAGATCGGCCGGAACCTCGGCGATCACGGTCCTGTCCACTTGCGCCAGGAAGCCCGCGAGCAAGGCGGTCTCGCCGCTCCGCCTTCCGAACAGCTCCACGACCCCGATGCGTTCGTGGCTTTCGACCGTGGTTCGAAGCGCGTTGATCGCTTCGACGGAGCGGCTGACGGCGGTCGAGAAGCCGATGCAATAATCGGTTCCGAACACGTCGTTGTCCATGGTCTTGGGGATCGAGATGACCGGCACCCCCTGAGCGGCGAGGTGCGCGGAGAAGCGCAGAGTGCCGTCGCCGCCGAGCGTGATCATGGCGTCGATACCGAGCCGCTGGAAGGTCTCCAGCACCTGCGCCGTCCCATCGCCGCTCTCCACGGTGCGGGGGTCGAGGCGGGAGGTGTGGAGGATCGTGCCGCCCATCCGGTCGAGGCCGCGCACGCCTTCGCGGGTGAGCGGCAGGGTGGAGGCTGCGATGCTTGCCGGGTCGCAAGGGTCGATCTCAAGCACGCCTTCCCAGCCGCGGCGGAAGCCGAGCACTTCCCAGCCGAGGTCGTCCGCTGAAAGCACGACCGACCGGATGCACGGGTTGAGCCCCGGCACATCGCCGCCCCCGGTCAGTATCCCTATCCGCATCGCCGCTTCCTCGCTCCGCCTGCTCCACCGCCTATCGGCGGCGGCCGCAAGCTACAAGCGGCGAGGCTCCGGCAGGGGCGGGCTTACCGTCGCGCCGTCGCGCCTTCCCGGGGAGCAGGCGGAAGGCTCGCCGCACCGGGCACGGCATAGGCGAGCATTTCCTGCCCGGCGCAGGAATAGGTCGCCTCGTTCCGAACGTCGGCGGGCCTGAGCGCAGGCGCAAGCGCCGGCTGGTTGCCTAGCGCCTTTCGGGCCTCGTCGGCATTGGCCGAATAGGCCATCGCCATGGCCTTTCCGCCATCCGCAAGCTCCACCCCGATATAGGGGGTGACGTCGCCGAAGTAGACGACCTCGCCAGCTCCGACCCGGAAGGTGGGTGCGCCGAGGCAGAAGGTGTTGGTCACCTGCTTGGCGGGTCCAGGCGCCGCTCCGAACAGCACATAGTCGCCCTCCGATACCGGCATGAGGTGGTATTCGACGGCGAGCTTCTTGTCGGCGCTGTCGACGTCCACCCAGTAGGTGGTCTTGTCGCCCGACTTCTTTGCACCTTTCGGCTGGAAGATCAGGTCGCGCTTTTCGACGTCGTACCGCGCGAACGAAAGCGCGCCCGACTTGCCCATGCTCATCGAGTCCGGGCGGCGGAAGGCGACCAGGATCGCTCCTTGCCCGGGCTCAAGCTTCACCGGGGCCGAAAGGTCGGCGCGCTTGGTGACGCGAAGCTGCGCTGCGGCCGGGACGGCGATGCTTGCGGCGGCCGCGAGTGCTGCGGCGGTGACGATGCCCTTCTTCATTTGCCCGACTCCTTGGCCAGCCGCGGAGCGGCGTAATCGTTGTTCCAGCTGATGACCTTGTTGGCCTTGACCTCGGCGGCTCCGACGATGGCGTTGAAGTAAGCGTCGCGCTCCGAGTCCGGCATGGCGGCGACCCGCGCGCGCTCGGCGTCGTCGACCTCCACCAGCCTCCAGCCGCGGACCAGAAGGCAGGACCGGCGGTTCGCGCGCCTCGCCTGGCCCTCCTGGATCGCTCCGGCGATCAGGCCGCCAATGCCCGCGCCCGCTCCGGCCGCGATCGGCGAGATGATGGCGGGGTTGTAGATGTACGGCACCGTGCCCGTCGGAGTTCGAGATCCGCGGGCGATCAGCCGGCATTCCTGCCAGGCGGCGTCGTAATCCGCCCGGGTGGCACCGGGCTTGTTGTAGAAGCGGCTTTCCTTGAGATCGCGCGCGGCGTCCTTGGCGATCTCCTCCGGACTGTCCTCCTTGGGTCCCGCCGAAGGTTCAGCCGGCGCGGCCGACATGGCCATCGCCAGCGCGATTGCGAGTGACATCGATTGTTCCCCCCTGTTCGATTCCCGGGCTGAAATCTATTCGGCTGTTGGTGTGAGGCAAGCCTTTTCTTCAGAGGGCGAAGGCCAGTTTTCCATGAGGATGGCGCGGCCCCAGCGGGTGTCGACGGGCCTGCTCACGATCCTGAAGCCGGCCTTCTGGTAGGCTCGGATGGCCCGGGCGTTGTCGGGGTGCGGATCGGTGCCTATCGCCGGGACTCCTGCTTCGAACAGGCGCCGGCATTGCTGGCGAAGGAAGGCGCTGCCGTGGCCTCGGCCGAGCATGTCGGGTTCTCCGATATACTGGTCCATCCCGCGCGAGCCCGGCGGCAGGTGGGAGAAGGGGTGCGGATCCCAGGCGTGGCAGTCGTAATCCTGGGCGTAGGCGAAGGGGCGGGGCGGGCGGCCCGGCTCCACGTGCTCGACGATCCACATCGCCATTGCCGGATCTGCGAGATGCGCCTCGAACTCCGCCTCGGGATACTGCCAGGCGCCCCACCAGGGCAGCACCTCGGGCTCCCGGCGCCAGCGCAGAAGCATGGGCAGGTCGGCCATTGAGGCGGGACGGAAGCGGTAGCTCTGCACCAGCGCTTTGTAGCCGCAGCGGCTCGGCACGTCACTGCAACGGCGGCCCGCCGCGTGCGTTGGCGCGGGGAACAACCTGGAGTGACACCGCCCGATGCTCCTTCGCCGCCGCCCGCTCCTTCCCTTGATCCTGCTTTGCCTGATGGTCGGCTGCGGGGAGGCAGCGCCGGATGCGCCGGCGGCGGCGAACAGCTCCGCCGCGGCGCAGAATGTCGCCGAGGCGCGGGCGCCGGAGCCGCTTCCGGATCTGGTGCGGGTGAAGCTCGAGACCGAGGCCGGGCCGATCCTGCTCGAGCTCGATTCGAAGCGGGCGCCGGTCACGACCGCGAACTTCGTCCGGTACGTGGAGGAAGGGCGGCTTGACGGCACAAGCTTCTACCGGGCGGCGCGGACCAAGGGTTCGGAAGGCCGCGGCTTCATCCAGGGCGGCATCCGCCGAAGCTACAAGCGCATGCTTCCGCCGATCGAGCACGAGCCGACGAGCGAGACCGGGCTGAAGCACGAGGCCGGCACGATCTCGATGGCTCGGGCCGAGGAGGGCGCCGGAGCCACGGGCGACTTCTTCATCGCGGTGAGCCCGCAGCCGGCGATGGACGCCGCTCCCGGCAAGCCCGGCTACGCCGCCTTCGGCAAGGTGGTTGAGGGGATGGAGTCGGTTCGGGAGATCCTCGCCGCTCCGACCGTTCCGAACGCCGGCCGCGGAGCGATGCGCGGGCAGATGATCGAAAAGCCGGTTCGGATCGTGACGGCTCGCCGGGTGGACGCACCTACAGCAAGGTAAACACCCCATTGCCGACATTGTGAGCGACGATCGGAGCCGCGATGCTTCCGGTCCGCTCTCGGAGCCAGACCAGGAGGAGCGCGCTGACGAACGTGATCGCAAGCGGTATCGGCTCGAAGCCGATCCCGTCTTCGCCATAGGACAGGCCGTGCACTGCGCCGAACAGAAGCGAACTGAGCAGGGCTCCCCATCCCATATTCGCTCCCAATACGCGCCGGCGCGCGGTGAAGGACTCGTTCAGCGCGAGGAGGAGGATGCCTCGGTAGAAGGCTTCTTCCTCCAGGCCCGGCATCGTCCACTGGAACGCGATCGTGCCCGCATCTTCCGGACGGGCGTCGCCGGTGGCCAAGGCGAGGCCGAGGAAGAAGATACCCAGCGCCCCGGTCACCGCCCAGGCGACCCAGGACCCGGGCAACTGGCGCAAGGTGATGCCGCTTCGGCGAAAGCCGAACGAGGGAAGCGCGGCGATTGCAAGCGAAGCGGCGAGCGCCAGAAGCTTGCCGATCCAGTTCCAGTTCGAACCTCCGATGCTGCCTGGAAACAGGCCGTAGAAGCGGGTCAGCAGGAGGTCGTTCAAGAGGACGAGCGCGATCGCGACCGCGAACCATCGCGGGTTGAAGCCGGCCCGGCCGCTTGCCGCCAGAAGCCCCGCAACCAGGAGCATCGGAAGCGCCTGAAGCAGAATCGACACCAATGCTTCGCCCATGCGCGCCTCCCCCTCAGCCCGCGCGATTTGGAGCAGGAGAGCGGATTTGCGTCAATGCCCCGAAGGCCGCTGAGCTTGGCGGAAGGTCACACGAAAGTCTCACCGGTAGCGCCTCCGGGACCGTTCGGTTGCGGCCGTCGGGCTCAGGACAGGCTTCGACAGGCTCAGGGCGAACGGCGCCTGAGCATCTCCCGCTGTTACTTCCCGCTCTTCTGCGCGGTGTCCAGCTCGTCCTTGAGCAGCCGCTGCATCTCGCCGCGCTGCTGGGTGGCGTAGCGGCCCGAGCCGCTGGCGTAGAGCGCCTTCAGGAAGCCCATGTCCCACTGCGTCAAGGTGACGGGCACTTCGCTGTCCATCGGAGCATCGAGGATCGTGAGGATGGTCGGCGCGGCCGACTTTTCGAGCCGCGCGGGGTCGGTCTTGGCAAGGAGCCGCATGGCGGCGTAATCCGCCAGCTGGGTCGTCGTCAGCCCGGCCAGCGCGTCCGGCTCGACCACGAGCGCGGTTGCGAGGAAGTGCGGGCGCGATGCGGGCCTGATCCGCGCGGAGGCTTCCGCGCCCCCGCTCGCCGTTTCGTAATAGCCCGAGCTGCCACTCCCGTCCTGCTGCTTCACGCCCGCGCCAATGTCGTCCCCATCCATGCGGCCCTCAAGGTGGACCGCCACTGCAGGGCCGGATTGCTTCGGGATCTTGACCCGGTCGCCGAGCGGGTCCGCCCAATTTTCGCGCAGAGTCTTCACCATCTTGGCCTTGCCCCTGGCGACGACGACGAAGGTGTTGGGCTTGCAGTCATCCTTTCCGACCGGAATACCGGCTGCACCGGCGACGCTTCGAAGGCGATCGGCGACCGACTTGTTCTGGGCCGGCGAAAGCCCCAGCGCCAACGGGCACATCGGCTGCTCGAAGCGGCTGATCTGGTCGAAGGCGCGGGCCTTGGTGAGCGCACTGACGAACTCGGAAATCTGCCGATCCCGGTTCCGAGTCCCCTCGACAATGATCTCGGACTGCTCCGGATCGGGCTTTTGCTCCGCTGCCGGTGCCGGTGCCGCGAGCACCAGGGCCGCAGTCAATGCGCAGCCGGAAATCAACGTTCGCATGCTTACCCCCCCAGGTTGAACAACTCGGAGTGGGAAGCTGATCCCCGACAGGTGAACGGGGGATGAAGCCCGTCTAGTCGGCGGCCGGCAAGTAGATCTCGCCGCCCTGCTCGCGGAATTTCTCGCTCATCTGAGCCATGCCGGCGTCGGCTTCCAAGAAGGTGTCCGCACTCGCGTTCTGCTTCGCCGCGAAGTCTCTCACCTCTTGAGTAATTTTCATAGAGCAGAACTTGGGCCCGCACATGCTGCAGAAGTGGGCGGTCTTCGCGCCTTCTGCCGGGAGGGTCTGGTCGTGATATTGCTCCGCCGTGTCGGGGTCGAGGCTGAGGTGGAACTGGTCGCGCCAGCGGAATTCGAAGCGGGCGCGGCTTAGGGCATCGTCGCGCATTCTGGCGGCTGGGTGGCCTTTGGCGAGGTCGGCGGCGTGGGCGGCGAGCTTGTAGGTGACGACGCCCACCTTGACGTCGTCGCGGTCGGGGAGGCCCAGATGCTCCTTGGGCGTGACGTAGCAGAGCATCGCGGTTCCGAACCAGCCGATCATGGCGGCTCCGATCGCGGAGGTGATGTGGTCGTAGCCCGGAGCTATGTCGGTGGTGAGGGGGCCCAATGTGTAGAAGGGCGCCTCGCCGCAGGCTTCGAGCTGCTTGTCCATATTGGCGTTGATCTTGTGCATCGGCACGTGGCCGGGGCCTTCGATCATCACCTGGACGTCGTGCTTCCAGGCGATCTGGGTCAGCTCGCCAAGTGTCGCCAGCTCGGCGAACTGGGCTTCGTCGTTGGCGTCGGCGATGGAGCCGGGGCGAAGGCCGTCACCCAGGGAGAAGGCGATGTCGTAGGCCTTCATGATCTCGCAGATCTCTTCGAAGCGGGTGTAGAGGAA